>NZ_JACHMM010000001.1:5475000-5812500 GCF_014204975.1 Jiangella mangrovi
CTTCGTCTCGGTCCGCGTGCCGAACGGGTCGCCGGGCAGCCGCAGCGACACGTTGGCGTCGCAGCGCATCTGGCCCAGCTCCATGCGCGCCTCGGACACGCCGAGCGCCCGGATCAGCTCGCGCAGCTCGGTGACGTAGGCCCGCGCGACGGCCGGCGCCACCTCGGCCGGCACCTCGATGGGCATGGTGACGATCTCGATCAGCGGGATGCCGGAGCGGTTGTAGTCGAGCAGCGAGTGCGACGCGCCGTGGATGCGGCCGGTCGCGCCGCCGACGTGCAGCGACTTGCCGGTGTCCTCTTCCATGTGCGCCCGCTCGATGCCGATGCGGTACTCGACACCGTCGACGGTGACGTCCATGTACCCGTCGTACGCGATGGGCTCGTCGTACTGCGACGTCTGGAAGTTCTTCGGCATGTCCGGGTAGAAGTAGTTCTTCCGGGCGAACCGGCACCACTCGGCGATGCTGCAGTTCAGCGCCAGGCCGATGCGGATGGCCGACTCGACGGCGATCTTGTTGACCACCGGCAGCGAACCGGGCAGGCCGAGGCAGGTCGGGCAGGTCTGCGAGTTCGGCTCCGCACCGAACGCCGTCGAGCAGCCGCAGAACATCTTCGTGGCGGTGCCGAGCTCGACGTGCACCTCCATACCCATGACGGGCTCGTACGTCGCGATGGCCTCGTCGAACGAGGGCAGCGCGGTGGTCACCGTCATTCGTCGTCCTTCAGCTCGACCAGCGGCTTGTTGTCGTCCTGGGCCTCGCGGATCTCGCGAACGATGATCGCGATGGTGATGGCCACGGACAGGATGCTGAGGACCGCGTCGACCATGCGGAGCTTGTCGCCCTCGCGGCGCGCCTTCGTCAGGCTGCGTGCGGCGCCCACCGCGCCCATCGCCGATCCCCCGAACTTGGCCAGGTACTTGACGTTCATCAGCCGATCCCCTCCAACGCGGGTGCCTGTTCCAGCAACGTTCCCCCCCATTGCGCTGCGTATGCGCTCTCGACCGCCGCCCCCACCAGGTACAGGCGGTCGTCGGCCAGCACCGGCGCCATGACGTGCAGGCCCACGGGGAGCCCGTCCTCGTCGGCCAGCCCGACCGGGAAAGACGCCGACGCGTTGCCGGCGAGGTTGCTGGGAATGGTGCACAGGTCGTTCATGTACATGGCCAGCGGGTCGTCGACCTTCTCGCCGATGGGGAACGCCGTGGTGGGCGTCGTCGGCGAGACCAGCACGTCGACCTGCGCGAACGCGGCCTCGAAGTCGCGGGCGATGAGCGTGCGGACCTTCTGCGCCTGGCCGTAGTAGGCGTCGTAGTAGCCCGACGACAGCGCGTACGTGCCGAGCATGATGCGCCGCTTGGCCTCGGCCCCGAAGCCGGCGCCGCGGGTCAGGCTCATGACCTCTTCGGCGCTGCGGGTGCCGTCGTCGCCGACGCGCAGGCCGTAGCGCATGGCGTCGAACCGGGCCAGGTTCGAGGACACCTCGCTGGGCAGGATGAGGTAGTAGGCCGCGAGGCCGTACTGGAAGTGCGGGCAGGACACCTCGACGACCTCGGCGCCCAGCTTCGAGAGCAGGGCGACGGCGTCGTTGAAGCGGGCCTCGACGCCGGCCTGGTAGCCCTCGCCGCCGAGCTCCTTGACCACGCCGACACGCAGGCCGGTGAGGTCGCCCTCGGCCCCGCGCTTCGCCGCGCCGACGACGTCGGGCACCGGCTGGGCGATGCTGGTGGAGTCGAGCGGGTCGTGACCGGCGATGACGGTGTGCAGCAGGGCGGCGTCGAGCACCGTCCGCGCGCACGGTCCGGCCTGGTCGAGGCTGGACGCGCAGGCGATGAGGCCGTAGCGGCTCACTCCGCCGTACGTGGGCTTGACGCCGACGGTGCCGGTGACGGCGGCCGGCTGGCGGATCGAGCCGCCGGTGTCGGTGCCGATGGCCAGCGGCGCCTCGAACGCGGCCAACGCCGCGGCGCTGCCGCCGCCCGAGCCGCCCGGGATGCGGGTGAGGTTCCACGGGTTGCGCGTGGTGCCGAACGCCGAGTTCTCCGTCGACGACCCCATGGCGAACTCGTCGAGGTTCGTCTTGCCGAGGACGACGATGCCGGCCTCGCGCAGCCGCGTGGTGATGGTGGCGTCGTACGGCGGCCGCCAGCCCTCGAGGATCTTCGACCCGGCCGTCGTCGGCATGTCGGCCGTGGTGATGACGTCCTTGAGCGCCAGCGGGACGCCGGCGAGCGGGCCGAGCTCCTCGCCGTTGGCACGCTTCTGGTCGACGACGGCGGCAGCGGCCAGCGCGCTCTCGGCGTCGACGTGCAGGAACGCATGCACGCCCGCCTCGGCCGTGCCGTCGACCGCGGCGATGCGGTCGAGATGCGCCTGGGCGACCTCGACGGCGCTGACCTCACCTTGTGCGATGGCGGACGCGAGGTCGGCGGCGGTCTTGCGGGTGAGGCCGCTCATGCCTCCTCCCCCAGGATCTGCGGCACCCGGAAGCGGCCGTCCTCGGCGGCGGGCGCGGCGGCCAGGACCGCCTCGGCCGGCAGGCAGACGCGCGGCTCGTCCTCGCGGAACACGTTGGTCAGCGGCAGCGCATGCGACGTCGGCGGGATGTCGTCGGCCGCGACCTCGGTGACCTGCGCGACCGCACCGAGAATCTGGTCGAGCTGGCCGGCAAGGTGCTCCAGCTCGTCGGGGGCGAGGTCGAGGCGAGCGAGGCGCGCCAGGTGCGCGACCTCCTCGCGACTGATCGAGGGCATGGCGAACTCCATGGTCGGGGAACGGGTCCGATCCTATGGCGACGAGGACGGTGCTCGCTCACCACCCGCCGATCATCTTCACGGCCGGGTTCGCCGGGGTGATGAGGTGGGCTCCCCGTCCCCCTGCTGCCCAGTGTCTTAGCCGCGGGCGCACGCCTCAAGCCGGCGCCCGCTGTGGTTACGTCGCTGCTGTGGTTGGGGGGCTTCGGCTTGACCCGTGCACCCGCGACCAAGAACTCTGGCAGCTATCAGGGGGACGGGGAGACCCTGGGCACGCCTCGCCCCTTCGCGTGCCCGTTTCGCCCCGCTTTGGTGGGCCGTGGACAGCGATGATCATCAACGATCCGCTACATCACCACGATTACCCGAGCCCCAACACGATTGCAGGCGTATTGAGGCTCGGGTAATCATGGTGGGCGGCCCAGAAAACGCCCCCGAAATCCCACATCGTGGGATGGCGCGGGCCTCGAGGGCGAGTTCACCGGCCACAACCACGCAATTGAAGTCGCCACCCCGCACCCGTCGCCAGACTCCCCCCGTCCCAACCCCACGCACCGTAGGAATCAGCCGACCTCGAAGCGGTAGCCCATGCTCGGCTCGGTGATGAGGTGGACGGGGTGGGCGGGGTCGGGTTCGAGCTTGCGCCGCAGCTGCGCCGCGTACACCCGCAGGTATCCGGTCTCGCGCGAGTAGGCCGGCCCCCAGACCTCCTGCAGCAGCTGTTGGCGCGACACCAGGCGGCCGGCGTTGCGGACGAGCACCTCGAGCAGGTGCCACTCCGTCGGTGTCAGCCGCACGTCCGCGCCCGACCGCGACACCTTCTTGCGCGCCAGGTCGATCTGCAGCTCGCCGGCCACCACCACCGGCTCGCCTTCGCCAGAGGCACCAGGGAGCGAGCGCCGCCAGGCCGCCCGCAGCCGCGCGAGCAGCTCGTCCATGTCGAACGGCTTGGTGACGTAGTCGTCGGCGCCGGCGTCGAGCGCGCGGACCTTGTCCGACGAGTCCTGTCGCGCCGACAGCACGATGATCGGCACGGTGGTCCAGCCGCGCAGCCCGGCGATCACCTCGAGGCCGCTGATGTCGGGCAGGCCGAGGTCGAGGACGACGACGTCGGGGTGGCGTTCCGCCGCCGCCGTCAGCGCGCCCCGTCCGTCGGCGGCGGTGACGACGTCCCAGCCGCGGGCACGGAGGTTGATCGCCAGCGCCCGGGTCAGTGCGGGGACGTCATCGACGACGAGGACGCGCGGCCCGCTCACGACGCACCGACCGACGAGCCCAAGGGCAGCCGCAGCACCATCGTCAGTCCGCCGCCGGGAGTGTCGTCCGCCGTCAGGGAACCACCTAGCGCCTCCACGAAGCCGCGTGCCACCGCCAGCCCCAGCCCGACGGACCCGCCCACGCCGGAGGAGCCGTCGCCCAGGCGCTGGAACGGGCGGAACATCGACCCTTTCTCGGCCTCCTTCACGCCGGGCCCACGGTCGACCACCCGGATCTCGACGTCGGACCGCACGACCGCAGCGGACACCGTCACCGCCACCCCGTCGGGCGAGTAGCGGACGGCGTTCTCGACCACGTTGGCCAGTGCCCGCTCCAGCAGGCCGGCGTCGGTCGTGAGCAGCGGCAGCGTCTCCGGCACGTCCAGCACGACGGACCCGACGGGCACCCCACCGACAGCGCGCGGCACCACCTCGTCCAACGCCGCCGGCCGCAGCACCGGCCGGACGGTGTCGGTCTCGAGCCGCGACAGGTCGAGCAGGTTGTCGATCAGCCGCTCCAGCGAGTCGGTCGCCGACCCCACCGTCGCCAGCAGTTCGGCCTGGTCCGCCGCGTCGAAGGACACCTCGTCCTGGCGCAGGCTGGTCACCCCGGCCTTGATGGTGGCCAGCGGGGTGCGCAGGTCGTGCGAGACCGCCGCCAGCAGCGCCGTCCGGATCGCGTCGCCCTCCTCCAGCCGCCTGGCCTCGGCCGCCTGCGAGCGCAGCCGTTCCCGCTCCAGCACGACGGTGGCCTGCGCGGCGAACGCCTCGAGCACCCGCCGGTCACCGGCCTCGAGCACCGGCCCGCGCAGCGCCAGCGCCAGGTGCTCCGAGATCATCACCTCCGACGACCCCTCCTCCGGCGAGGCGCACGGCCGCCCGCCCGCGCACTCCACCGTCGTCCACAGCTCATGCGTGTCGTGCCGTTCCAGCAGCGTCACCGACTCCATCCCGAACCGCTCGCGCAGCCGCTCCAGGATCGCCAGGACGGTGTTCTCGCCGCGCAGCACCGACCCGGCCAGCGCGCTCAGCGTCTCGGCTTCAGCCCCGGCCCGGGAAGCCTGCAGCGTCCGCCGCGCGGCCAGGTCGACCACCGACGCCACCCCGACCGCGACCAGCACGAACACCACCAGCGCGAACGCGTTCTGCGGGTCGGCGATGGTCCACTCGTAGTACGGCGGCGTGAGGAACCAGTTGAGTAGCAGGCTGCCGAAGACCGCCGCCGTCACGGCCGGCCACAGCCCACCGAGCAGCGCGACGCCCACCGTCAGCGCCATGAACATCATGATGTCGATGGGCAGCTCGTGGATCTCGCGCAGCCACACGAGCACCCCGGTCAGCACGACCGCCCCGAGCACGGCGCACACCCACGCCAGCACGCGCCGGTTCCGGCTCAGCACCTCCGACCGCTGCGGCAGCGTGCCCTGACCGGCCCGCTCGTGGGTGACGACGTGGACGTCGATCGGCCCGGACTCGCGGACGACGCGCGCGCCGACGCCCTCGCGCAGCGACAGCTGCCAGCGCGGACGGCGGCTCACACCGACGACGATGAGCGCGGCGTTGACGCCCCGGGCGAACTCGAGGATCGCCTCGGCGACGTCCTCGCCGACGACCTGGTGGAACTCGCCGCCGAGCGTCTCGGTCAGCGCCCGCTGTCGCTCCAGCGCCCCCGGAGGCGCCCCCGTCAGCCCGTCGCTCCTGGAGACGTGGACGGCAAGCAGCTCACCCCCCGCCCCACGCCCCACGATCCGCGCGGCCCGGCGCAGCAGCGTCTCGCCCTCGGGCCCGCCGGTCAGCGCCACGACCACCCGCTCGCGGGTGTGCCAGGGCGCCTCGATGCCCTCGTCGACGCGGTACTTCTCCAGCGCGTCGTCGACCCGGTCGGCCAGCCAGAGCAGCGCCAGCTCGCGCAGCGCCGTCAGGTTGCCGACGCGGAAGTAGTGCGCCAGCGCGGCGTCGACCTTCTCCGCGGCGTATACGTTGCCGTGCGCGAGCCGCCGCCGCAGCGCCTCGGGCGACATGTCGACCAGCTCGATCTGGTCGGCCCGCCGGACGACCTCGTCGGGGATGGTCTCGCGCTGGGTGACGCCGGTGATCGAGGCGACGACGTCGTTCAGCGACTCCAGGTGCTGGATGTTGACGGTCGTGATGACGTCGATGCCGGCGGCGAGCAGGTCGTCGACGTCCTGCCATCTCTTGGCGTTGCGCGAGCCGGGCACGTTGGTGTGCGCCAGCTCGTCGATCAGCGCCACCTCGGGCCGCCGGTGCAGGATCGCCTCGAGGTCCATTTCCTGGAACTCGGTCCCGCGGTACACGACCGGACGCCGCGGGACGACCTCGATGCCCTCGAGCAGCTCCTCGGTGTGCGGCCGGCCGTGCGTCTCGACCAGCCCGGCCACGACGTCGGTGCCGCGCGAGCGCCGGCGGTGGCCCTCGGACAGCATGTCGAAGGTCTTGCCGACACCCGGCGCGGCACCAAGGTAGACGCGTAGACGTCCTCGCGTCATGACGCGTCCAGGTCCTCCAGCGCGAGGTTGAGCTCGAGCACGTCGACCCGCTCCCCGCCCAGGATCCCGAGGATCCGGCCCTGCGTGTGCTCCGACACCAGCTCGGCGACGGCGTCAGCCGAGAGTCCGCGGGCCTCGGCCACGCGCTCGACCTGGATCTCGGCGTACGCCGGGGAGATGTGCGGGTCCAGGCCGCTGCCCGACGCGGTGATCGCGTCCGGCGGCACATCGGCCGGATCCACCCCGTTCTCGGACGCCACCGCGGCCCGCCGCTCCTCCACCGTCGCCAGCAGGTCGGCGCTCTCCGGGCCGAGGTTCGACCCTGAGCTGGCGAGCGGGTCGTACCCGTCGCCGGCCGCCGAGGGCCGCGAGTGGAACCACTCGTCGCCCTCGAAGGTCTGCCCGATCAGGGACGACCCGACGACCTCGCCGTCGCGCGACACCAGCGAGCCGTCGGCCTGATCGCCGAACGCCACCTGCGAGACGCCGGTGACGGCCAGCGGATAGGCGATGCCCAGGATGACGGTGAACAGCAGCAGGACACGCAGCCCCGCCCAGCTCTGCCGCATCAGTCCAACCAGATTCAACGAACTCACCCGATTCCAGGAATCGCCGAAATGATCAGGTCGACGAGTTTGATGCCGATGAACGGCACGATGATGCCGCCCAGCCCATAGATCAGCGCGTTGCGCCCGAGCATGGACGCCGCGGACAGCGGCCGGTACCGCACGCCGCGCAGCGCCAGGGGGATGAGCGCCACGATGATCAGGGCGTTGAAGATGACGGCCGACAGGATCGCCGACTCCGGCGTCGACAGCCGCATGATGTTCAACGCATCCAACTGCGGGTACACCGCGGCGAACATCGCCGGGATGATCGCGAAGTACTTCGCGACGTCGTTGGCGATCGAGAACGTGGTCAGCGCGCCCCGGGTGATCAGCAGTTGCTTGCCGATCTCGACGATCTCGATGAGCTTCGTCGGGTCGGAGTCGAGGTCGACCATGTTGCCGGCTTCCTTGGCCGCCGACGTGCCCGTGTTCATCGCCACGCCGACGTCGGCCTGGGCCAGCGCGGGCGCGTCGTTGGTGCCGTCGCCGGTCATCGCGACGAGCCGGCCGCCGGCCTGCTCGCGCCGGATCAGCGCCATCTTGTCCTCGGGCTTGGCCTCGGCGAGGAAGTCGTCGACGCCGGCCTGGTCGGCGATGGCCTTCGCGGTGACGGGGTTGTCGCCGGTGACCATGACGGTGCGGATGCCCATGGCGCGCAGCTCGTCGAACCGCTCGCGCATGCCGGTCTTGACCACGTCGGCCAGGTGGATGACGCCCAGGATCCGGGCCTCACCGGAGCGCAGCTCGGCGACGACCAGCGGGGTCCCGCCGGCCGCGGCGACGCCGTCGACCACGTCGTCGACCGCGATGTCGGGCCGGCCGCCGTGGTCGCGAACCCAGGCCAGGACGGCGCCCGCCGCCCCCTTGCGCACCTGGTGACCGTCGGCGAGGTCGACGCCGGACATCCGGGTCTGCGCGGTGAACTCGACGAACGTCGCGCCCGGCAGCTCGCCGGTGTGCCGTTCGCGCAGCCCGTACTTCTGCTTGGCCAGGACGACGACGGAGCGGCCCTCGGGCGTCTGGTCGGCCAGGCTGGCCAGCTGGGCGGCGTCGGCGAGCGCCGGCTCCTCGACACCGCTGACGGGCAGCAGCTCGACGGCCTGCCGGTTGCCGAAGGTGATGGTGCCGGTTTTGTCCAGCAGCAGCACGTTGACGTCGCCGGCGGCCTCGACGGCGCGCCCGGACATCGCCAGCACGTTGCGCTGTACCAGCCGGTCCATGCCGGCGATGCCGATGGCCGACAGCAGGGCGCCGATGGTCGTGGGGATGAGGCAGACCAGCAGGGCCACCAGCACCACCATCGACTGCAGCTCGCCCGAGTACCCGGCGAACGGCTGCAGCGTCACCACGGCGAGCAGGAAGATGATCGTCAGGCTCGCCAGCAGGATGTTCAGCGCGATCTCGTTCGGCGTCTTCTGCCGCGCCGCCCCCTCGACCATCGCGATCATCCGGTCGACGAAGCTCTCGCCCGGCTTCGCGGTGATCTTCACGACGATGCGGTCGGACAGCACCTTGGTGCCGCCGGTGACGGCGCTGCGGTCACCGCCGGACTCCCGGATGACCGGCGCCGACTCGCCCGTGATGGCGGACTCGTCGACGCTGGCCACGCCCTCGACGACGTCGCCATCGCCGGGGATGACCTCGCCCGCCTCGACGACCACGAAGTCACCGAGGCGAAGGTCGGAACTGCTGACGACCTCCTCGCGCGAGCCGACGCCGTCCGTGAGGCGCCGTGCCGGGGTCTCCTGCTTCGTCGCCCGCAGCGTGGCGGCCTGGGCCCGGCCGCGCCCCTCGGCGACGGCCTCGGCCAGGTTGGCGAAGATCACGGTGATCCACAGCCAGACGGTGATCCACCACGAGAACGTGCTCGGGTCGGTGATCGCCAGCACGGTCGTGAAGGCCGCGCCGATCTCGACCACGAACATGACCGGCGACTTCACCATGCGCCGCGGGTCGAGCTTGCGCACCGCGTCCGGCAG
Source organism: Jiangella mangrovi (assembly GCF_014204975.1). Lineage (NCBI taxonomy): Bacteria > Bacillati > Actinomycetota > Actinomycetes > Jiangellales > Jiangellaceae > Jiangella > Jiangella mangrovi. Next base: position 5,484,105 of record NZ_JACHMM010000001.1, read on the forward strand.
CGACGACACCAGCAGTCTGGGGTCGAACAGGCCGGCGCCGACCCGGGGCGCGGCGGCCTCGGGGGCCGGGGCCTGGACGAACGTCACTGTCTCTTTCCTTTCCGATGGTTCGGATCTGAGCCCGCTCATGTCAGCGCCACCGCGATGGGAGCGAGCGCGAGCGCCGGGAAGAACGTCAGCCCGGCGACGATGACCACCGTCGCGGAGTGCAGCCCGACGAACAGCGGCCGGTGCGTCGGCAGGGTGCCGGCCGTGACCGGGGTCGGCGTCTGGCGGGCCAGCGAGCCGGCCAGCGCGAGCACCAGCACGATCGGGACGAACCGGCCGATGAGCATGGCCAGCCCGAGGGCGGTGTTGTAGTACGGCACGTTGGCCGACAGCCCCGCGAAGGCGCTGCCGTTGTTGTTGGCGCCCGACGCGAACGCGTACAGGATCTCGGACAGGCCCTGCGGTCCGTCGCTCAGCAGCGAGGCACGGGTGGAGTCGAACGACGCCGCGATGGCCGCGCCGATGAGCAGCGCGAACGGCATCGCGAGGATGTTCAGCGCGACGAGCGTGATCTCGTACCGGCCGATCTTCTTGCCCAGGTACTCCGGCGTGCGCCCGACCATCAGGCCGGCCAGGAAGACGGCGAGGATGGCCAGGACGACCATGCCGTAGAGGCCGGTGCCCACGCCGCCGGGCGAGACCTCGCCCAGCATCATGTTGAGCATGACCATGCCGCCGCCGGCGCCGGTGTAGCTGGCGTGCATCGAGTTGACGGCGCCGGTGGACGTCCCCGTCGTCGAGTTCGCGAACAGCGCGGACGCCCAGACGTCGAACCGGACCTCCTTGCCCTCGACGGATGCGCCGACCGCCTGCGGCACGGTGCCGGGGTGGTTGACTTCGGCGGCGGTGACGGCGACCAGCGCGCCGCCCCACAGCACGGCCATGGCGGCGAGAACCGCGTAGCCCTGCCGCTTGTCCTTCACCAGGACCCCGTAGGTGCGGGTGAGCGAGACCGGGATCACCAGCAGCAGGAAGATCTCGATCAGGTTGGTGAACGCGTTCGGGTTCTCGAACGGGTGCGACGAGTTGGCGTTGAAGAAGCCGCCGCCGTTGGTGCCCAGTTCCTTGATGACCTCCTGCGAGGCCACCGGGCCGCCGACGATCGACTGCGTGGCGCCGCTCAGCGTGCTGATCTCCTCGGGCGAGGAGAAGTTCTGGATCACGCCACCCGCGACCAGCACGAGCGCGAACACGAACGCGATCGGCAGCAGGATGCGGATGACCGCTCGGGTGAGGTCGACCCAGAAGTTGCCCAGCCGGTCGGTGCCCCTACGGGTCAGGCCGCGGATCAGCGCGATGGCGATGGTCAGGCCGACGGCCGCGGAGACGAAGTTCTGGACGGCGAGGCCGGCCATCTGCGCGGTGTGCCCCAGCGTCGACTCACCGGCGTAGGACTGCCAGTTCGTGTTCGTGGTGAACGAGGTCGCGGTGTTGAACGCCAGGTCCGGCGTCAGGCCCGTGAAGCCGAGCGACATCGGCAGCCGGTCCTGCAGCCGCAGCATCGCGTAGAGGAACAGGACCGACGCCGCGGAGAAGCCGAGCACCGAGAGCAGGTAGGTGCTCCAGCGCTGGTCGGCCTCCGGGTCGACCCGGGCGACGCGGTAGAAGGCGCGCTCGGCGGCGAGGTGCCTCGTCGAGGTGAACACGCGCGCCATGTAGTCGCCCAGGGGCTTCCACACGACAGCCAGCAGGACGAGGAGAAGGAGGATCTGCAGCAGGCCCGCTGCGGTGGCACTCATCAGAAGCGCTCCGGGAAGAGCAGGGCGGCCAGCAGATAGCCGACGAGCAGCACGGCCACGATCAGGCCGACGACGTTCTCAGCGGTCACCGTTCGGCCTCCGCGTGAGTGGCGTCGGCGTCAGAGCCGTAGCGCCGTCCGAGCCGGTCCGCGCCCGCCGCGAGGAGCGCCATCGCGATGAAGAAGACCACCGTGAGGGCGATGTAGGCGACGTCTTGCATGAACACCCCTGAGGGAAGCCCAGGCCCCGCCTATCGGGGCCAGCGTAGGTAGACAACCACCTGAAAGGCCTGGTCATGGCCTGGTTAACGCCCTCTTAGCAGCTTCGGGCGGCCGTCTTGACACCCCGTTAGCGCGGCCGGCTCGCGGACCGGGGGTGGGGACAGCCCCACCCCCGATGGTGGAGCGGGCCTGGCTGTGCCGGCGGCCCGCGGCGGACAGGCTGGGAGCGTGCCCTCCACCGCCCCACCGGCCCGGTTCGCCACGGTGCTCGGCCTGGCCGCGGTGGCGCTCGTCGTCGCCCTGCACTGGGTGCTGCCGGTGACCGATCCGGGGACCGGCCGGGTGACGACGGCGCCGGCTGCGGCGGTCGTGCTCGCGGCGCCGCTCGCCCTGCTCGCGGCCGGCATCGCGGGGGTGGGCGGGGTGGCGGCGCTGGCCCGGCCGGCGCTGCCGTTCGCCGTCGTCGCGGTCCCGCTGATCGACGGCGCGGCCCGGCTGCTGTGGCTGCCGGTCGCGCTGCTGCTGGGCGAGCTGGCCCGGGGCACCCTGCTGCGGCTGCACCTGCGCTGGCGCGGAGCGGAACTGGTGGCGACGGCGGCAGCTGCGGTCCTGTTCGACGCGGCCGGGTGGTGGGTCGCGACGGTGGCGGCCTGCTGGCTCGCGGCGTACCAGAGCGGGCTGCTCGTCCGGGCCGGCACGGTGGACCGGTTGCGGCCGGTGCACGGGCTGGCGGTGGCGGCGGCCGGCGCGACGGTGGCAGCCTGCGGCCTCGTGCTGGCGGCGCTGGGGCCCGGCCCCGCGGGACCGCAGCCGACGCCGTCGGCCCCCGTCCTGCTCGGGTTCGTCGCCGCGCAGCTCGGGCTGGCGCTGGCGGCCCGGCCGCTCATCGACCGCTGGACCGCCGGCGCCCCCGTCGCCGGCGGTCTGGCCTGGCTCGCGCCGCGGCTGGCCACCGTCTACCTGTGGCACCTCCCCGCGGTCGCGCTGGTCGCCGTCGTCACCGTCAGAGTGGCCGGGTACACGCCCCCGGCCGGGTTCGGGCCGCAGTGGCGTTCGGACCTGCCGTGGTGGCTGCTCAGCGCGGCCGTCGCGCTCGTCGCGGCGGTCCGCCTCATCGGCCGGGTGGGGACAGCCCTACCTCGCACTCACGGGCTGACCGGCTCGTCTACCCTGCAATCACACGGAAGGCTGGAGGCATGAACACGCAGATCACCGACCGGCCGAGCGCCGGCTGGCGGCAGGTCCCCCGCGACCTCGCGTACCTGCTGCCCGGACTGCCCATCGCCATCGCCTCGTTCACGATCATGGTGACCGGGTTCTCCCTCGGCGCCGGGCTGTTCGTCCTCGCGTTCCTCGGCCTCGTCGTGTGGATCGCCATGCTGGGCATCGCCCGCGGGTTCGCCGTCGCCGAGCGTGCGCGTGTCGCCGTCATGGAAGACCGCCCCGTCGGTCCCGCCTACCACCGTCCGGCCTCCGGCAAGGGCCTGGGCCGGCTCTTCAGCTACCTGCGCGACCCGCTCGCCTGGCGCGAGTGGGGCTTCGGCATCCTCATCCTGCCGATCCGCTGCTTCACCTGGTCCATGACCATCGCGTGGACGGCGGGCGCGTTCGGCGGCGTCACGTACGCCCTGTGGGAGTGGGCCCTGCCGCGCGGCGACGAAGCCGAGAACCAGACCCTGGCCGAGCTGATCGGCCTCGGCGAGGGCCGGCTCCCCGACGTCCTCCTCAACACCGCCTTCGGCGTCGTCCTCCTCGCCACGCTCCCCTACGTGCTGCGGGCGATGGCGGTGACGGAGTCGTCGCTGGTCTGGGGCATGCTGACGAACGAGAACGCCGCTCTGCGGGCGCGGGCCGACGAGCTCAGCCGCAGCCGGCAGGCCGTCGTGCAGGCCGAGGCCGACACCCTGCGCCGGGTCGAGCGCGACATCCACGACGGGCCGCAGCAGCGCCTCGTCCGGCTCAGCATGGACCTCGAGTCGGCGCAGCGCCGCTTCGACGACGACCCGAGCGCGGCCCGGCCGCTGCTCGAGGGCGCCGTCACGCAGACCAAGGAGGCGCTGGCCGAGCTGCGCGCCGTCTCCCGCGGCATCGCCCCGCCCATCCTCACCGACCGCGGGCTGCCGGCAGCGCTGGCGGCGGCGACGGCCCGCTGCCCGGTGCCGACCACGCTGGACGTGGGTGCGGACCTGGCCGAGCGGCTGCCGTCGGCCATCGAGAACGCCGCCTACTTCGTCGTCACCGAGTCGCTGACCAACGTGGCCAAGCACTCCGACGCGTCGTCCTGCGCGGTGTCCGTGGTGCGGGTCGGCGACGTCCTGCACGTCCAGGTCGCCGACGACGGCCGCGGCGGCGCGCACCTGGGCAAGGGCCACGGGCTGGCCGGCCTGGCCGACCGGCTCGCCGGTGTCGACGGGCGGCTCGACGTGGCCAGCCCGCCCGCCGGTGGCACCGTCGTCACCGCCGAACTGCCCATCCCGGCCGCGAGCACCGCGCGATGAGCGACGAGGCGACCCGGCCGCGGGTGACCTGGCGCCAGATCGGCCGCGACCTCGGCTATCTCGTGCCGGGCATGCCCATTGCGGTGTTCTCCTTCGCGCTGATGATCACCGGGTTCTTCCTGGGCGTCGGGCTGATCGTGCTGGCGTTCGTCGGGCTGATCATCCTGGCCGCGACGCTGCTCACCGGCCGCTGGTTCGCCCGGGTCGAGCGGGGCCGGGTCGGCCTCATGGAACGGCGCTCCGTGGGGCCGGTGTACTACCAGCCGCCCCGCGAGCGAGGACTGTCGCGCGTGCTCGAGATCCTGCGCGACCGGCAGACCTGGCGCGACTGGCTGTACAACGTGCTGATCCTCCCGGTCCGGGTGTTCACCTGGTCGGTGACGATCATCTGGCTCGGTTTCGCGATCGGGCTGTCGCCGCTGATCCTGCTGTCCTGGGCCATCGCCGGCGGCGGCGGGTTCCGCGGACTGCCGCTGGCCATGGCGCACATCCTGCGCGGGGTCGCCGCCCTGGAGTCGTCGCTGGCGTGGGGGCTGCTGACCAACGAGACCGCCGCCCTGCGCGCCCGCACCGAGGAGCTGAGCCGCAGCCGCCAGTCCGTCGTCGCCGCCGAGGCCGAGATGCTCCGCCGCGTCGAGCGCGACATCCACGACGGCCCGCAGCAGCGTCTGGTTCGGCTCACGATGGACCTCGAGTCCGCCCAGCGCCGCTTCGACGACGACCCGCAGGCCGCCCGGCCCCTGGTCGAGGAGGCCGTGCTGCAGACCAAGGAGGCCCTGGCCGAGCTGCGCGCGGTGTCGCGCGGCATCGCACCTCCCATCTTGACGGACCGTGGGCTGCCGGCCGCGTTGGCTGCGGCGACGGCGCGCTGCCCCGTCCCGACGACCCTGGACGTCGACCTGCTCGACGGCGAGCGGCTGCCGGCGGCGGTCGAGAACGCGGCATACTTCGTGGTGACGGAGTCGCTGACGAACGTGGCCAAGCACTCCGACGCATCGTCGTGCGCGGTGTCCGTGCTGCGGGTCGAGGACGTCCTGCACGTCCAGGTGACGGACGACGGCCGGGGTGGGGCTCACCTCGGCAAGGGCCACGGCTTGGCCGGCCTGGCTGACCGGTTGGCCGGTGTCGACGGCCGGTTGGATGTCGCCTCGCCCCCCGGAGCCGGGACGACGGTGTCCGCTTCGTTGCCGCTGGTGGACTGAGGTTCTGCCGGGGGTTCGAGGTGGGCGACCCGTCCCCCTGCTGCCCAGTCTCTTGGCAGCTATCAGGGGGACGGGGAGACCCTGGGCACGCCTCGCCGTCATCTTGCGGTGCGCGAGGCTGTGGACACCGATGATCATCAAGGATCCGCTACATCACCGGGCTTACCCGAGCCTCAACACGATTGCAGGCGTGTCGAGGCTCGGGCAAGCCTGGTGGGCGGCCCAGAAAACGCCCGAGATCCCACCACGTGGACGGCCACGAGCCGTCGAGGGCGGGTTACTACCGCCAGAGCAGCAGTAACCCGCCCACGACGCCCGTCAGGAGGGAGTTCTCCCCGCTATAGCGAGGAAAAGTCCCTCCCGACGCCGTCAAAAGGGCCGACCTCAATGGCGACCGAGCCAGCGAGCCACCACCCACCCGTCGCCAGACTCCCCCCGTCCCCCTGATAGCTGCCAGGTTGTTGGCCGCGGGGACCCGGGTCAAGCGGTCCCCCCGCGCGAAGCGCCATCGGTCCGCTTGAGGCGGGTGCACGCGGCTAAGACACTGGGCAGCAGGGGGACGGGGGGAACCCCACCTCAGGGCGCGGCAGCGTCCGGCGCGGCCGCCGGCTCGATGGCCAACACCACGGGCAGGGCGGGCAGCGCCGGCAGATGCGGGTGCGGCATACGCGCCGTACGCCGACGAGCCCGAGCCGCGGCCAGCAGCCGGACGCACACCCAGGCCGCCGCCATCAGCGCCGCAGCGGCGACCGGGGCGATGAGGATGACGGCGCGGAAGAGGAACACCGTCGGGAGGGCTTCGCCGAGGCTGGCGCCGGCCAGCATCAGGGTCCCGATGAGGGCGGTCTCGGCCGAGCCGATGCCGGCGGGGGTGGGGGTGGCGGCCGACAGGGCGGTGCCGGCGAGGTAGGCCGCCATGGCCACGCCGATGCTGATGGGGACGCCGAAGCCGACGGCGGCGAGGGCGAAGCCGGTCGCGAGGCAGGTGGCGGCAGCCAGCTGGGCGGTCAAGGCGGCGAGCGCCAGGACCGGCCGGGCGCGGACCGAGGCGAGTACGTCGCGCGACGTCAGCACCAGCCGGCGCCACTTCGACGGCGGCGCCACCACGGCGGGCAGCGACGAAGCAACCGGAGCCGTCCGGACCGCCGGGTGAGCACCGAACCGCGCCAGTCCCCCAACCGAACGGGCCGCGCGACGACGGGACAGCCAGCCGGCCAGCAGCTTCACCGCGACGACGATCACCGCGGCCACCGCGAGCACTGTCAGCAGGCCGCTCCAGCCCTCGCGCAGCCAGGCGACCCCCAGCAGCAGTCCGCCCGCGTGGGCGAGTCCGCCGGCCACGGCCCACAGCGCGATGACCCCGGCGGCAGCCGTGTTGGAGGCGCCGCCGCGGTGCAGGGCCGCCGCGAAGACGCCGGCCGCGCCGACCCCCGCCGGCACGATGCGGTTGGCGACGGTGCCGCCGACGTGAGCGGTCGCCGTCTCGGTCCACGAGAGGTAGCCGGTGCAGATGGCCCGCTTGCCGGTGATGGCCGCGATCGTCGCGAGCACCCAGAACAGCGCCACGATGAACGGCACGGTGGGGTTGCTGCGCATCGCCGTCGCCAGGTTCGGCAGCGCCGCGGGCACGACGACCAGCCCGACGGCGACGAGGCCGGCGATGACTGCCAGCAGACCGACGACCCGGCGAGTGCTGCCGAAAAACGCACTCCGCCGGGCCTTCGTGGTGGTCTGCTCGTCGATCGCCACACACCTATGGTGACCGACCGAAACGACCTGAGTCTGTAGTAGAGGCGTACAACTGGCGTCGAAACGCCCTCTCACCTGGGCTGTTGACGCGAAAAATTTCCTCAGCCGACCCGCCGGAGCCACGTGAATCCGGTGTTGGCGTCGATGCAGGTCTGCAGGATCACGTCGCAGCGGTCGCCGCAGGTCCACTGTTCCGCCGGGCCGAGCTCGGCCGCCCGGCCGGGGGCGATGACGCGGTCGACCACCTCGTAGAGGCCGGCCTGCTCGCCGGTGAGCTGCACGTACGCCCCCATGGCCAGCTCGTTCCACCAGGCGTTGCCCTGGAAGTCGTGCCCGACGACGAACACGCCGGCGTCGACGGAGGTGTAGTGGCAGCCGACGCCGTGCGGGAGGGCGTCGACGTCGGCCTGGTTCGCGCAGGACCGCACCGGGATCGTCGCCGCCGACACCGCCGACACCGTCACGTCGGCGCTGGTCACCGGCAGGTAGCGGGTGCCGCCGGGGTACACGGCGCGGTAGGCGGTGCTGACCGTCGGGGTGACGGTGGTGGCGGCGGCGCCGTCGGAACCGGTCGTCACCGTCGCGACCGCCGTCCACGCCCCGTCCGCCAGCGCCTCGACGACGATGTCGCCGATGATCGGGACGGCGTCGGTGTTGTGCCAGCCGACCGTCAGGACCGCCGGGCCGCCGGTCACGACCCGGGCCGGCGCGGCGGTCAGCGTGAGCGCCGACTCCATGCGGGTCTCGGCGATGACGGCGACCTCGTCGGACACCTGGGGCGCGAGCGCGTCGCTGCCCGGGTACACGAGCCGGTAGATCGCCGAAGCCGCGACGGTCACACTGGTCGACGCGCGGCCGACGGACGTGGTCAGCTCGGCGACGGGGACCCAGGTGTCGCCCTCAGCGCGCTGCAGCAGGACGACGCCGTCGACGCCGTAGCCCGCGCTGTCGATCCAGGTCGCGGTGAACACCTCGGTCGCGCCGGGGTCGGTCAGGCCGGGCGCGGTGAGGTACAGCTCGGTCGGCGCGGGCGCGGCCGGGTCCGAAGCGGGCGGCGGCGCCGGCGGTGTCCCGGGCGACGACGCCGTGGGCTGCGGCTCGCCGGGCACGGGACCGTCCGGCGGCGGGGCGGACGGGTCCGGGTCGGGCGCCGCCGGGTCCGCGACGGGGGTACCCGGCGGTGACGTCAGCGGCGTCGGTGCGGGCGCGACGGCGTCGTCGGCGGTGTGCGCGAGCACGGAGCTCGCCGCCGCGGGCACGTCGGGCAGGGCCGGCCGGTCGGTCGCCGACACGTAGAAGCCGACCGCCGCGGCCAGCGTCAGGGCCGCGAGGATGCCACCCAGGATCCGGTTCACTGCTCGTCGCCTCCGCTCGGGTCGGTGGGCCGGTCGGTCGGGGTGCCGAGCGTGGGCCCGGTCGGGGTCGGCGACGGCGTGTCGGTCGGGTCCGGCGTGAACGTCGACGACGGCGTGCCGTCCGGCGGCGGCTCGTCCGTGGGCGACGGCCCGACGGCGACCACCACCGTCACCGTCGATCCCAGACGGAGGCTGGTCCCGGCGGCCGGCTGCACCCCGAGCACGGTCCCCGGCGCCTCGCCGGACTCGGCCGGCGTCTCCACGACGGTGAACCCGGCGTCCTGCACCTGCGCCCGGGCGACGCCGATGCCCAGGCCCAGCACGTCGGGGACCACCTGGTTGCCGCTGGCCAGGGTCAGGGCGACGACGGCGCCCGGCTCCAGCGTGGTGCCGACGCCGGGGGCGCTGGCCAGGACGGTGTCGGCGGGCCGGGCGGAGTCCTCGCGCGTCAGCTCGCCGAGGACCAGGCCGGCGCGCTCGATCATCGCCCGCGCCTCGGTGAGAGTGGCGCCGTCGAGCTGGGGCACCGTGACCGACGGACGCGCCTGTGGCCCGCCGGACACCACGATCAGCACCGGCGAGTCGGCCGAGACCGACGACCCCGCCGCCGGGTCGGTGCGCACGACCAGCCCGGCGGACACGGTGTCGTGCGGCTCGGTGCGGACGCTGCCGTCGCGCATGCCGGCGGTGTCGAGGGCCTGCCGGGCCGCTTCGGCGGTCTGCCCGGCGACGTCGGGGACGGTGATCGAGGCGTCCGCCTCGGGCGGCGGACCCGCGAACAGCCACAGCAGCAGCGCGACCAGCCCGGCCGCCGTCATGACCAGCAGCGTCACCGGCCAGAGCACCGACCGCGGCTCCGGCTCGGGCGGACGGGGCGCGACCAGCGGCTGGGCGTGGACGATGCGGGCCGGCTCCTGCCGCCGACGCTCGGCCAGCTCGCGCGCCACCGGGACCGGTACCGTCGCCGGACCGGCCGGGCGCCGGACCGGGGCGAACGCCGTCGTCGTCGAGACCCGCGGGATGACCTGCGTCGTGCTGTGGTCGGGCCCGGCGCCCGCGCGCAGGCCGGCGGCCACCCGGAGCACCTCGTCGCGCAGCGCCCCCGCCGTGGCCGGGCGGTCGCCGGGGCGCTTGGCCAGCAGCCGCACCAGCAGCGCGTCGATCTCGGCCGACACACCGGGCAGCCGCGTCGACGCCCGCGGCACGAGCGCCGTCACGTGCATCAGCGCGACGTCGCGCACCTCTTCGGCGACGTACGGAGGCGCGCCGGTGACCAGCGCGAACAGCAGGCAGCCGACGGAGTACAGGTCGCTGCGGCGGTCGACGGGGAAGCCCTGCGCCTGCTCCGGCGACACGTAGGCGACGCTGCCATGCACGACCTCGGACTCGGTGCGCTGCTCACCGACGGCCGCGATGCCGAAGTCGAGGACCTTCACGGCGCCGTCGTCGGTGATCATGACGTTGCCGGGGCTGATGTCGCGGTGCACGACGCCGCGCTGGTGGGCGTGGTCGAGCGCGGCCAGCACGTGCGCCGTCAGCTCCAGCGCGTCGGCGGGGTCCAGCGGCGGTACCGCGCCGCTGGCCAGCAGCGAGCGGACGGTGCGGCCGCGGACCCGCTCCATGGCGATCCATGCGATGGTCCGGCCATCGACGTCATCGGCGCCGACGTCGTGCACCGTCACGATGCCGGGGTGCGACAGCATCGCCGCCGCCGTCGCCTCGACCTGGAACGCCGCCTGCGCGCCGGCGTCGGCCGCGAGGTCGGGCCGCAGCACCTTGACGGCGACCGGCCGGCCCAGGCGGGTGTCGCGGCCGGCGAACACCGTCGCCGACCCGCCGCTGCCCAGGACCTCGCCCACCTCGAACCGGCCGCCGAGCACGGTGCCCGGCGGGACCAGCGGCGGGATGGCGAGGTCGTGGGTGGTCATGGTCAGCTCCAGCTGGCGCGCGCGTAGCCGTTGGCGGTCTCGAGCACCTTCGCGGCGTACTCCGTGGACCGGTTGTAGGTGAGGACGGCGTGCTGCCAGTCCGCGCCGTCGCTGAGGTCGCCGCCGTCGGCGCAGAGGTAGCGCCCGGCCGCCAGCGCGACGTCGTCGAGGTTGTGCACGTCGCTGACGCCGTCGCCGTTGCCGTCGACGCCCCACTTCCGCCACGTCGACGGGATGAACTGCATGGGCCCGACCGCGCGGTCCCAGACGGAGTCGCCGTCGAGCTCGCCGCCGTCGCTGTCGGCGATGGCCGCGACACCCGGGCCGCCGTCCAGCGCGATGCCGACGATCGGCTCGGCCGTGCGTCCGTCGGGCTCGACGTGGGTGCCGCCGAACGTCCCGTGGTGTGACTCGACGAAGCCGATGCCGGCCAGCGTCGGCCAGCCCAGCGCGCAGGACGGCTGCTCGTCCGCCAGCCGGATCGCGGCCGCGGCGTACGAGACGAGCGCGCGCGGCGGGATCCCGATGCGGCCGCCGACCTCGCGCGCCCAGTCCGGCGAGACGCCGAGCGAGGCCGCCGGCCCCAGCTCGTCATCGGCGACCGCGTCCGCCTGCGGTCCCGCCGCGGCACCGGACGGCGGCTCGCCGACGACGCCGTCGGTCACCGGGGCGGCGACGAACAGCGGCTGGTCGCTGCTGCCGGGCGAGGTCCGGGCCACGGCGAACAGCAACCCGACGACGGCGAGGATCGCGAACGCCGACAGGATGGTCGCGCCGCGGCCCGGCCCGGTCACCCGAACCGTCCGTGCACGTAGTCGCTGGTCCGCTCGTCCTGCGGGTTCTCGAACATCACCGACGTGGGTCCGTGCTCGACGATGACGCCGGGGGTGCCGTGCGAGGCGAGGAAGAACGCGCACCGGTCCGAGACGCGGGCCGCCTGCTGCATGTTGTGCGTGACGATGACGATGGTGACCTCGGAGACCAGCTCGGCGATGGTCTCCTCGATGCGCCGGGTCGACGTCGGGTCGAGCGCGGAGCAGGGCTCGTCCATCAGCAGCACCCGCGGCTGGATGGCCAATGACCGGGCGATGCACAGACGCTGCTGCTGGCCGCCGGAGAGCGCGCCGCCGGGCTGACGGAGGCGGTCGCGGACCTCCTTCCACAGGCCGGCCTTCGTCAGGCAGGACTCGACGAGGTCGTCCTTGGACCGCTTCGATGCCCGCAGCCCGGTCAGCTTGAGCCCGGCCACGACGTTGTCGTAGATGGACATCGCCGGGAACGGGTTCGGCTTCTGGAACACCATGCCGATCTGCCGCCGCGCGTCGGTGAGGCGGCGGTTCGGCGCGTAGATGTCCTGCCCGTCCAGCATCACCTCGCCCGCCAGCGACGCCGACGGGATCAGCTCGTGCATGCGGTTGAGGATCCGCAGGAACGTCGACTTCCCGCAGCCCGACGGGCCGATGAGCGCCGTCACCTCACCGGCGCGCATGGACAGCGACACCCGGTCGAGCACCTTGTGGGTGCCGAACCAGGCCGAGATCGACCGCGCGTCCAGCCCGGCCAGCGACGCGACGTTGGCCGGCGCCCCATTCGGCGACGGCCGGCTCGCCTGCACGGCGGGGAGGGCGGTGGTGTGGTCGGTCGGTGCGGTCATCGGGTGTCCTTTTCGCTGTGTCTGGCCGGGATCTAGAGCAGGTTCGGGAGCAGCCGGGCGACCTGGTCGGCGGCGGTCAGCCCAAGGGCGGCGATGACCGGGATGCCGACCACCCAGGCCTGCCAGTGGCCGAGCCGATTCCGCACCCAGACGGTGCCGGCCACCGCGAGCAGCAGCGCCTGGCCGAGCAGCACGAGCGGGTACCACGCCTGGTCGTCGGTGGCCAGGGTGTCCTCCGAGGCGGGCAGGCTGGCCGTGGTCAGCGAGCGCGCCGGGGCGGGCTGCGCGTCCGACACGAGCTCGGCGTCGACACGGAGCACGCCCGACGGCAGCAACGGCCGGCCGTCGGCGGTCACCAGCGTGAGCCGCCCTTCGCCGTCGCGGGCCGGCTCCGGTAGCGGGTCGCCCTCGCGCCGCACGCCGATGACCTCGTACAGATGCTCGCCCTGCCCGGTGACCGCGGTGATCTGGTCGCCCGGACGCAGGGTGTGGATGCGGTTGAACGGACCGCCGTACGTGGTCCGCCGCCCCATGATGACGCTGGTGCCCTCTTGCCCCGGCAGCACCGTGTCGCGCCGGTGAGCCGGACCGGACCGCATGACGTCGGACGTCGTCCCCTCGAGCACCACCTCGCTGAGGCCGAGGGCCGGGATCTCCAGGATCGCCACCGGCGTGCCGAACGCCATGAGGCGGTCCGGCTCCTCCACCTCGGTGGCGTCCTCACCCGGCCGCGGCACCCCCGGCGGCTCCGGTGGCGCCAGCTGCCCGACCGGGGCGACGGCATGGGCCAGGTCGGCCCTGAAGTCGGCGTACAGGGTCTGCTGGTCGCGATCGTGCTGGAGCTGCGACAACAGCACCACCTGCACGATGAACCCGAGCGCCACCACCGCCACGATCTGCAGCGCGATCGCCGGAATGTACGTGCTCGCCGAGGGCACGGTCACGCGCCTGCGCTGCCCGCCCTTCGGCTTCGGCGCGCGCGGGGTGTCGCCGCGCCCACCGCCGCTTCCGTCCCCGGGCGGGTCACCGGGGACGGAGGGGGGCGGGGGCGCGGCGACCGGCGGCACGCGCGCGGGCTCTGGCGCGCCACCGTGGACCGAACCGGGATCGGCCGGCTCGGTCCTGTCCGTGGTGCCAGGAGGCAGCAGCGTCGTCATACGCCCTTTCCCCCCGACACGGGCTCGGTGACGCTCACCCGGTCACCGTGCGTGTTGCTCATGAGGACGCACCGAACCGTCGGCTTCGCCATCGTGAACGCCGCATGGACATCACGGTCACTCGCGATGGCCGTTCGCCGTCTCGTGTTCGCCTGTTCATCCATTCGGGGCCGCCCTCAGCTCAGACGTCAGGTCGCCGTCGGGTCGTCGAAGGTGAGGAACTCGTCGCGCTTGCTGCGCCGGATGAAGGCGTAACCGGCGCTCAGCGCCGCCAGGCCGACCAGCACCAGCGGAGCGACGAGGAAGGCACCGGTCTGCGCCAGGCTCCCCGGGTTGCCGGAGCCGCCCGCGGCGCCACCAGCAGCGCCGTCGTCCGCGCCACCGTCTTCGGCGGCACCACCCTCGGTGCCGTCGTCGCCGCCACCGTCCTCGGTCCCGTCCTCCGTGCCGTCCTCGGTGCCGTCTTCGGTCCCGTCCTCGGTCCCGGCCGGGTCCTCCATCTGGAACTGCCACACCAGGGTCTGCTGCGCGCCGGCGAAGTCCAGCTGGTGCTGGCCGGGCTCGAGCCCGGACGCGGTGAACTCGGTCACCACAGTGCCGTCCTCGTCGGCCGGGATCGGCTCCTCGCCGAGCTGTTCGGGTGTCTCGCTCTCGGCGTCGAGGGTGACCGTCACGTCCTCCTCGGCCCCGAAGCCCGGCGCCGTCAGCGTCACTACCTGTCCGTCGGCCAGCACGGGGTTGTCCTCCAGCGCGTTGCCCTCCGCGTCCACCGCGGTGACCTTCGGGCCGGGGGCGCCGACGGTGTAGACCACCGGCGTGGACGTCGACGACGTGAACGCCTCCGGCTCCGCCGAGGTGAACGAAGCCGTCAGCGTGTGGTCGGCCTCGGCCAGCTCGGACGTGGTCAGCACGGCGACGCCGGACTCCACCGGCACCGGCGCACCGAGGTCCTCGGTGCCGGAGCGGAACTGCACCGTCCCGGTGGCCGCCTCCGGGTCCACGGTCGCCGTCATCGTCACCTCGGCGCCGACGTCGACGGGGCTCTCCGGCGCGACGGCCAGTGTCGTCGTGGTCGACTCGGCCTCTGGGGCCACGACGGTCAGCGGCACCTCGGCCACCGTCTGCGACGACGTGAACTCCTCTTCGTTGGCAGAGGTGAAGTCGGCCGTCAGGACGTATTCGCCGGCCGCGAGGTCGCTGAGCGTCACCGACGCGGTCCCGTCGGACAGCTCATCCGTGCCGAGCGATTCCCGCACCTCGAGGTCGGGGTGGCTGTTGAAGAACTCGACCGTCCCGGCCGCCTCGGCGGGGTCGACCGTAGCCGTGAGCTCCACCTCGGTGCCGAGCTCGACCTCGTCTGCCGGCTCACCGTCGGCGGTGGCCTCCATGGTGATCGTTGTGCCCGCGGCCCGCGGCTCCTCCGCCGTGATGGTCCACCTGGTCGCGTCGAACGACAGCCACGCCGAGAACGCCGCCGTGTAGCCGGAAGGGTTTCCTTCCTGGGTGCAGAACAGGACCAGCTCGTAGGTTCCCGGCGGCTCCGGAGCCACACCGGTGAAGATCCCGTTGCCACCGACGTCGACGGCGAGGGGCCCCGTACCGATCTGAGTCGCGAACGCCACCTGCCGGTTGCCGTCCTTGGTGGTGCTGTCTCCGCCGGCCCTGATCAGGAACAGCTGACCCTTGAGGACTCCGGGGACGTTGAAGCCCGCCGGGCAGGCGGTCGGCGCCGCGAGCCGGGTCCAGTTCGCCCCGGTCACGTCGGCGACGAGGCCGGTCGACGGTGTGGCGGTCAGCGTGGGCAACGGCTCCTCTTGGGCCCAAGCCTCGCCGAACTGGCCGGCGACGACCATCGCCACGGCCATTCCCAGCGCTGTCACAGCAGCAACCATCCATCGCCTGAGCGATGGCGCGACGGTCGTCGTTCTCATTGTCGTACTCCTTCGGAATTGTCGATAGAAACGGCCGACACCCCGAGGTGGCCGGATCCGCGAAAGGCGGACCCGACCACTCGGAGCTGGCTTCAGTTGTCGTGGTGCGAGTCGATCAGCCGTTGGGGAAGGCCCGCAGGTTGGTGTTGATCGAGCCGCAGCGGCTGCCGATCGACGCGAAGCCGAACAGCTCGATCGTGCTGACGTTGCAGGCCGTGGAGCTGCTGCCGACGAACGTCGCCATGATCAGCGCGTCGCCGCCGGTGGCCTGGGCGTGGGAGACGATGTTGTAGACCTCGCGGGTGACCGGGAACGCCGGGTTGAGCACCTGCTGCTCGGTCTCCGGGTTCTCGACCGTGGGCTGAACGCCGTTGATGGTGCCGAGCTCGGCGCCGTGCAGCCGGTCCGGCGCCACGCCGTTGGTCTGTGCGATCCACTGCGCGATCGAGAACGGCACGATCGCGGTCGGGTTGGTCTGCAGGACCGTGCCGTCGTGCTCCTGCACGGACACGCCGCCCAGGGTGTCGTGCACCCACGCCGGCGGGGTGGTCGCGTTGATGCCCATCGTGTCGGCCCAGAACTGGCGGGTGCCCGAGCCGGCCTGCGGGATCAGCAGCGTGATGTTGGAGTCCGGCGTGTACGTCGTGCCACCGACGGTGACACCCGCACCCGTGGAGTACATCGTCTGCAGCTGAGCCAGCGTGAAGCTCGGCAGCGTGCTGGTCGGGCCGGTCGCGGTCGTCACCGCGTCCAGCGCGAACGGGATGTACACCAGCTGGCCGTTGTTGTTCTGGTTGCTGCCCGGGCCGCTGGACGAACGGGCGGCGTCGAACACGTCCGACCCCACCGGCACCGAGTTCGCACCGGCCCACGGCGTGGCGACGTTCGTGCCGAGGGAACGACGCAGCGCGTCGCGGCCCTCACTCGAGCCGTTGGGCCGCGTCACCGTGAACGTGCCCGACTTGGGCGCGATCAGGTCGTGGGTCACGCCACCGACCGAGGCGTGCCACGACTCCAGCAGCCCGCCGGAGATGCCGGCGAGGCCGTTGACGACGTCCTGGGTCGTGTCGGAGCCGGCGATCGCCAGCGCGCCACTGGGCGGCGGGTCGGCCTGGGCCGGCCCGGCGAAGGCGCCGATCGCCAGGAGGGCGGCGCCCAGCCCGAAGACTGCGGTCTTCCCGAAGGCATTGACCTTCATTGATGTCCCCTTTCAGGACTTGGGAAGGATTGCTACCTCCTGTTTGGAGGTGTCTTCAGTCTTGCCGCTTAGATTGTCGCAATCTATATACGTTCGGCAAAGATCAAGATGTCTTCTTGTCGTCGTCGGGTTAACGGGGGGTGACGGCCGCGGCGCCGCCGAACCGCGGCCCGAGCTTGAGCAGCGCGGGACCGGCCGTGGCGCCGAGCAGGCCGGCGATCAGCACCGCGAGCAGGACGTACTGCATGGGACCGACCGGTTCCCCCGGCGTCGTCTGCGCGACGGGAACGTCGTCGCCGACCGCCGGCGGCTGGTCGTCCCCCGCACCGCCCGTCGCGCCGTCCGGTGCGGGCGGCAGCGACGGGTCGTCGGTGGGGTCGTCGCCGCCCGTGGGCGCCAGCCCCGCGGGATCGGGGGCGTCGCCCGCCCCCGGGGCGCCGTCGTCGGCGCCCGTCGAGCCGGGACCACCGGCCTCCGTGCCGCCGGCCTCGTCGCCGCCGTCGCCGTTCCCCTCGGCACCGTCCTCGTCGCCGCCGTCCTCGTCGCTGCCGGGCACCAGGCCGGGCGGGTCGCGCGGGTCGTCGGTCGCGACCAGCGCCTCGGCAACGGCCAGCGTCTGCGCGCGCAGCTCGTCGTTCAGCGGGGAGTACCCCGGCGGGAGATCGCCGGCGGCCAGCCCGGGCGTCTGTCCGTCGCCGGCCGCGTAGCTCAGCATGGCGGAGTAGTCGGCGAGCGCGTCGTCCTCCTGGTCGGCGCGCACCGCCGCGTAGGTGATCATGGCGAGCGGGTACGCGTCGGGGTCGGCCGCCTCGGGATCGATGGCCAGCACGTCGTCGATCTCGCTCGGCACCATCGAGTCGACGGCCGCGGCGAGGCTCGCCGAACCCGGCTGGACGAACTCTCCGGCGGCGTTGCGCAGGCTCGCGACCGGCAGGCCGTACAGCTGCGCGGACGCGGAGTCGGTGACGGCGAGTTGCCAGCGCCGGCCGGGCGCCTGCGGCGGGATCTCGGTCCACCATCCGGGGGTGCCCGACGGGCTGACGGCCAGGGTGTCCCAGTCCGTCTTCGAGCCGGCCTGCCCGAGCCGTGCGCGCAGGGCGGCGTCCTCGAAACTGGTGGCGAAGAAGAGCAGGTCGAGGGTGCAGTACCCAGGTGCGGGGATCTGCGGCTGGGTCGTGTTCTGGTAGCAGGCCTGGACGTCGCGCGGAACGGTGTCGGGCGCGGGCGGCTCTGCCAGACCGAGTTCCTCGTAGGCCGGGTTGACGACCATGCCGTGGTCGTCGGGCTCGCCGGCGAGCCAGGCGCTGGCCTCTGCGTCGGCCTGGATCCAGCGCCACAGCTCGCGGAACGCATCGGCGGGGTTCGGGCCTGAGATACGCAGGGCGTTGCCCGCGGCGAAGCCGAGATTGCGCACCGGCGCCTCCGGGTTGAGCTCGGTGAACTCCGGATCGGCGCTGATGTCCGTGGGGTTGGCCACCGCCCAGGCAGGTGGCTCGTCGAGACCCGTGAACGCCTCGTATCCGCCGGGCACGTCATGCCGATAGCTCTGCGTGAGCAGCTTCGCCACCAGGCGCGGGGTCAGCCTGAGGTCGCGGACGATCGTCCCGTCGGGTTCCTCGATGTTCAGGGCGATCACGAGTCCCGAGACCGCGACGGGCGCGTGCAGGACCTCCGGCCCTTCCTCGCCGGTGACCACGGGCGCATAGGTGAAGGCCAGCCCGGCCGCACCCGGAGTGTCGGAGGCGACCTGGCGGCGGCCCTCGGCGTCGGACAGCGCCAGGTAGGAGAAGGCGCCGCCGTCAGCGGAGCAGAGCTCCGGCAACCAGGAGAAGACGGCGCGTGCCGCCAGCTGCGAGCCCACCGTCGGGCGCTGCTCGGACTCGGTGGGGCAGGTGAGGTCGACGCTCGCGAAGTCCAGCCGGACCTGGATCCGCTGCGCCCAGTTCGTCGGCGTCAGCGGCGAGCCGTCGGCGTACTGAAGCGCGTTCGTCCCGGTGCCGATGGCCGAGCCGTCGAGGCGATGCCCGCCATGTGGGACCACGACCAGCCAGCAGTCGCGGCCGTCGGCCTGGGCGCCCTCGACCGGTGTGCCACAACCGAGGTACGGCGCGTCGATGGCGTCCTGAACCGTGAAGATCGCCTCTCCGTCGCCCGCGTCGTCGGTGCGCACGCCGCGCACCTCGTTGGTGGTCCACCGGCCGAACACGTTCTCGATGTCCGCGGACCACACGAACTCGTCGGAGTCGGCCGCACGGAACGGGACCTCCGCGACACCCCCGCCCGGCGGGATGTAGTGATCGGGAACGCTCTCAGCCAGCGGGTCGGTGGGCTCGACGCCTCGACCCCGGACGCTCGGCTCGATCCGGCCCGGATCGGACATGCCGGGGGCGCCCCAGACGCAGTTCTCGGGCAGCGGGCCGGTCTCCTCGTCGCCCCAGCACTGCATGATCTGCATGTAGTTGCCGGGAAGGCTGCCCACGCTTCCAGGCGTCGGCTGCCAGCCGCTCCACCGCACGTCCAGGGACTGCGCACGGATGTCGTCGGTCTGCGAGACCGTCACCTCGAGGCCGTCGAAGTCGTCGTACATGAAGTGCTCGGGGTCGCGCTCCTCGACCACCGTCGAGTGGTCGGCGCCGATGATTCCGTCGGACCACCGCAACGTGACGGCCGAGTCGGTGAGGTCGCCGGCGGCCGCGCCGGCCGTCGGCGTCGCCGGCTCGTAGGCGAGCAGGCCGACCCCGGCCACCAGCGCGAGGGCGGCCGATACCGCCCGGATACGCAGACCAGACGAGATGATCACGAGGTCCTCCCGGCAGGATCGTTGCGACTCCCGAGTGCCCGGGAGATCACCGGCGGGCCGAGGACCACGCCGAGAAGAAGGGCGCCGGCCAGCACCATCAGCGTGTGCTGGAAGCTCCAGCCCGACGACGCCTGGAGCGACACCGGCACCGCGGACACGTTCTGCCCGCCCCCACCGGCGTCCGTTCCGGCGTCACCGCCGCTGATGATCTCGCCCGTCTCCGGGTCGAACACCGGCGCTCCGGTGTCGGTGCCCGTGTCGGCGCCGGCCGCTCCGGTGTCGGCGCCCGCGTCGGCGCCGGCCGCTCCGGTGTCAGTGCCGGTCGCTGCGCCGCCGGGCTCGGTGCCGGTCGCCGCGCCGCCGCCGTCGGCCGCACCGCCTCCGCCGTCGGCCGCACCGCCTCCGCCGTCGGCCGCACCGCCACCGCCCTCGGCCGCTCCGCCGTCACCGCCTCCGCCGCCGTCACCGCCTCCACCACCGTCGGCGCTTCCGCCCGGTGGGTTCGGCGGTGTCTCGTCGTCGTCGCCACCGGTGCCCGTGGTGCACTGCGTCGCTCCGACGGCGTCACAGGCCGGAGGCTGGGGCGCGTTGATGGCGAGCGTGTTCGTCCCGTCCGGCGAGAAGGTGGGGTTGTTGCAGCCGGCGAGGTCGATGGACTGCACCTCGACGCCGGGGATCTTGCGCACCTGGGCGAAACCGGCCTGCACCAGGTTGATCGGCAGCGGCGAGTAGCCCAGTGGGCCTGCCGAGCGCTGTCCCTCGCACAGGAAGTAGTAGGCGAAGGACCCCAGGGTGAGACCCTTGGCCTCGGTGAAGCCGTTCTCGAGCTTCGTCGGCAGGATCATGTACGAGTACGACGACAGCGGATACGCGCGCCGGTCGGCGTTGCGGTAGACGTTGTCGAGGTTCTGGGTCAGGTAGTCCGGCGACGCCGGGTTGTTCTCGATCTCGGCGCCGAGCAGGCCCACGGCGACGGCCTCGGCCGTCGGCTCGATGTAGTAGTCCGACGCGTTGCGCACCTTGGCCACCGGGAACCCGGACTGCAACGCGTAGGAGTACTCGACGTAGGTGATGGCGCCGGCAGCGCGCGCGACATAACCGGCGACGCCGTTGGAGGTCGCGGCGCCGATGAACGGAGAGCCGGGATTCGGGTAGCTCGACGTCGGCGTGCACGGGTTGCGCCCCGTCTCGGCGCAGAACGCCTCCCAGATGTCGGGGTGCTGATCGTTCATCCAGGCGGTGAACTGCGCCGACGTACCCGAACCGTCGGATCGGAACACCGGGACGATCGGGATCGCGGGCAGGGTGAGCAGCGGGTTGTCCGCCCTGATCGCGGCGTCGTTCCACAGCGTGATCTGGCCGGTGAAGATCTTCGCGATCACGTCGCCGGACAGACGCAGGTTGGTGACCCGCTGCCCGCCGATGGTCAGGTTGTACATGAACGCGGTGCCACCGGCGACGATGGGCATGTAGGCGTACCCGCGACGCGGCGGGTCGTCGGTGTTGTTCCCGTCCTGCACGCCGTACGGGATCTCCGACACCGCGAAGTCGACCACGCCCTCGCGGAACTGGTTGCGGCCGTTGGTCGAGCCGTTGGCCTGGAAGTTGATGCGCATGCCCTGCTGCTCGACGTTGGCGCGCCAGGCGTCGACGGCGTTGGAGCTCCAGGTGGAGCCGGACCCGCTGACCGGGAAGAAGCTCGCCGCCATCGCCTCACGGGCGGCCCCGGTGACGACGGCCTGGACGATCAGCACGAGTGCCAGCAGGCCGCCGACCCAGCGCAGCACGATCCAGCGCGGAGATGTCGGGGTCATCGGCGTTGTCCTTCCTCCTGTGTGGTGAACCTGGGGCGGGCCGCGTCGGTGCGGCGGAACCGTTCGGCGTCGCGGCGCGACGCGAGGACGCGGCGGTGCTGCTGACGCCGGGTGAGCTGACCCGGACCGCGCCCGCCGACCGCCCGGCCGACCGCGAACAGCAGCAGCACGAGCACCATCAGCGTGGCCGCCGTGCCGAAGCCGCGGGCGATCATCTCCGGCTGGGGGTTCTTCACCAGCTCGAAGGTCAGCAGCGGCAGGGACACCATCGGCCCCTCGAGCGGGTTGGTGTTGACCGCGGCCGTGAACCCGGCGGTCAGCAGCACCGGGGAGGTCTCGCCGATGCCGCGTGCGGTACCGAGGATGATCGAGGTCATCAACCCCGACCGCGCCGTCGGCAGCGTGACGTGCCACACCGTCCGCCACTGCCCGGCGCCGACCGCGTAGGCCGCCTCCTTCAGCGTCCCGGGCACCAGCCGCAGGACGACGTCGGAGGCGCGGATCACGATGGGCAGCATCATCACCGTGATGGCCAGCGCCGCGGCCGAGCCGGACTGCCCCAGGCCGAAGGCCGTGATCCAGGTGGCGTAGATGAACAGACCGGCGACGATGGACGGCAGCGCCGTCATGGCCTCGGCGATGGTGCGCACCAGACGGCTGAGCCGGCCGGGGATCTCGTTGAGGAACACCGCGCAGACGATGCCCAGCGGGATGGTGATGGCCAGCGCCATGGTGATCATGATCAGCGTGCCGACGATGCCGTGCAGGATGCCGCCGCTGGTCAGTGGGTCCAGCGGACCGGTGACCCGCATGTCCTCGGTGTAGAAGTTCAGGTTCGGCAGCGCCTCGGCGCCGCGGCCCAGGGTGTAGAGCACGACGAACACCAGGCCGACGCCGAGCAGCAGCGCGAGCCCGTGAACGGCGACCGCTGCCACCTTGTCGCGCACGGCGGGGCCGTCGTCGTCCAGAGAGACGAGCAGTGCGTAGACGATCAGGAACAGCACGTAGGCCAGGACGACGAACCCGATCGCTCCCTCGAACGGCAGCAACTGCGTGAAGAGCACGAACGTGATCGAGACGGAGGCGGCGAACGCACCCACCAGGGCGAAGATGTCGGACGTGCGCAGCAGGACCAGGCTGCGTCGCGGTTCCTCGGGACTGCCCGGCGGTACGGGCGGCGGCAGCGTGGTGCCCCCCGTCGACGGGTCGTCGGCCCCGACGTCGGCGGGCCGGATGTCGACAGCGGTCATCGTCGTCCTCTCATGCGTCGCTCACGGCGCCGGAGCGCGACCGGGCGATGATCGACGAGGCGGCGAAATTGACCACCAGCGTCATCAGGAACAGGGCGAGGCCGGCCGCCATCAGGGCCGACAGCTCGAAGTCGCTCGCCTCGCCGTATCTCAGGGCGATCAGCGCCGACACGGAGTTGCTGCCGCTCTCGAGGATGCGCGGCTGGATCTCGAAGACCGGCGAGATGACCATGTAGACGCCGATGGTCTCGCCGAGTGCGCGACCGAGGCCGAGCATCGTCCCGCCGATCATGCCGCCCTTGCCGTACGGCAGCACGACCGAGCGGATCATGCCCCACTTGGTAGCGCCCAGGGCGTAGGCGCCCTCGCGCTCACCGGCGGGCGCCTGGGCGAACACCTCGCGCATCACCGAGCACGCGATCGGCGTCACCATCATCGCGACGACGATGCCGGCGATGAGCGTGGAGGCCGTGTAGACGGTCTCCGTGGCGAGCGGGTCGCGGGGATCCGCGCCGTCGACCGACAGGAACGGGATCCAGCCGAGCCACGTCGAGATCCACCGCGACAGGCCGAGGATGTTCCACTGCAGGAAGAAGGCACCCCAGAGGCCGTACACGACGCTCGGCACCGCCGCCATGAGGTCGACCATGCTGATCAGGGTCTGTTTGATCCGCGCGGGGGCGTACTCGGAGATGTAGAGCGCCGTGCCGACGGCCAGGGGCACTGCGACGCCTATGGCCACCAGGGCGATCAGGACGGTCCCGGTGAGCACCGCGGCGATGCCGAAGTCGCCGCCGTTGGGCTCCCACGCCTCGGTGGTGAGGAACGAGATGCCGGCCTCGCGCAACGCCTGGATGGCGCGGTACCCGAGGAAGATGCCGATCAGGGACATGATGGCCAGGACGGCGAGGCCGCCGCTGCGGGAGACGCCTCGGAAGATCCGGTCGCTGGGTCCGATGGCAGCCTTCAAGGCGCGTGGCGCGTCCTCGGTCACCTCACCCGTGGGCTCCACACGCCTCGTGGTCGTCGTCGACATCAGCCAGAGCTCTCCGTCACTCGCTCCCCCTGCACAACTACATCCCCAAGATTTAGATAGACATTGAATAGATCGCGTTGATGCAACATGTCAACATTGCCACGATGTAGCTCCCCGGCCAACGGGATGGGGATGAACGCTGGGTGAACCATCGGGCCGCCGAAGTGAAACGGGCCGGCACCCCGTCCCGAGGTGCCGGCCCGCGTGTTGCGAGCGTTAGTCGAGAAGGCCCGCGAGCAGCGCCGGGACGTTCGTCACGATCCCGTTCACGTCGCGGTCGATGTAGCGGGTCATGAGCGTCTCGGTGTCGACGGTGTGCACCGACACCTTCAGGCCCAGCTCCTTGATCCGGTCGATGTGCGCCTCGTCGGCGACCGACGTGACGATGTCGACCTCGTGGGCCCACTCGCTGACGGCGACCAGATCGGCGTCCGCCGGCCGGAAGTCGTAGATCACGCCCACCGGCACGTACGGCGCGAGCGCGTGGAAGGCGTTCGCCGAGTCGACGCTCGCGGACTTGACGACGAGCTTGTTCAGGAGCAGCGCACGAACCAGGTAGTACGGGTTCGCCGCCAGCTCGTCCCTGACGTCTTCCTCGATCCCCGGGTAGAGCGCGGCGTTGCGGATCTCGATCACGATGCCGTCGCGGTAACCGGCCTCGGCGATGACCTCACTCAGGGTCGGGATGCGCTCACCGGCGAACTGCGCACCGAACCAGGAGCCGGCGTCGAGCTGACGGAGCTCCGCGAGAGTGAAGTCGCGGACCAGGTACGGCGACCGCCCCGGGAAGACCTCCTCGACGTTGGTGGTCCGGGCGAGGCCCGCGTCCTGGATGGCGACGAGCTCGCCGTCCGAGGTGCGCTGGATCTCGACCTCGGCGTAGTCCGCACCCTGGTCGTAGGCCAGGTCGATCGCGACGAGCGTGTTCTCCGGCGCCGCAGCGGAGGCGCCGTGGTGCGCGATGTTGGCCGGGTTATGGAAGCGGCCGGTGGCCTGGGCCGGGGCGACCGCGGCCGTCGCACCCACGGCGACGAGAGCGGACACCACGAGGGTGCGCTTGAGCAGGGAGTTCGGCATGTGACTGCCTTTCGGGCTGGTAGGGGCTGACAAGATCAGAGCCTCTCGGCAGCCGGTGTCGACCAGGTGTCTATGTCCTGAATTGTCACAAAATAGAGTGGCCCAATCTAACGTGGCGAGCGGGGCCGGGAACGCGGAACGGGGTGACGCTCACAGGAGCGTCACCCCATCGTCGCGGAGCAGAAGGAACGAGCCTCACTCGAAGGGCGTCAGGAACTCCGACGGCGCCAGTGCGCGCTTGCTGATGCGGACGTCGCCGAGCAGGCCATAGAAGCCCTGCCCGAAGCCGAGATCCCAGCCGGTGGCGCCGATGGTGAACGGCCGGCCCAGGGTCGCGATACCGTGCGCCGGCTGGCGCGGGTTGCGGGTGATGGGCGAGCCCTCGACCCACACGACCGTCTGCTGCCCGTCGTTGACGACGGCGACGTGGAACCAGCGGCCGACGGGGAGGGCGTGGCTCCAGTGCGTCGGCGAGGCGTCCTCGACGTGCGGGTAGAGGACGTACTGGAGGAACCGCTCGGGCGACAGGTTGAGGCTGCAGGTCGGCTCGAGCGGCGAGTAGCCGGCGGTCTTGCCGGCGTCGCCGGCGCGGCCCTGCCAGCTGAAGATGCCCATCCACGCGTGGTTGCCCTCGAACGGCTCGGGCAGCTTGAGGAACAGCTCGATGGTGTAGCCGCCGAGGAACTTCTCGGAGTTGATCGGCGCGTTCGCGACGGCCTCGAGGACGGCCCCGCGGTCGGGTGACTGGCCGCCGTCGAAGCGGAGGCTGGCGTGGGTCGGGGCGCCGTCGTGGTGGTCGAGCGACCGGGTGAGCAGACCCGACGCGGTCGAGTGCAGCCGGCGCACGACCAGGTCGTTGCCCTTGCGGGAGAGGTCCTGGGCGACGGCGCCGTCGGCGACGGTGGCGCCCTCCTCGACCCGGCCGCGCAGGCCGAGCGTGTCGAAGCGCCAGTAGGCGACGGTGTCCTTGCCGACCACGCGCGTCGGCGGCACCTGCGGCGGGACGGGGACCGGCGCGAACCCGGCGAACCGCTCGTCGAAGTCGACGGGCAGGCTGAACCGGTCGACGTCGCCGGTGAGCTCGATGACCTCGGCGCCGAGCGGCGGCCGCTCCCCCGCCTCGCGGGTGAGGAACCAGGGCGCGAACGTCTCGACGTCGATGGTGTTGCGGACCAGGTCGAACTGGTAGAGCCGGATCATGCCGGCGCCGCCGAAGTAGCGGTCCTGGTAGTTGGTGATGTGCACGTGCACGTCGTGCCCCGCGTCGTTGCGCAGCACGGTCCGCCCCGGCGGCCAGTAGTGCCCGCCGAGGGCCAGGAAGATCTGGTCCCTGCCGCGGATCAGCCCGTCCCACAGCCGCTGCCCATTGCCGGAGAGCGAGGCGGCGCCGTCGTCGTCGGCGAAGGCGAGGTCGTGCGTGGTGACGATCGCCGGCAGCTTCGGGTGCGCGTCGACGACGCCGCGGGCCCAGGCGAGGCCGGCGTCGGAGACCCGCCAGTCCAGGGCCAGCACCAGCCACTCGCGGCCGGCGGCCGGGATGACGTGGAAGCTGTTGTAGCCGTCGGGCGAGCTGCCGCCGTAGGTCTGGCTGCCGGTGAAGCGCGACGGGCCGAACGCGCGCAGGTACGGGGTCTCGCCGCGCTGGTCGTTGCCGCCGGGGATGTCGTGGTTGCCGGCCAGGACGCTGAACGGCACGACGCCGTCGATGGCCTCGAAGGTCTGGTCGGCGAGGTCGATCTCGTCCTGCGTGCCGTGCTCGGTGATGTCGCCGAGGTGGGTCATGAACGCGACGTTGGCGAGGCCGCGCTGCTCGCTGAGGTAGCGGAAGGTGGTGGCCAGCGGCTGCGGGTCGGAACGGTCCTCGTCGAACAGGTACTGCGTGTCCGGCAGCACGGCGAGCGAGAACCGCGGGCTCTCCGGGTCGAACCCGGCCGGTGTCGGCGGGAAGACGGGAGCGGCCCCGGCGGTCTGGGTGAGGCCGCCGCCGACCAGGCCGGGGACGGCGAGCGCCGCGGGGGCGGCGAGGGCGCCCTGCAGGAGACGGCGGCGGGCGACGCCGCCGGAACGGGAATCGGACATCTGCGGAACCTCCGATGGATGCACTGGATCGCGCATATCGGACCAATCCGAGATGGCCGACCGGCAGCGCGCACGTGACGGCGCGCGATCGGCCGGACGAACGCTCCCCTCAGGCGTCCCGGGTCAGGGTCGACGCCACGGTCATGCGGCGGAGCGCCGCGGCCGGGATGAGGCTGGCCAGGACGGGCACCGCGGTGCCGCCGGCCACGGTCGTGACCGCCGCGACGAGCAGCTCCGCCCGCAGCTCGCCGGCCAGCCCGGCAGCGATGGCCAGCCCCGTCAGGGTGCCGGCCACGGCGCCGGTCAGTCCGATGAGCGCCGCCTCGGCGAGCACGACCCGGCGCACCCGGCCGTCGCCCCAGCCGACCGCCTGGAGGACGGCGAACTCCGCCCGCCGGTCGCGCATGTTGAGGAACACCACGTCGGCGACGGCGACGCTGGAGAGCAGGATCGTCACCAGGACGGCGACGTAGTCGATCTCGCGCGCGCGGACGGAGACGGCGTCGCCGAGCACGGAGCCGACG
The DNA here is from genome assembly GCF_014204975.1 of Jiangella mangrovi. Lineage (NCBI taxonomy): Bacteria > Bacillati > Actinomycetota > Actinomycetes > Jiangellales > Jiangellaceae > Jiangella > Jiangella mangrovi. The sequence goes on from NZ_JACHMM010000001.1 coordinate 5,511,365, forward strand.
ACGGCGCCGTTGAACGCGAGCGTGATGCCGAGCAGGGCGGTGAGCGCGGCGCACCCCAGGGCGACGGCCAGCACGCCGAGCACCGTCCGTCCCGGCGAGCGCACCACGTTGGCGACCGCGAGTGAGCGCACCCCGCGCACCACCGGCGAGCGCTGGCCCGGCAGCACCCGCGGCTGCAGCATGCCGGCGACGGCCGGTTTCGAGGCCCGCCAAGCCGGCCAGGCCGCCGCGACGAGCGCGACGAACACCGCCATCGGGACGGCGATCACGGCTCTCGCCAGCGTGACCTGCAGGCCGGTGATCCAGCCGATGGCGACGGACACCAGCGCGCCGGCGAGTCCCGCGGCGACGCCCACCAGCACGACCTCGGCGAGCAGCAGCCGCAGCAGGTGCCGGCGGCTCCAACCGACCCGGCTCAGCACCGACAGCTCGCTGCGCCGCGACCGCGCCGACGCCGCCGAGACGTTCGCGACGAACAGCGCGCTCACGGCGAGGACCAGCACGAACAGCGCGAGGCTCTTGTGGTCGACGGCCTGCATGACGGCGGCGACCACACCCTGGCGCATCCACGTCTCGGCCACCGCCAGCTCCGGCCGGCCGAACGCGCCGGCCGGCAGGACGACGGTCTGCTCGGTGGCGGCGCTGCCGAGGACGATGTCGACGTCGAGCCCGGTGGCCGCCCGGATCTGGTCGGCCACCAGCCGGACCCGCTCGCGGTCGACCGGGCTGACGCCGTCGACGTCCTCGACGCGGACCCGGATGGCGCTGATCGGCGCCTCGGGGTCGGCCAGCTCGATGCCGGATCCGGTGAAGGTGTCGAGGTCGGAGAGCCGGATGAACGCCGTCGGCGGCCCCAGGTGGTAGGAGGCCGGGCTGCCCGACGGCAGGAGCGGGCGGTCGCCGAGCAGCTCGCGGCTGCGCGCGTCGGCCGGCGGCAGGCCGTGGGCGCCGTCGAACTCGGCCGCCTCGAAGTCCGCCGAGTCGAAGGCGCCGACGATGCGCAGCTGCGGCAGCGAGCCGCCGGACGAGATGGCCGGGCCGGGGTGCGGCCGGACGGTGCGGAAGCCGGTGTCGGCGGCGACGGGGGGCGTCGGGACGAACCCCTCGAGGCGCACCGCCGAGCGCCACACGTCCTGCGGGTTGTCGACGGGGCGCGGTTTCAGCACGCCGCCGGCGCCGACGTCGTACGTCGTCGGCTCGGTGGTCCAGAGGCTGTCGACGAAGATCTCCGACTGGCCCGCACGGGCGTCGTCGATCAGCGACGCGTAGGCCCGCTGGGCCGTGATGGTGTCCGTGGCGACGACCGGTCCCGGCGTGGCCAGCAGCGCGCCGACCTCGTCCAGGGACTGGCCGGCCGCGAACCGGTCGGCCGCCTCGTCGGGCAGCCGGCGCACCGTCACCTCGGCCTGGGTGTCGATGTCCGGGTCGGCCGCGACCAGGACGGGAACCGGCCGGCTGCCGGTGCCGGTGGCGGGCGCGGAGTCGGCCAGCGCCTGCAGCGACGGCGACGTCTCGCCGTCGTCCAGCGCCGCCTCCTGGGCGGGGTCGACGGCCGCGACCAGGACCGGGAAGGACCACTCGAGCATGACGCCGCGCCGCACCGACGCCTGATGCGCCAGGGCGGCGGGGTCGGAGCCGGGCCGGGTCGACTGACAGCTGGCCGCGCGCTCGCGGGCCGCGGTGGCCGGGGAGTCGGCGATGTCCTCGCGGCTCTCGCGCCGCGGGCAGACCAGCACCGTGGACCCGTCGGGCATGGTCTCGGCCAGCCCGTACGGCGCGCTGTTGTCGTACAGCTCACCGACCAGCGAGATCGGGTTGGGGGTGACGTAGGAGTACGACGCCGACGGCTGGTCGATGGTGGTGAGCCCGCGGTCGGTGGAGTAGACGATGTCGGCCACGAGCAGCTCGCGGCCGCCGTCGGTGCGCGGCCCGGCGTCGACGGCCACCTGGGTCCAGGACATGACGTACCCGACCATGGCGACCGGCGCGGCCACCTCGACGCCGGCGACGTCGCGGATGGCGTCGTAGTCGTCGAGGGAGATGCCGCCGAACTGGCCGGACAGCTGGTACGGCCGCACCAGCCCGCGGTCGGCCTCGAGCTCGCTGCGGCTCCCCGGTGGGCGGACCAGCACGTGGTAGGTGCCGGGCGCGGCCGCGACCTGGCCGCGCAGCTCGAGGCGGTCGACCTCCGTCGCGCCGGTGAGGACGGTGAACACGGAGGTCGCTGCCACCACGCCCAGGCCCAGCGCCAGCGCCCGGCCCCAGTGCGCCCGCAGCTGGGCCTTGACGAGAGGGGCGACACCCGGCCGCACGCGCCGCCGCGGCTCGCCCTGGGGCGGCTCAGCCGGCGGCGGCATCGGCCGGTCTCCCGAACCCGTGCGTCTGCCGCCGGTAGAGCCGGGCGTACTCGCCGCCCGCGGCCAGCAGCTGGTCGTGCGTGCCCTGCTCGACGACCCGGCCGGCGGCCAGCACGACGATCGCGTCGGCGTCGCGGACCGCGCTCAGCCGGTGCGTGACCAGCAGGCAGGACCGGCCGCCGCGGCGCGTGCGCAGGTGCTCGTACAGCTCCGCCTCCGCATCGGCGTCGAGCCCGGAGCTGGGCTCGTCGAGGATCATCAGGTCGGCGTCGTCGCGCAGCAGCGACCGCGCCAGTGCGACCCGCTGCCACTGCCCGCCCGACAGCTGCACGCCGCCGGCGTCGTCGCTGCCACCGAACGCGCGGCTCAGCATGGTGCCGTACCCCTGAGGAAGGCGGTCGACGACGGTGTCGGCACCGGCCAGGCGGGCGGCGGCGCGCAGCGCGTCGTCGTCGCCGAGGCGCCGGACGTCGCCGAAGCCGATGTTGTCGGCGGCGGTGAGGTCGTAGCGGACGAAGTCCTGGAACAGCACGCCGATGCGCCCGCGGACGGCGGCGGGGGTCGAGGCCGGCGACGTCGCGGCCGCCCCACGTGATCTGCCCGGACGTGGGCTCGTAGAGCCGGCACAGCAGCTTGACGACGGTGGACTTGCCGGCGCCGTTGGCCCCGACCAGCGCGACCATGGCGCCCGGAGGGATGGTGAACGTGACGCCACGCAGGACCGGCGCATGGTCGGGAGCGTAGCCGAAGGAGATGTCACGCAGCTCCACTCCCGCCGCGCGCACGGACCGCGGGCCCGGCAGCGGCGGGGCGGGTGGCACCGTGCCGGCAGCTGCCGCCGTCGCCAGCACCTCCTCGAAGTGACCGAACACGAGCACGCTGTGGTGAGCGTCGCCGACCGACCGGACCAGTCCGGCGGCCGCCGCGCGCAGCCCGGCCAGGCCCGTGACCAGCAGACTGAGGTCGCCGACGGTGATTGCTCCTGTGACCGCCCGGACGCCGCCCCACACCAGCGCGCCGGCCCCGAGCACCGCGCCCGCCGCGGCCAGGCCGCCCTGGACGAGTGCCGAACGCCGGTCCACCGCGCGCTGTGCCGCGGCGATGGCCCGCAGCTCCGTCGTCATCCGGTCGTGGAGCAGCTCGCCGAGACCGAAGACGCGGATCTCCTTCGCCGCGCCGGCGTCGGTGAGCAGGCTGCCGTAGAACATCTCGCGCCGGAACCCGGGCGTGGTCTGCCAGAGCACGCGGGCCCGCTCGCGGCTCTCGGCGACGGTGGCCGCGACGGCGGGCAGGCTGCAGGCGGCGACCAGCACGACCAGCCAGGGGTTGACCGCGGCCAGCATCGTCACCAGGCCGGCCGCCGCCACCGTCGTCCGCACCGTGCCGAAGACCGCCTGGACCAGCACCGGCGGCGCGCCCGTGCCGGCCTGCTCGGCCAGCCGCAGCCGGTCGAGGAAGGCCGGCCGCTCGAGCAGCTCGAGACCGGCGATCCGGGCGACCGCCAGCATCAACGTCGCCTTGGCCCGCAGTGCCACGCGCCGCGACAGCTCGCCCTCGGCGTAGCGGGTCAGCGCGGCGACGACGGCGCTCGTCACCGCCGCGCCCCCGAGCAGCACGACGGCGGCGACGGCGGCCGCGGTGCCGCCGTCGGGTCCGCCGCCGGGTCCACCGCCGGAGACCGTGTCGAGCGTGCGCGCCAGCAGCCAGGCGTCGACCGGCACCAGGACGCCCGCGAGCAGCGACAACGCCGCGAAGCCCGCGGTCCACCCGGGGGCGGCGGACCAGAGCAGGCCGAGGACGCGGAGAACGGCCGCGGGGGTGGTCCGCCCGTTCCCCGGGCCGCTCACCGCACCGGACGCGGCAGCTCGTCGACGGAGACGGCGGCGGCCTCGACCAGCCCGTCGGCGCCGACCAGCACGTACGTCGGGAACATCGTGACGCCGTACGCCGTGGCCAGGGCCTCGGCGCGCTCGCCGCCGACCACGCGGGCCACTCCGGCGACGGCGGCCTCGATGTCGGCGCCCGCGACGGCGTCGCCGACGATCGCCACGGCCACGCGGTCGCGGCCACCGAGCAGCCGGGCGTACGCGACCAGCCGTGGCAGCCCGGTGCGGCAGCCCTGGCAGGTGGCCGAGGCGAACGCGACCAGCTGGACGCCGCCGGTCGTCCCCGGCACCGCCGGCGCGAGCGTCCCGGCCTCCGGTCCACTCGGCGGCGGCGTCACGGTGGCGCCGTCGTGCCCATGACCGTGGGTGTCGTGGTGGGCGTCGTGGCCGCGGCGCGGCGCCCGCAGCGCCATCCGCCGGCCGGTGAGCAGCGCGGCCGCCGCCGTCATGAGCGCGGCCAGGCTCACCGTCGTGCCGGCGCCCCGGCCGTCGGCCGGGCCGGCCAGCGCCAGCGCGGCCGCGGCGAGCGCCGTCAGGCCGGCGTTGCGCAGCACCGTCGACCACGTCACCGTGGCCGAGCCCGCGCCGAAGCACCGGCACGGCAGCGCCTCGGTGCGCCGGGCCAGCACGACGGCGCCCGCCGTCAGCCCCGTGCTGAGCAGCCCGGCGCCCAGCAGGCCCGCCGTCGTCAGGCCCGGCACGGCGATGAGGACCGCGACGACCCCTTCGGCCGAGACCAGCGCGACCGCGGCCGGTCGGGCCAGCCGGGCCGGGACGTGCAGCCCCACACGCAGCGTGGTGCCCAGGCCGGCCAGGCCGTCGGGCCAGACCAGCTTGCCGATGACCGCCGCGGCGAACACCAGGGCGAGTGCCCAGCGCGCCAGCTCGGCGACGTACCCGATCATCTCGTCACTCGTCCGGCCGTCAGCAGGAGCCGATCTGGGTCCATGCGCCGCACTGGTACTGACAGTCGGGCCGGAAGCAGCACTCGCGGCGCAGCCGCACCCCACCCGCGCACGATTCCTCGTACCGGCAGTCGGGCGGGCAGTCGCGCAACGCGTTGACCGGCGCGAACACGGATCGAACCGCGGACATGATCAAGGTGGACATGACGTGCTCCCCGAGTCGTACTTCTGGTGTTATGTCCCTCTTTTCTACCTTGCCCCTAGGTACGACGGACAGGCGTGGCGCGGACTGTCACAGACTGTTCGCCTGGGCGCGGCACAGCGATCACCTGCGACCCCCGGGCGCCGCACGACGGTCACTCAACGATCATGTTTCGAATCGGGTGGACGAGGTCAGCCGAGGCCGGTGGCGCGGCGCAGCGTCTCTTCGGGCTGCGGATCCCAGAGCGCGTGGTCGGCGACGACGGCGCCGTCGCGCAGGCTGACCAGTCGCGAGCACTGGGCCGCGACCGCCGCCTCGTGGGTGGCGAGGATCAGGGTCATGCCGTAGTCGGACTGCACCTGGGCGAGCAGGTCGAGCACCTCGTCGCCGGTGCGGGAGTCGAGGGCGCCGGTGGGCTCGTCGGCCAGCAGCAGCTTGGGCCGCGCGACCAGCGCGCGGGCGATGGCGACACGCTGCTGCTCGCCGCCGGAGAGGTCGCCGACCCGGGCCGCGGACTTCGCGCCGAGGCCGACGGCGTCCAGCAGCTCGCGCGCCCGCTCGTGCCGGTCGAACGTGACGTGGATGGGCATGAGCGGCACCACGACGTTGTCGAGCGCGCTGAGCTGCGGGAGCAGGTGGTAGTGCTGGAAGACGAACCCGACGCCGCGCCGGAACGCCGCCGCGGCGCGCCGCGACAGCTGCTCGACCTTGGTGCCGCCCACCTGGACGGTGCCGGAGTCGGGGCGGTCCATGGCGCCGATGACGTGCAGCAGGGTCGACTTGCCCGACCCCGACGGCCCGACGACGGCGACCGACTCGCCCGCGCGGACGTCCAGATCGACGTCGACCAGCGCCGGCACCTGCGTACCGCCCTGGCGGTAGTGGCGCGTCACGTTGCGCAGCGAGATGGGCGCACCGGGGAAGCGGTCGTGACCCCCCGACCGGGCGTCCGCAGCCTCGCTGGGACCCTGCCGTCTCATGTGATCATCATGACCTTCGACTAGGCACGACTAACGGCCGGGGTCGATTCTCTCACCCTTCCGCAAGCCCCGCCTCCGGCGAACGCCGTTCCCGATGGCGACTATGTGGCGACCTTCTGGAGGCGGCCGTGAGCGGTGGTAAGCGGATTCCCGGCGTCAGAACGCCATGACAGTGAGAACGACCATGGATCACGGGCCCTGAATGTCGATGGAACGGCCGGTTCACCCTTACAGTGTGAGAGTGCCGCTTCAGCATGCCGTTCTCGCCCTGCTGGCCGACGGACCCAGCTACGGGTATGAGCTCAAGGCGAATTTCGAGAAGGCCGTCGGACCCCAGTGGGGCGGGCTGAACATCGGCCACGTCTACCAGATCCTCGATCGACTGCATCGCGACGGCATGGTCAGTTCGCATACCGTGCCACAGGACTCGCGGCCCGACCGGACGGTCTATCTCATCACCTCGGCCGGGCGCAGCGACCTCGACGAGTGGCTGGCGACGCCGACCACGCGCACGTCGGGCTATCGCGACGACTTCATCCTCAAGGTGCTCGCCGCCGGCCGCCGCGGACCCGACGCCATCCGCGAGGTCTGCCGCATCCAGCACGACTCCCGGCTGGCCGAGCTGCAGACGCTGCGCACCAGCAGGCGCACGCACCAGCACGACGCGCTCGCCGCGCTGACCATCGAGGCGGCCATCCTGCACACCCAGGCCGACATCAAGCTGATCGAGGCGGTCGAGGCGCGCGCCGACGAGCCGGCCATGCCCATCTCGCAGGCTCCGGGCGCCCAGGCCAAGGACTCCGCCGAGCAGAACGGCAGCGCCCGGCACGCGTCGTGATCCGTCCCGGGCGGCACGCTTCGCCCGGGTCGTAGCTCCATGTCCGGTGGACGACACCTCCCGTTCGCCTGAGTTCCACCTCCCGGCCACCATCGGCGCTCAGTCTGAGCCGGTCGCGGGCCGTTCGTGCAGGGGGTAAGTGACGTGTTGATCTTCGGTGCCCGCGAGCGGTCGCGCCCCGGGCCCCGTCGCCGAGCCCTGGCCGGCGGCACGATCCTGGTCGCGCTGACGGGCGTGGCGGCGGCCTGTTCGGCCATCACCGAGGGCGACGAGCCCACCGCCGGCGGCACGCTGTACTACCTGAGCGACCGGTTGAACTTCCCGCTCGACCAGCAGGGCCTGTACCTCGCCGAGGACGTCGCGTTCACGACGGCGTTCCTGCAGCGGACCCTGACGGCCTACTCCTACGACGCCGACCCCACCGCCGTCGAGCTGGTGTCCGACCTCGCCACCGACACCGGCAGCCCGAACGGCGACGCGACGCAGTGGTCCTTCACCCTGCGCGACGGTCTCACCTTCGAGGACGGCTCCGCGCTCACCTGCGCCGACGTCAAGTTCGGCGTGTCGAGGGCGTTCAACCCGGAGTTCATCCTGGCCAACGGCCTGCCGCGGGCGGTCCGGCTGCTCGACGTCCCGCTGGGGCCCGACGGCAACCCCGCCTACGCCGGACCGTACGCGCCCGACCCCGGCGACGTCGCCGCGTTCGACCGCGCCGTCAGCTGCTCCGGCGACGACCGCACGGTCACCTTCCGGCTCGCCCGGCCGGCGGGCGACTTCGGGCACGCCGTCACCGCGCTCGCGTTCGGACCGGTCCCGGAGGACACCCCGGACGGCGCCGGGTACGGCAGCGCGCCGCTGTCGTCCGGCCCGTACCGCATCGACGCCGCGTCGGCCGAGCGGCTCACCCTGGTCCGCAACGACGCGTGGGACCGCGACACCGACCCGCTGCGCCCGGCCTACCCCGACCGGGTCGAGGTCGAACTGGGCGTCGAGCCCGTTGACCTCGACGAGCGGATGCGCGTCGACGAGGGCGACGACCGGGCCGCCGTGGCCCGCGCCTCGGACCCGGAGGCCGCGCCGGCACCGCTCTCCTCCGACGACGAGGACCGCCTGATCGCCGGGCAGGGACTGGGCGTGCGCTACCTGGCCGTCAACACCACCCGGGTGCCGCTGGCCGAGCACCGCCGGGCCATCGCGGCCGCCGTCGACCGTGCCGGTCTGCACGAGGCGCTCGGCGGCGACGACGCCGGCGCACCCGCCGCCGGGCTGCTGCCGCCCGGGATCGCCTCCGACGAGGTGGCGTCGGCCGGGCCCGCGGACCCGCCGGCGGGCGACCCGGAGGCCGCCCGCGCGCTGCTGGACGATGCGGGCGAGCCGATGCCACCGTTGAGCTTCGCCTACCTCGACACCCCCGAGAACCACGCGGCGGCCGCCGTCCTGCAGGAGTCGCTGGACGCGGCCGGGATCGCGCTGGCGACGGTGCCGCTGGGGCCGGCCGACTACTACCCGGCGATCCAGGACCCCGGCAGCCCGCACGCGCTGATGCTCGGCAGCTGGGCGCCGCCCTGGATGGACGGCTCCACCGTCGCCGACCTGCTGACCCCGGCGGGCGGGCCGGCCAACCTGTCCCGCTACGACGACCCCGGCTTCACCGCCGACGCCGAGGCGGCCGCCGGCGAGATCGACGACGACGCCCGGGCCGCGGCCTGGTCGGAGCTGGACGCCCGCGCCGTCGCCGACGCCGTCGTGGTGCCGCTGCGGTTCGACCGGCAGCGGGGGCTGGTGGGGTCGCAGGTGCGCGGCGCGATGGCCTGGGCGCCGTACGGGTCGCTCGCGTTCGGGGCGCTCTGGCTGGAACCGCCGGAGTAACCGCGTGGAGTGCACCTGGCATGCTGTGCGGGTGCGCGTCGTACTTGCCGAGGATTCCCTGCTGCTGCGAGAAGGCCTGGTGCGTCTGCTGGGCGAGGCCGGAGCCGACGTGGTCGACGCCGTCGGCGACGGCGACACGCTGGTGCTGTCGGTGCAGGAGCACCGCCCCGATGTCGCGATCGTCGACGTCCGCATGCCGCCGACCTTCACCGACGAGGGACTGCGGGCGGCGCTGGCGGCCCGCTCGGCGGTGCCCGGGACCGGCGTGCTGGTGCTGTCGCAGTACGTCGAGGAGTCCTACGCCGGCGACCTGCTGGCCGACGGCGCGGGCGGCGTGGGCTACCTGCTGAAGGACCGGGTGTCGGCCCTGGCCGACCTCTCCGACGCCCTCGAGCGGGTGGCGTCCGGCGGGACGGTGCTCGACCCCGAGGTGGTGGCGCAGCTGTTCGCCCGGCGTCGCCGCGACCCGCTGCAGACGCTGACGGCGCGCGAGCGCGAGGTGCTGGCGCTCATGGCCGAGGGCCGCACCAACGTCGCGATCGCCCGCCTGCTGGTGGTCACCCAGGGCGCGGTCGAGAAGCACATCTCGTCGATCCTCACCAAGCTCGACCTCCCGCCGTCCGACGACGACCATCGGCGGGTGCTGGCGGTGCTGGCGTGGCTGCGCGCGGAACACTGAGGCACGCCTGAGCGCAATACGGTCGTGACAGATTCTGTGTCACTCTGTGCGGGTGTCGTTTCTCATGCGTGTGGTCGTACCGGACCGTCCCGGTTCGCTCGGTGCCGTGGCGTCCGCGGTCGGCGCCGCCGGCGGTGACATCGTCGGCGTCGACGTCGTCGAGCACCGCGGCGACGGTTTCGTCGTCGACGACTTCCTCGTCGACCTCCCCGGCGGACGGCTGCCCGACTCCTTGGTGACGGCCTGCCGCTCGGTCGCCGACGTGACGGTCGAGTTCATCGGCCACTACTCCCCCGGCGCCAGCCTGCACCGCGACCTCGAGGCCGTCGAGGCCATGACCGACGAGCCCGACCGCGCCGAGGAGATCCTGGTCGACCTCATCCCCGGCATCTTCCGCTCCGGCTGGGGCCTGCTGCTGCCCGCCTCGGGCTCGACGCTGAAGGTCCAGCGGGCCAGTGGTGGCGCCCCCGAGGACGACGGCTACGACGCGCCCTGGCTCCCGCTGACCGAGCCCGCCCGCATCACCATCGGCCCCGAGGCCCCCGAGCCCTGGCAGGACGTCGTCGCCGTCGGTGTCCCGGTCGACGACACCGGCCAGGCCATCGTCTTCGGCCGCGACGGCGGGCCGCGCATCCTCGACTCCGAACTGGCCCGGCTGGCCCACCTGGTGGCACTGGCCCAGACGATCCGCCGGACCGCCCCGGAGAGTTAGCCGGGGTTCAGGTTCTGCCGGGGTGGAGACTCTGGGCACGCCTCGCCGCACCCAGGTCCTGGTCTCCCGTCACGTCCTGGTCCCCCGTCACGCCCACGAGCCCGAATCGGCCGTTTCGCGTGACACCAGACCAGCACCCACACCCCAGTTGGGTCTGCGTCGCGCCAACCGGCCGGATCGAGCTCAGAAACGCGACGCAAACCCAAGACGCCACACAGACCCAAGACCAAGCAGGCCAGAACCACCCACCCGTCGCCAGACTCTCCCCGTCCCCCTGATAGCTGCCAGAGTTCTTGGCCGCGGGGACCCGGGTCAAGTCCAAGCGCCCTCACCACAGCGGCGACCCGACCCCAACGCGCGCGGACTTGAGGCGGGTCCCCGCGGCTAAGAGAATCGACAGCAGGGGGGACGGGGGGAACCCGCCGAACCTCACCCCACGCTCGCCAACGCGAACGGCAGCACCTGCCCCGCCCCGGCCCGCCGCACCTCGCGCCCAGCAACGGTCAGGGTCCAGCGCGAGTCGGTGAGGTCGTCGACCAGCAGCACGACGGGGTCGGGCCCGAGCGCCGCCAGCGCCTCCTGCGCCGCCGCCCCCACCCGCCATCCCTCCCACACCGACGCCAGGCGGAAGGCACTGTTCCCACCCGGCTCGCCGCGCCCCGCCGAGCCGTCGCCGTCGCCGCCCACCGCCTCGAGCTCGCCGAGGTCGGCCAGCCGGCCCACGGAGGCGAGGTAGCGGCCGACCGACGAGACGAGTTGGGGGTGCCGGCGCGACGGCAGGGTGATGACGGCGTCGGGGCGGCGGTCCCAGCGCCACTCGCGCAGGACGTCGATGCAGGCCGCCAGCAGCCCGTCCGGCGCCGGTGCGTCGTCGGCGTCGAGGAGGGAGCGCAGCCGCTGGCCCCAGCCGAGGTCGGTGAGCCGGGCGACCACGCGGCCGGGCTCGAGCTTCTCGTCCGGCGCGATCTTGCCCTTGACGTCGACCCCGAGGCGAGCCATGCCGGACGGCCACTGGACCCGGGGCTCGAGCAGCACGCCGGCCCGGGCGAGCGTGGTGCGCGCGGCGGCCCGGGCGCCCGCCGGGACCTCGTCGGTGAACCAGGGTCCGGTGCAGACGTCGCAGCGCCCGCACGGCGCCGCGCTGGGATCGTCGAGGGCCGCCTGCAGGAACGCCATGCGGCACTGCTCGCCGCGCTGGTAGGTGAGCATGGACCGGGCCTCGGCGTCGCGGGCGGCGGCGACCCGCTCGTACCGCTCGGCGTCGTAGACCCAGTCCTGTCCAGTGGCCTGCCAGCCGCCGCGGACCCGCTGCACGGCGCCGTCGACGTCGAGGACCTTGAGCAGCAGCTCGAGCCGCGTGCGCCGAACGTCGACCACGGTCTCGATGGCCGCCGTGGACATGGCGTCGCCCGACGCCGTCAGCGCGCGGATGACCGCCGCCGCCTGCTCCTCCCGCGGCATGGAGACCGTGGCGAAGTACTGCCAGATGGCCTGGTCCTCGGCCGCCGGGAGCAGCAGCACGTCGGCCCGCTCGGTCGCGCGCCCGGCGCGGCCCACCTGCTGGTAGTAGGCCACGGGCGAGGACGGCGCGCCGAGGTGCACCACGAAGCCGAGGTCGGGCTTGTCGAACCCCATGCCCAGCGCGCTGGTGGCGACCAGGGCCTTGACCTCGTTGTGCAGCAGCGCCCGCTCGGCCTCGACGCGGTCGGCGGGGTCGGTGCGGCCGGTGTAGGCGATGACCTGGTGGCCGGCCTCGCGCAGCAGCGCCGCGGTGTCCTCGGCCGCCGACACCGTGAGGGAGTAGACGATGCCGCTGCCGGGCAGGTCGCCGAGGTGCGCGGAGAGCCAGGCCAGCCGGTGCTCGGCGTCGTCGAGGGACAGCACGCCCAGGCGCAGGCTCTGGCGCGCCAGCGAGCCGCGGATGGTGGTGACCTCGGCTCCCCCGGCGCCCAGCTGCTCGGCGACGTCGGCCACCACGCGGGCGTTCGCCGTGGCCGTCGTCGCCAGCACCGGGGTGCCGGCCGGCAGGGTGCCGAGCAGGTCGCGGATGCGGCGGTAGTCGGGCCGGAAGTCGTGGCCCCAGTCGGAGATGCAGTGCGCCTCGTCGACCACGATGAGCCCGGCGCTGGACGCGAGCGTGGGCAGCTGCTCGTCGCGGAACCGCGGGTTGTTCAGCCGTTCAGGGCTGACCAGCAGGACATCGACGGCGTCGTCGGCGAGCTGCTTCGAGACGTCGCCCCACTCGTCGGCGTTGGCGGAGTTGATGGTGACCGCCCGCACGCCCGCCCGCGCCGCCGCGGCGACCTGGTCGCGCATGAGCGCCAGCAGCGGCGACACGATGACCGTCGGCCCGGCGCCGCGCGCCCGCTGCAGCCCGGTGGCGACGAAGTACACCGCCGACTTGCCCCAGCCCGTGCGCTGCACGACCAGCACGCGACGCCGGTGTTCGACCAGGTCGCGCACGGCGTCCCACTGGCCGTCGCGGAACTCGGCCGCGTCGTTACCGACCAGCCGCCGCAGCAGCGCTTCCGCCTCGTCCTTCAATTCCACCATGCGATCACACCTCACGTGTCGGGCCAGGCATGACCCGTGTCGGCTTTCAATCACCGGCCTCCGCGGACCGACGACTCGTGGGAGCCTCCGGCCCCCAATCGCCGCCGGTGTGCCTGGCCCTCCACAGGGACGCTAACCGCCCGGTCCGACAGCCCGCCACCGCGCTCGCCCCGATTGTGGACAACTCCGCGAACTCGTCACCCCGGTGGACGACGGCGCCGAGCACCTCCGCCGAGCGCCTCAGCCGAGACGCGCAGCCAGCTCCAGAGCCGACGGCGTCTTCAGGTGCACCTCGAACCGCCCGCTCCGTCCCGGATGGAAGTCCCCCGGGTGATACCCGAACACGATCCGCCGCGGCTCGGCGCGCACGTCGATCCCCGTCGGCTTCCCGGCACGCAGCGATACGTCGATGTGCTTGCCTCGCCCGGGCCCACGGCTGGTCCAGACGACCAGCCGGCCCCGCGTCAGCACGATCGCGCCCGCCGTCCCCTCGATCTCGGTGCTGCGCCGCCGCCGCTCGTCGCGGTAGTCCCAGCACCGGACCGACCCCGTCAGGCCCTCTTCGGCGAACAGGATGCCCTCGGCGGCGAGCTCGGCCCGCAGCGCGTCGGAGATGCGCCCCGACCCCAGGAGCAGCCGCTTCACCGGATTCACGGGTGCGACGCTAGCGGTCGCCCGCGGCCGGGGCCACCACGAGGGAATGAATACTGGCGATACATCGTTGACCACTTCAGGCCGGTAGACATACGGCAACTGCCCACCAGGGTGAGGCGGTCCGAGGGTTCGCTCCCCGCGCCCACATGCGAGGTTCGACTCCTCGCCCGGCCACGGAAATCACGAGAGACGACGAATCGGCCCGCCGCCCCCACCCAGGGACGACGGGCCGCTCGCTATCCAGACAGAACCACAGATCAGCCGACGCCCGACTGCGTCGCAGCGCGGACGATCGAACCCTTCTGCCGTGTGGTGATCGAACCGCGTTCGACGTAGTAGTCGGCCACCTCGCCGACGTGGCGGACGAAGTCACCACTGCTGGACCACGAGTCCGGGTCGTCGTCGATCAGCTGGTTGATCGAGCAGCTCGCCCCGGCCACCCGGTTGGGCACGCCGGAGTCGACCCCGCCGATGACGACGGTGCTCGCCCCCACGTCCCGCGCGGAACACGTCGGCCCGCCGGTGTAGTCGATCCGCTGGATCGTGGAGATGCCGGTCGTGCCGAACGTGTGGCCCCACTGGATGACGTAGAGCGCGCCGTCGGGCCCGAACTCGATCTCGTGCGGCCGGGTCCAGGGGTTGAAGACGCCGTGGAACAGCGGGCTGATCTCCTGGACCTGCTGGTCGCCGTCGAGGATGAAGTTGTACATGTTGTTGTTGGTCCGGCCCCACTCGCCGAAGAAGGCCTGGCCGTCGTACGACTCCGGCCACTTGCGGCTCCCGGTCAGCACCGGCGCCTCGTCCGCCTCGTAGCGGTAGACCGGCCCGACCGTCGGGGCGCCGCCGGTGCCGATGTCCGGCTGGTTGGCACCACCGCTGGCGAACGGCAGCCGCCCGTAGAAGACCTCCGGGTCGACCACCGGCGGCAACGTGGTCATGCCGGTGTTGTTCGGCGACTCGTTGACCGGGTTGGCGCAGTCGAACGTCCCGCTGGCCGGCCCGCTCGGGAAGGCCCAGTCCTGGTAGGCGGCGCCGCCGTGGCAGTACGGCCAGCCGTAGTTGCCCGGCTGGATGACGTTCCACTCGACCCGGCCCTCGGGACCGCGGTCGGCGTTGGGCCCGCCGGCGTCCGGCCCGTAGTCGATCGCGTAGACGTCGCCGGTCTCGGGGTCGACAGCGATCCGGTACGGGTTGCGGAAGCCCATGGCGTAGATCTCCGGCCGGGCGCCCAGCGTCCGCGGCGGGAACAGGTTCCCCGCCGGGATGGTGTACCCGCCCGACGCCGTCGGCGTGATCTTCAGGATCTTGCCGCGCAGGTCGTTGGTGTTGGCCGACGATCTCTGCGCGTCGAACGGCTGCCGGCCCGGCCGCTCGTCGATCGGGGCGTAGCCCTGCGACTCGAACGGGTTGGTGTCGTCGCCGGTGGAGATGTAGAGGTTGCCGTCCGGGTCGAACGCCAGCGAGCCGGCCTCGTGGCAGCACTGCTCCCGCTGGACGGTGACGTCGAGCACGACCTTCTCCTCGGTCAGCCCCTCACCGGTGAGCGTGAACCGCGACAGCCGGTTGACTCCGCAGCTCCCGCCCGTGACGTCGCTCAGCGGGCAGGCCACCGGCCCCGGCACCGACCGGAACAGGTACAGCCAGTTGTTCTCGTCGAACGACGGGTCCAGCGCCAGCCCCAGCAGCCCGTCCTCCTGGGCGTTGCCGGTGGCGATCCCGGTGTAGACGTCCAGGGTGTCGACGACGGTGGTCGCCTGGGTCCCGGGGTCGATCACCTTGAGGTTCGCCGGGGTCGACGCCAGCCGCCGCTCACCCATCTCGATGAAGAAGACCCGCCCGTCGTCGGCGACGGCCAGCTCGCTGGGGAACCGCGTGTTGGCGTCGATCGTGGTCTTCTCGAAGTGCTCCCAGTCGGTGCCGCCGCAGTCGCCGCCGGCCGCGCCGGCCGCCCACTCGATGCCGCCGAGGATGTGCTGCAGGAACGCCGGCTCGGTGTACGACTGGTTGGTGTGGCCCAACGCGGTGTACCAGGACCGGCCGCCCTCGAAGGCGTGACACCAGGCCATGGGGTGGTCGGTGCCCATGGTGCCGCTGCCGGGGCTGTACGACTTCTCGTCGATGGTCAGCAGCACGTGCACGTTGCCACGCGGGTTGGCGGTGAAGTTGTACCACTCGTCGTGGCGGTTCCAGACCGTCTCCAGATGTGCCGTCGACGGGTGCGACTTGTCGGCGACGACGAGCTTGGCGTCCTGGTTCGCCGGGTGGTTGCGGAAGTACGCACCGACCAGCTGGCCGTACCAGGGCCGGTTGTGCATGGTGTCGGTGGCGGCGTGGATGCCCGCGAAGCCGCCGCCGTTGCGGATGTAGCCCTGGAACGCCGCGAACTCGGTGTCGTTCAGCAGCGGCGGGTTGGCGGGGTTGTTGGTGCCGTCGACGGGCGACAGGAAGACGATGGCGTCGTACTGCGCCAGGTTCTCCACCGTCGTGAACGGGGTGCTCGGCAGCGTGCGGGTCGGCTGAGCGGGGTCCCAGACGTCGACGTCGAAGCCGTTCTCGGCGCCGAGCTGGATGATCGCCGTCGTGCCCGGGACGATGCTGCCGTGCCGGAAGCCGAGGGTCCGGCCCACCACGAGGATCGAGTAGTTCTCCTCCTGCTGGACCGCAGGGGTCTCAGGTGCCTCTTGCGCCGTCGAGGTGGTGGCCGCGACGAGCGGGAGCGCCAGGGCTCCGGCCGCCATGATCGCGGTCACGCGCGTACGCGCGTCTCGCAGGCGCCAGGTGACGTGTTTCACCGTGGTCTCCTTCGGTGATCGGATGCAACACGCGCTCCTGACCGGGGCGTTCGCCCCGGGATCTCGGCCCAGTGTGGAGTTGTGTGGACTGCGGTTCACTACCTCCTCGTCTGCGGATCGACGGCCCCGTGGTGTTACGTTCGAATCAGCCGCAGGGATTGCGGCTCGTCAGGCGGCCTCGGAGTTCAGTGGCACGAGGGTCGCGGCGATGGTGGGGTCCATGAGGTCCTTGGTGGCCACCACCGGGACGTCGACCAGCCCGGCCGCCTCGCGGGCGGCCAGCGGCGACGCCGTCACCATGCCCGTCACGGCCGTCACCCGCAGGTGCCACGACCGCAGCAGGTTCACCCCGGACAGCGCTCCGAGCGCGTCGCCGGCCGCGAACAGCACACCGCTGAGGGTGGCGCGGACGGCGGGCTCGGCCAGCAGCCGGGCGGTCTCGACGTGCGCGACGCCGTCGGCGATCTCGATGACCACCATGTCCGGCTCTGCCGCCGACACCGCCGACAGCAGCCCGAAGTACGTCGCGACCAGGTCCTCGGGCGACACGAGGTGCGTCGACGGGAACCCGGCGTCGGTGAAGTCGAGCACCGGCGCGCCGCCGGCGTCGATGAGGTGCCAGCGGTCGTTGCCGGCGCCCGTGCCGGTGACCTTGGCCGCGGCGACCCGCCGGCCGGCCCGGGTCATCCCCTTGACCAGCGACGCCGCCGACGTCGTCTTGCCGGCGTTCATGGAGGTGCCGACGACGGCGACCACCGGCGGGTGCAGGGCCGGCGGCACCGGCGCGGGTCCGATGGGCGCGCCGTCGCGCACCGTCAGCCCACGGCCGTCGTGCCCGGCCAGCCGGCCGAGGGGCGTGATGCGGGTGGGTGCGGCGAACCCGGAGTACGCGCCGACGACCCGGCCGGCCATGCCGCCGGCCGCCACGAGGTCGCACGGCCCGAAGTCGTCGGGGACGACGGCCTCATAGGCGTCGGTGGCGTACCGGGCGCCGTAGGCGACGACGATCTCGTCGCCCGCGAACAGCCGCGCCTTGCGGCCGTCGGGCCGCTCGATCCAGTCGTGCGCGCCGATGGAGTCGACCCGCGCCAGGATGACGTCGCCCGCCGCCGGGATGGTCCCCGCCGTCAACGCCAGTTCGTCGCCCGCGGGCACGAGATCGATCACGTGTCTGGTGATGTACGAGGTCTTCGCCGCTCCGAGCCGGCGCGGCCAGGGGGCCGTCACGGGGAACAGCGCTGCCGCTGGAGCCACATGCTCAGCGAAAGAGGTCATGGGAACCTCACTTCGGGGGACGGGCGCAGAGGTCGCACTGACGATGGTGTGACCACCGGGTGTTTCTGCGGCGATACCAGCCTTGACGACGCAAGAATGCATGAGCGGACGCCTCCCGCGCCACCCCCTGAAGGTCACATTTTTCGCGGACGTAAAACCGCAGCTCAAACGGGGTATACCGCGCATAGCGGCGAGGCGCTTGACGCGCTTTCCGGACGGAACGATCATGGAGGGACAACTGAACACTGGAGTCCCGCTCGGGGCACCGGCACATCGTCTGGTTCCCGAGCGGTCGTGTGGCGGCTCTGCGGAACCTCGTAGGTAGCGAGAGGACCCCCATGAGTCGTCAGCACGGACGGAAACACCTCAGCCGGCTGCGGTCCAGCCGGTACCTCGCCAAGCTGCGACTGCAGGCGTACGCCGCGGTCGCGGGCCGGTTCTCGGCCCGGGCGTGAGGCGCCCTCCGTCTCCGGTTCCACGGAGCAGCTCGCGCGGCGCCCACGGGCGTTGGGCGAACCTTGGTGGACACGAAGGGTCTGGCATCTGCCGGACCCTTCGCGCGTCTGCGGCTGCCGCTACTCCTGGGCCTCGCCGTCGCCATCGCTGTCGCCGTCGTCCCCGCCGCCGACCTGGGCGACCTTCGTCGCCTCGTCGGGGCCGGACTCGAGCAGCACCCGGAAGCCGGCCTCGTCGAGCACCGGCACCTTGAGCTCGATGGCCTTGTCGTGCTTGGACCCGGCGTTCTCGCCGGCCACGACGAAGGACGTCTTCTTCGACACCGAGCCGGACGCCTTGCCGCCGCGGGCCAGGATGGCCTCCTTGGCGTCGTCGCGGGAGAACTCCTGCAGCGACCCGGTGACGACGACGGTGAGCCCTTCGAGCGTGCGCGGGGTGGAGTCGTCGACCTCGTCGACCATGCGGACGCCGGCCGCGGCCCACTTGTCGACGATGGCCTCGTGCCAGTCGACGGCGAACCACTCCTTCACCGAGGCGGCGATGGTGGGGCCGACGCCGTCGGTGCCGGCCAGCTCCTCCTCGGTGGCGTTGCGAATGGCGTCCATGGACAGCAGCGCCCCCGCGAGCGCGCGGGCCGCCGTCGGGCCGACGTGGCGGATGGAGAGCGAGACCAGGACCCGCCAGAGCGGCTGCTGCTTGGCCTTCTCGAGGTTGTCGAGGAACCGGCGGCCGTTGACCGTCAGCTCGCCGTCGGCGTTGGTGAACAGCGGCACCTGCTTGAGCTTGTCGGCGTCGAGTGCGAACACGTCGCCCTCGTCAGCGACGACCCCGGCGCCGATCAGCGCGATGCCGGCCTCCCAGCCCATGGCCTCGATGTCGAAGCCGCTGCGCCCGGCCAGGTAGAACAGCCGCTCGCGCAGCTGTGACGGGCAGGAGCGGCTGTTGGGGCAGCGGATGTCGACGTCGCCCTCTTTGGCCGGAGCCAGTGTGGTGCCGCAGGCGGGGCACTCGGTGGGCATGACGAACTCGCGCTCGGTGCCGTCGCGCAGTTCCGCCACCGGGCCCAGGATCTCGGGGATGACGTCGCCGGCCTTGCGCAGCACGACGGTGTCGCCGATGAGGACGCCCTTGCGCTTGACCTCGGAGGCGTTGTGCAGGGTGGCGTTCTCGACCGTGGAGCCCGCCACCTTCACCGGCTCCATGACGCCGTACGGGGTGACCCGGCCGGTGCGCCCCACGTTGACCCGGATGTCGATGAGCTTCGTCGTCACCTCTTCGGGCGGGTACTTGAACGCGATGGCCCAGCGCGGCGCCCGCGACGTGGACCCGAGCTGACGCTGCAGGTCGACCTGGTCGACCTTGACCACGACGCCGTCGATCTCGAACCCGATGTCGTGGCGGTGCTGCCCGTAGTGGTCGACGTACTTCTGCACCTCTTCGAGGTCGGGGACGACCTTGGGGCGGTCGTTGGCGGGCAGGCCCCAGGCCTTGAGCGCGTCGTAGGCCTCGGACTGGAACCGGATGTCGAAGCCGTCGCGCCGGCCGATGCCGTGGCAGACCAGGATCATGCGGTTGAGGTTGCGCCGGGCGCGCTCGTACTCCTCGAGGACCCGCTCGTACGCGACCTGCGACCGGCCCTCGTTCCCCGCGGCGTCGGCCTTCGCCTTCGCGGCGTCGAGCTTCTCGCGGCGGCGGTCCATGCGCTGGCGGAGCACGCCGGCGCCGGAGTTGCGCGCGTTGGCGAACAGCGGCAGGCCCAGGTCGGCGCGCTCGGCGTTGACCGCCTCGAACTCAGCGGTGGGGAACACGGCCTCGCCGCGGATCTCGACCACCGACGGGACGGGGTAGTCCTTCGTGCCGGTGAGCTCGTTCGGGATGGCGTCGACGAACTGGGCGTTGTACGTGATGTCCTCGCCGGTGCGGCCGTCGCCGCGGGTGGCGAGCGTGGCCAGCTTGCCGTCTCGGTACGTGATGTCGACCGCCAGCCCGTCGACCTTCGGCTCGCACAGGTAGCGCGCGCCGGTGCCGACCTCGCGTTCGACCCGCTGCGCCCACTCGGCGATGTCGTCGGCCGAGAACGCGTTGTCGAGGCTCAGCATGCGCTCGAGGTGCTCAACAGGCGGCCAGGATGCCTCGACGCCGGCGCCCGGCTCGGCCACCGGCGCCCCCACCTTCTGCGTCGGGGAGTCGGGGGTGCGCAACGACGTGAACTGCTCTTCGATGCCCTCGAGCTCGCGCATGAGCTGGTCGAACTCGGCGTCGCTGACGGTGGGCGTGGCGAAGTAGTACCGCTGGCGGTGGTCCTCGATCTCCTGCGAGAGCG
This sequence comes from Jiangella mangrovi, assembly GCF_014204975.1. NCBI lineage: Bacteria > Bacillati > Actinomycetota > Actinomycetes > Jiangellales > Jiangellaceae > Jiangella > Jiangella mangrovi. The sequence goes on from NZ_JACHMM010000001.1 coordinate 5,531,846, forward strand.
TGGCGTGGCGTTCGCGAACGTCCGAGGGGACGTCGTTGATGTCGGCTGGCTCGGTCACAGCACAGACGGTATCGCCCACCACCGACGACATCCGGGAACCGTGCGTGTTCGGTTTTTGATGCCGTTCATTTTTCCTGAACACATGCCTAGAATGAACGCATGGCCGATGAACTGCTCGAACGCGAGATCTTGGATGAGGTCATCGCGCGCATCGAGGAGTTCGGTCTTGCAGCAGACTCGAGACCCGGTGAGGGCCGAGACGCCGATGCCCTCATCACCATCGCCATGGACGGCCGGTCGCTCACCCTCCATGCCTGGATCAAGCTTGTCAGCGGTCCAGCTGCTCTCGTCGCAGACGTGCTGCGAAGAATCCGGCCCCAGGGTGACGGCGTCCTGGTGACGGAGTACGTGTCACCTCGCGTCGCCGACCGACTCCGCGACGAAGAGGTGCAGTTCCTCGACACCGCCGGAAACATGTATGTCCGGCAGGACGGAGTCGTCCTCTGGGTCGCCGGCCGGCGACAGCGAGAACGAACTGTCAGAGAACGTCCCGTCCGAGCGTTCCGGCGTGCAGGACTGCAGGTGGTTTTCACGCTGCTGGCCGATCCCGACCTCGTCCGCGCGCCGTACCGGGTCATCGCCCACCGGGCCGCAACCTCACTCGGCGCTGTCACCCCGGTGATCCAGGACTTGCGTCTCCTCGGCTATGTCGTCGGACCCGAGGAGCACCGCTCGATGCAACGCCTGGACCGGCTGCTCACGACGTGGGCTGAGGGATACGCACACACCCTGCGCCCCAGGCTGCACATGGGCCGCTTCCGAGCTGATGACCCCAGGTGGCGGGAATCCATCGCCCCCGGTCATGACGACATCGCGTGGGGCAGCGCAACCGCCGCCTCGATCCTGACCCAGGACCTGACGCCCCGTGCCACCACCGTCTATGCCGACTCGCCGCCCGAGAACCTCATCAGGGCGGCGGGCCTGCACCGCGATCCCGAGGGCAGCATCGAGATCCGTCGCCGATTCTGGGCCGGGCCGCTCCCCGCGCCACGTCCCGACGTCGTTCCCGCGCCCTTGATCTACGCCGACCTGGTCGCCGACGACGATGCGCGCAGCACGAGGGCCGCCCGGCAGATCCGAGCGGACTACCTCGACCGATCTCACAGCGGACCGGCGAAGGCATGACGTGGATCGCCACGGTCGACGAATCCATCCGTATCGACGACCGCGTCTACGTGCTGGCGGCATGCGCGTTCGAGGAGAAGGACTCCGACGTCGCACGCGACACCATGCGGGCGTTGGAGCCACGCGCCGGCCACCGACTGCATTGGCACGACCGGAAGCCGCCCGACCGCCACGAAGCGGTCAAGGCGGTAGCTCAGCTCTCCGCATTGCACATCGTGACAGTCGGCGCGCCGATCGATCCACGCCGACAGGAGCGCGCCCGCCGTCAATGCCTGGAGACGCTGCTGTTCCACCTCGACGCCGCCGGCGTCGAGCAGGTCTGGCTCGAGTCCCGCAACGCGGCGGCCGATCGGCGCGACATCGCCGCTGTCGACAGGTTCCGCGCGCGGCGAGTCATCGGCCACGCGATCCGCATCGACCACGCTCGCCCTTTGGACGATCCACTGCTCTGGCTGGCCGACATCGTCGCTGGAGCGCTCGGCGCCGCTGAGGGTGGCGATCCGACGTTTCGCGAGCTGCTGGTGCCGATGCTCACCGAGCATCGCATCCGACTCGACTAGGACCGAGCCCGGAGAAGCGCGAAGCCGAGGTCCCGGTATACCCCGGGGGTCCTCGGCCCACTTCCGACTACTGCGCAGTAGCCGGCTTCGTCATCAGTATAGCGCGATGCACACCAGACGCCGGGTGCAGCCGCTCTAGGAGGCCTCGGCCGTCAGGTCGGCGAAGGCGCGCGCCGTCGTGCGGGCGAGGGTGTAGGCGCGCCGTGCCCAGGCGGGATCGGCGCCGGCGAGGCCACAGGCGGGCGTGACGACGGTGCGGGCGGCCATGGCCGCCGGGTTCTGGTCGAGCCGGCGCCAGAGGCCCACGATCCGCTGGGCGAGCTCGCGGTCCGACGGCGGCGTCGACGGGCGCAGGGAGGGGACGATGCCGGGCCACACCGCGAGCCCGGCGTCCACGGCCGCCGCCAACCCGTCCAGGTCCGCGGCCGACGAGAGCAACGACACGTCCAGCGAGACCGCTGCCGCCCCGGCCGAGCGCACGACGCCGACCGGGACCGACGGCGCGCAGCAGTGCACGACCACCGGCACCCCGGCCGCGCCCACCACCGATGACAGCAGCCCGACCACCTCGGGCGTGTCGACCGCGCGCAGCCGCCCGAACCCGCTCACCGTCGGGATCGAGCCGGCCAGGACGGCGGGCAGCGACGGCTCGTCCAGCTGCAGTACCACCCCAGCACCCGGCACCCGCCGGGCCACATCCGCGACGAAGCCCGCGACCCCCTCGGCCAGCGACTCCGCGAGGTCGCGCCGCGCGCCCGCGTCGGACACCGCCGCGCCGCCACGGTTCAGCTCGACCGACGCCGCGAGCGTCAGCGGCCCCGCCACCTGCACCTTCAGCGGCCCTTCGTACCCGTAGGCCGCGATCTCGAGAGCGTTGAGGTCGGCCCCCAGAAACGAAAGCGCCCGCCGCTCGTCGGCCCCCGCACTCGAGACCAGCCGCCACCCGGCCGGCTGCAGGTCGACATGCAGGTCGACCAACAGCGACGCGGCGCGGCCGATCATGTCCGCCCCGGCGCCGCGCGAAGGCAGCTCCGCCAGGTGCGGGAAGTCGGGCAGCTCGCCGACGACGATGCGCGCGGCCTCGTCGCGGTCCTCGAACGGCAGCGAGCCGATTCCCGTCGCCGTCGCCGGCCCCCACCCGAAACCCTCAGCACGAGACTCCACGAGAACAAGACCTTAGGCGATCGACCGCAGCAGCTCGACGAAGCGGCGCAGATGCCGGTCCGGCGCCGGCCGGGTGACGGCGACGAGGTCGACGGAGATGTCCGGGACCGGGACGAAGACCACCCCGAACGCGCCGGAGTCGCGCGCCACCGACGGCGCGAAGCAGACGCCGCGCGCCGCCGCGACCAGGCTGAGCTGAGCCCGGAACCCGTTCGCCTCGCTGCGGATCCGGGGCAGAAAGCCGGCCCGCTGGCAGGCCGCGACGAACCCCTGCCGCACCGCGAGGTCGGAGGAGTCGACGGCCATCAGCCAGTCCTCGTCCGCGAGGTCCGAGAGCCGCAGCGACGTGCTCGACGCATAGGGGTGCGACGGCGGCAGCGCGACGGTCAGCGGCTCGTTGCGGATGGGCGTCATCTCGAGATCGGCCGGCACCGGCGACCCGGGCATCATCCACTGGATGCCGAGGTCGATCCGCCCGTCCAGCAGCCCCGCCCGCTGCTCCACCGAGCTGGCCGGCAGCAGCCGCAGCGGCACCCCCAGCGGGTCGGCGCCGAACCGGGCCGCAGCCGCGGGGACCAGCCGCTCCCCCGGCGCGCTCACATAGGCCACGCACAGCCCCGCCGCACCCGCCCCGGAACCGCGCATGAACGCCGACCGCAGCGCCGCCACCGGCACCGCGATCTCGCCGAACAGGCCGCGCCCGGACTCCGTCAGCCGCACGGACCGGCTGGTCCGTTCGAACAGCGGAGCCCCGAACTCGTCCTCGAGCAGGCGCACGTGCCGGCTCACGGCCGACGTGCTCAGGTGCAGGCGGTCGGCCGCCCGGCCGAAGTGCAGTTCCTCGGCGACGGCGACGAACGAGGTCAGCCAGCTGAGCCTGGGGTCCATCGGCGCTCAATCTAGCCGCCGTGAACGGCCGCGGGACGATCCGGGCCGAACCCGGGACGATCGTTCAGGAAGCGGTCGCCGTCGGGACAGATCGTTCACGTCTGCGCTCCCTAGCGTCCCTGAACGTGACGACCACCGACCACGACGCGGGCCTGCGCCTCACCGTCCTCGGCTGCCGGGCCGGCATGCCCGAACCCGGCTGGCCCAGCTCCGGCTACCTCGTGCACGCGCCCGGCGGCGAGATCCTGCTGGACTGCGGCCCGGGGGTCGCGGCGAAGGCGGCAATGCGCGCCGCCGAGCTGTCCGCCGTCTTCATCAGCCACATGCACACCGACCACTGCCTCGACCTGCTGATCCTCGGCAAGGCCCGGACCCAGGGGCCGCTGCCCGCGACCAAGCTGCCGCTGTACGTCCCGCCGGGCGCCACGCGGACGCTGCACCGGTTCAACGAGCTGTTCCCGCTGGGCACCGACGGGCCCGGCGACCACCCCACCGACCACGTGTTCCGCGACGTGTTCGACGTCGTCGAGTACGAGCCGCTCCGGCCGGTCCGGGCCGCCGGCGCCACCGTCCTCCCCGTCCCGATGCGGCACCGGCAGCCCTGCTGCGGCTTCCGGGTCACGACGGAGCGCGCATCGCTCGCGTACACCGGCGACACCGGCGCGGGCTCGGACTTCGCACCGCTCGTCACCGACGTCGACCTGCTGGTCGCCGAGGCGACGCTCGACGAGCCGGACCGCACCGCGCACGGCCACCTGTGCGCCGCGGAGGCCGGGCAGATCGCCGCCCGGCACGGCGCCCGCGCCCTGCTGCTCACGCACTGGGCCCACACCGGCCGCGACTGGATCGACGCCCAGGTCGCGCGCGCCGGCGAGCACTACCGCGGCCGCATCGACGTCGCGGTCCCCGACCACACCTTCCACGTCGACACCGACACCCAGGAGACCTGACATGCGCACCACTCTGCTCGGCCTGGCGCTCGCCGCCGGCCTGGTCACCGCGGCCTGCGGCTCCGGTGCCGAGACCAACGAGCCCGGCGACGACGGCGCCGGCAGCAGCCCGGGCGGTGGTGGCGACCCGGTCACCATCGTGTTCGAGTCGTACAACTACGGGACCGAGGGCGTCGGCGGCGAGGGCATGCAGCAGCTCATCGACGCCTTCGAGGCCGAACACCCGGAGATCACGATCGATCCGAAGGGCACGCCGACGGCGGAGATCCACACCAGCGTCCACGCCCAGGCCGCCGCCGGCAACCCGCCCGACGTCGCCCAGATCGGCTGGAGCAAGTTCGGCTACCTGCTCGAGAACCTGCCCTACGTCCCCATGGAGGAGGTCGCGCCCGAGGGCGAGCTGGACCAGCACCTCGAGGGCATGTACCCGGCGGCGGTCGAGCTGGGCCGGCACGACGGCGAGCTGGCCGGCCTGCCGTTCACGGTCTCGACGCCGACGCTGTTCATCAACGCCGACCTGTTCCGCGCCGCCGGCCTCGACCCCGCGGAGCCGCCCACGACCTGGACCCAGGCCAAGGAGGCCGCCGAGGCGATCGTCGGCACCGGCGCCCAGGGCATCTACGTCGACGCGGCGGGCGACGCGAAGTCGGACTTCCTCACCCAGTCGCTGATCGACTCCAACGGCGGCCGGCTGCTCGGCGACGACGGGTCGCTGCAGCTGGACTCTCCGGAGGCGGTCGAGGCGCTGAGCCTGCTGGCCGACCTCAGCGCCAGTGGGGCGCAGCCGCGCGTCGGCGAGGCCGAGGCGGTCGCCATGTTCCAGGCCGGCCAGCTCGGCATGCTGGTCACCAGCAGCGCGCTGCTCGCCGGCATGGCCACGGCGTCCGAGGGCGTGTTCGAGCTCGAGACCGCCGGCCTGCCGGCCTACGACGGGAAGGACCTCGCGCCGACGGTGTCCGGCGCGGGCATCTTCGTCTTCTCGCAGGACGAGGAGAAGCGGCGGGCGGCGTGGGAGTTCGTCAAGTTCGCGACCAGCGAGCGCGGCTACACCGTCCTCGCGTCGACGATCGGCTACCTGCCGCTGCGGCCGGACATCATCGACGACCCGGAGTACCTGGGCGACTTCTTCGCCGAGGACGACCGGCTGCTGCCCACCGTCGAGCAGCTGGAGTCGGTGGTGCCGTACCAGGTGCTGGCCGGCGAGAACGGCCAGCAGGCGCTGCTGCTCATGCAGGACAACGCGATCGCCCCGATCATGGTGTCCGGCGCCGACCCCGAGTCCACGCTGCGCGACATCGCGGGCCAGATGCGGGACCTGCTCGGACGATGACCGCGACAGCAACCGCATCATGACCGCCCTCACCCGGGCGCGGCCGGGGCCGCACCTGGCCCCGGCCCTGCTCGCCGTCGTCCTGACAGTGTACGGCCCGCTCCTCGCGGTTGCCGCGCTGAGCCTGTTCGACTTCAACCTCACCACGCGGCCGCCGGCGTGGGTGGGCGCAGCGAACTACGCCGAGGTCTTCGCCAGTCCCGAGGCCGGTCGCGCGCTCTGGAACACCCTGGGCTACCTGGTGGCGATCCTGCCGCTGTCGGTCGTGGCGCCCGCACTGGCCGCCATCGCGGTCTGGCGACTCGGCGGCCCTCTGGTGGGGTTCTACCGGACGGTGTTCTTCCTGCCGGTGCTCATCCCGCCGGCCGTCGGCGCCGTCATGTGGGAGTGGATCCTCAACCCGGTCCTCGGCATCACCGACGAGCCGCTGCGGCTGCTCGGCCTCGGCCCGGGGAACTGGCTGGCCGACGGCGCCGGCGCGTTCGCCGCCGTGACGGTGGTGAGCGGCTGGAAGGTGTTCGGGCTGAGCTTCATCCTGTTCACCGCCGGGCTGACGACGATCGACGGCGACGTCCTGGCGGCGGCGCGCATCGACCGGGCCGGCGAGTGGCAGCTGCTGCGCCACATCGTGCTGCCGTTGCTGCGCCCGGTGACGACGGTGGTGGTCTTCGCGACCGTGGTGTTCGCCGGGCCGTGGACGTTCGGGGTGATCGACGTGCTGACCCAGGGCGGGCCGGCCGGTGCGACCTCCAATGTGTACTACCTGCTGTACCAGTACGGTTTCGGCTTCTTCGACGGCGGCCCCGCGGCGGCGCTGTCGGTGCTGATCACGATCGGTTTCGGCGCGATCGTCGCTCTGCAGCTGCGAGCCACCCGATGAGCCGGCCGACCGGGCGTCGACGGCGGACGCTGCTGCGCGGCCTGGCCCACGTCCCGCTGCTGCTGGTCGCGGCCGCCATCGCGTTCCCCGTGCTCTGGGCGGTCGCGACATCGGTGAAGCCGACCGCCGTCCTCTACGACCTGAACCCGTTCGCCGCCACGCCGACGCTCGTCCACTACCGCTCCGCGCTGGACGCCCTTCCCGTCGTGCGCCTGGTCCTCAACACGGCGGTCATGTCGGCCGCTGTGGCGCTGGGACAGCTGACCGTCGCGACGCTGGCGGCGTACGGGCTGACGCAGTACCGCTTCCGCACCAGGCGCCTGGCGTTCGCGCTGCTCATCGGGACCGCGCTGGTGCCGCAGCAGGCGCTCGTCGTGCCGCACTACCTGCTGGTGTCGCGGCTGGGGCTGCTCGACTCCTACGCCGGGCTGGTGCTGCCGCAGCTGGCGTCGTCGGCGCTGGCGGTGTTCCTGCTGCGCCAGCAGCTCGCGGTGTTCCCGGCCGAGCTGATCGAGTCGGCGAAGCTGGCGGGTGCCTCCGACCGGCTGATCCTGCTGCGCATCGTCGTCCCGAACCTGCGGCCGGTGCTGGTCGCCGTCGGCATCGTCGTGTTCATCCAGACGTGGAACGAGTACCTGTGGCCGCTGCTGGCGACCAGCGGGACCTCACGGGCGACGGTGCAGGTGGGGTTGCGGATCTTCGAGACCGAGCAGGGCACCGCCTGGGGTCCGCTAATGGCGGCGGCCAGCCTGGTGGCCGCACCGCTGGTCGTCGCCTACGCGCTGGCCCAGCGCCGGGTCACCGACGCGTTCCTGCGCTCCGGGCTGGGCTGAGACTCCCCCGTCAGTCCGAGATGACCTCGGCCGGCGCGTGCCGGGCCAGCGCCTCTTGCTGCAGGTCGTCGGCCAGCGCGTCCAGCGCGCCGAGCGCGATGCGCAGGGAGATGGCCGACGACTCGTCGTCATCCATCCGAGCGAGCACCGCGTCCAGGTCCAGCCCCGCCGCGTAGATGTTCTGTAGCAGTCCGTCAGACGGCACATGCATGCCAGGGTTCACCGTTCACCCCCGATCCGGCGAGCCACTCCCCGTGCCCGACCGGCACGCTCGCCGTCGGGCACGCCCCCTGTTGACCGGGTGGAACCCGGCCTGTGCCCGGCGGCGAGCGGCCGGAGTAGGGCCGGCCCGCCCCTCTCAGCCCGGTCGCGGCCGGAGCCACGACCAGTGCCACCGCCAGGGTCCAGGGCGACGTTCATCAGCGCGACGGGCGCCGGTGCCTCACTCACCGACACCACGATCAGCACTGATCGGGACGCTACGCCGCAGGTGGGCGAGGGTCAAGGGGCCGCTCTGCGGCGGCCCGGCGAGCCGGATCAGCCCTCGACCCGGCCGAGGTCGGTGAGCGCTCCCGCGACCACGCCCTCAGCGACGTCGCGCAGCTTGCTGTTGGTCGACCGCGCGTGGGTGCGCAGGACGGCGAACGCGTCGTCGACGCTGATCGAGAGCCGCTCGGCGAGCACGCCCTTGGCCTGCTCGATGAAGATGCGGCTGTCGAGGGCCGACTGGAGCTGCCCGGCGACGGTCTCGTACTGGCGGACGGCCCGCTCGTGCAGGATGCCGATGGTGGCGACGTCGGCCATGGCCTGGCCGAGCGCCAGCGACTCGCCGTCGAGCCGGCCGGTGGCGGTCCCGAACAGGTTCATCGCGCCGATGACCACCTCGCGCAGCCGCATGGGCAGGGCGTGCACCGAGGTGAAGCCGGCCTTGCGCGCGGCCGGGGCGAACCGCGGCCAGCGGGCGTCGCCGTCGGCCGCGAGGTCCTCCTCGGACACCGGCGCGCCGGTGCGGTAGCTGTCGAGGCACGGGCCCTCGTCGTTCTGCAGCTCCGACAGCTCGAGGATGCGGGCCTCCTCGGTCGACGCCGCGACCAGGTTCAGGGTGCCATGGTGGTCGACCAGGACCACTCCGCAGGCCGTGACGTCGAGGAGTTCCACCACCCGGTGCGCGAGCAGGTCCAGGAGGCCGATGACGTCGTAGTCGTCGACCAGGGTGTCGGCCAGCTCCACGAACGTCTCACGGACCCGCCGGTCGGTGATGTTCATTCCTCGCCCTCCGTCTCCTGGTGCCCGTTCGGAGGCGGGTCTGTCACTCCCGGCCCCTTTTCCCAGTCAATCGTGCCGTAAACCTCCGGTACGAACCGCAGCCGCCGCGCGACCACGTCCGCCGCGACATCGGCCAGCCGCCGGTCGTGGACGTAGGCGTACGCACGCAGCCTGACCAGGGCCTCGCCGACGCCCACACCGAGCTGGACGCTGACCATGCCAGCTGCCTGGTGCACCTCGGCCCGCCGCTCCGGCAGCAGGTCGCGCCCGCCGCGGGCCGAGCCCCCGGCCACCTCGCCGCGTTCGTCGAGCACCAGGATCAGGACGGCATCCGCGTAGGCTAGCGCGGTGGTCAGACGTTTCGTCCCGAGGTCCCCGGGCGCGTCGCGATAGACGTCGAGCACTCCCACGCGGGCGCCGCCCGCCGCGACCGGCAGCGCGAACAGCCCGCGGATGCCGTGGCGCACAGCGGCGGGGGCGAACACCGGCCAGCGGTGCACGGCCTCGCGGTCGGCGAGGTCCGCGACGAGCACCGGCCCCGTCCCCGCGGCGGCGTCGATGGCCGGGCCCTGGCCGAGGGTGAACTGGAGCTCCTCCAGTTCCTCGCACGGCCCGCCGGTGGCCAGGACGGGCTCGCGGGTGCCCGAGGCCCCCACCATGGAGAGCCCGCAGCCGGTCGCCTCGACGGCTTCCGCGCAGGCCTCCAGCACGTGGCGCACGGACGGTTCGGCCCCCTCGGCCCGTGCTCGCTCGACGATCGCCCCCCAGACGCGATCCGCCTGCCGGTCAGCGGACAACCGTCACCGCGCTTTCGTCCGACCCCATCGTCGCTCCTCCCCGTCGACCGGCCCATGCTGGCAGGCCGTACCCCCGGATGCCAGTGCCTACCGACCCTGTATCGATCGCGTCGCTAGGGTCGACGGCATGGGCGAGGCGACAGCGCCGCACGACGGCGAACCGCACCAGCACGGACGGCTGGCCGGGCGGCTCAACTGGCTGCGGGCCGGCATCCTGGGCGCCAACGACGGCATCATCTCCACCGCCGGCATCGTGGTCGGTGTCGCCGGCGCGACCACCGAGCGCGACTGGCTGCTGCTCACGGGCCTCGCGGGCCTGGTCGCGGGCGCGTTCTCCATGGCCGGCGGCGAGTACACCTCCGTCAGCGCCCAGCGCGACACCGAACGCGCCGCGCTGGCCCAGGAACGCTGGGAACTCGAGCACCTGCCCGGCGAGGAGCTGGCCGAGCTGGCCGGCATCTACGAGCAGAAGGGCCTCTCGCCGGAGCTGGCCGCCTTGGTCGCCCGCGAGCTGACCGCTGAGGACGCGCTGGCGGCACACGCCGAGGCCGAGCTCGGCATCGACGCCGACGAACAGACCAGCCCCTGGCAGGCGGCGATCTCGTCGTTCGTGGCGTTCGCCCTGGGCGCGGCGCTGCCACTGCTGGCCATCGTGCTGCCCCCGGCGACGGCGCGAGTGCCGGTGACCATGGTGACGGTCGTGGTCGCGCTGGCCCTGACGGGGTACGTGGGGGCACGGCTGGGTGGCGGACGGCGTTCGCGTGCGGCCGCCCGCGCGGTCGTCGTCGGGCTGCTCACCATGGCCGTGACCTACGCCGTCGGCTCCGCGGTCGGCGTGAGCGTGTCGTAGGTCGCGTTGACAACGGCACGAACGGTCGTGCTATTTTTGTCATCGTGACCAAGGGCGCCGAGACGAGACAGGCCATCCTCCGCAAGGGAGTCGAGACGGCCTATCGCGTCGGGCTGGGCGGGCTGACCATCGGGGCGCTCGCCGCCGACCTCGACATGTCGAAGAGCGGCCTGTTCGCCCACTTCCGGTCCAAGGAGCTGCTCCAGATCGAGGTCCTGCGCGAGGCGCGGACCGAGTTCGTCGACGCCGTCATGCGACCGGCCATCCAGGCGCCCCGGGGCGAGCCCCGCGTCCGCGAGCTGTTCGAGCGCTGGGTGGTGTGCGGCCGCACCCGCATGCCGGGTGGCTGCCTGTTCGTCAAGGCCTCCGCCGAGCTGGACGAGCAGGACGGCCCGGTGCGCGACCAGCTGGTCCGCGACCACACCGACCTCTACGACTCCTGCGCGCGCATGTTCGCCACCGGCATCGCCGAGGGCCACTTCCGCGAGGACGCCGATCCCATGCAGTTCGCCGCCGACCTCGACGGCATCATGCTCGGCTTCTACCACGCCCACCGCCTGCTCGAGGACGCGCAGGCCGAGGCCAGGGCCCGGTACGCGTTCGAGCGGCTCCTCGCCGACGCCCGCGTGCCCGTCCCGGCCGGCACCTAGACCCACCTGCACACCCTCCCGAAGGGACCTGCCATGACCACGGCCTCGGCCACCGTCTCGCCGCAGAATCGCACGATCGTTCGTGCTGGAGCGAAGCTCCGCGCGCTCCGGATCGCGTTCCGGACGCTCGAGCGGGTCGCGCCCGGCGTCGGCGCTCGCTGGGCGACGAGCGTGTGGTGCACGCTGCCGAACACCGGTGGCCGGCGCCGCGACGAGCGGCCCCGCCCGGGCGAGCGCAGCACGCTGACGCTCGCCGACGGCCGGGTCATCGCGGTCGAGAGCTGGGGGTTCGGCCCGCCGGTGTACCTCATGCACGGCTGGGGCGGCTGGCGTGGGCAGCTCGGCGCGTTCGTCCAGCCGCTGGTCGATGCAGGCCGGCGGGTGGTCGCCGTCGACGCCCCGAGCCACGGCGACTCCGGGCCGGGCCAGCTCGGCCGCGGCAAGGCGACCGGCGTCGAGTTCACCGAGGCGCTCGCGGCCGCCGTGGGCAAGCACGGCAAGCCGGCCGCCGTCATCGGCCACTCGCTCGGCGGCGCGGCCACCGCGGTCGCCGTCCTCGACGGCCTGCCCGCGGCGAAACTGGTGTTCGTCGCGCCGAGCACGAAGCTCAGCTCGGGCCTGGCCATGCTCCAGTGGACCCTCGGGTTCGGCGAGCGGACCCGCACCCGCATGCTGGCCCGGATGGAGCGACTGGCCGGCCGGCACCTGTCCGACTACGACATCACCGGGCTGTCCCGGCGGGTCGAGCTGCCGCCCACCCTCGTCGTGCACGACCGCAACGACAAGGAGATCCCGTACGACGACGGCGCGGAGCTCGCGGCCACCTGGCCCGAGGCCGAGCTGGCGACCACCGAGGGGCTCGGGCATCAGCGGATCCTGCGCGACCCCGCAGTGATCGCCTTGGTCGTCGACTACGTCACGGCCTGACGCCGACGTCCAGCCGGTTCAGCAGGTCGCGCACATTCTCTTCCAGGTCGTCGCGGACGGCGCGGACGGCGTCGAGGTCGCGGCCGGCGGTCTCGGGCACGTCCCAGTGCTCGTACCGCTGGCCGGCCAGTTCCGGGACGGCGACGTCGCCCATGATGACGACGACGTCGGCGGCCTGGATGATCTCGTCGGTCCACGGCTTCGGGAACTCGTCGCCGAGGTCGATGCCGCGCTCGCTCATCGCGTCGGCGACGCCGGGATCGATGTCCAGCGCGGGCCGCGCGCCGCCGGACCAGCCGAAGGCGCCGTCGCCGGACAGTGTCTCGAACAGTCCGAGCGCCAGCAGCGACCGGCCCGCGTTGTCCGGGTCGAGGAACAGGACGGTGGGTTTGGCCTGCTCGCGCTCGACCCGGGCCAGCGCGCGCAGCCGCTGCCGAGAGAACCGCTCGGCCATGAGCGGCAGGAACGTCGGGATGCGGGCGCCGGCGGCGAACTGCTCGTAGCTGGTCTCGAGGAACGAGTCGATGGTCTCGCGGCCGATGCCGGGGAACTCGGTGTCGAGGCGTTCGCCGGCCAGTCGCAACGCGAGGTCGCGGTCGATGGTGGGGGCTTCGGGGGTCGGTGTGCTCATGGTCCCTCCTCGTGGCACGAGTGGTCCGTACCCGGTGCGGAGGGATCGAATCAGGCGCGGACGGCGGACCGGGTCGCGTCGATGGTGGCCGAACCGACCACACGGCTGCCGTCGTAGAGCACGACGGCCTGGCCGGGCGCGACGCCCTCCTGCGGCGCCGCGAACTCGACCCCCACGGAGCCGTCGACCGACACCGTCGCGACGGCCTCGACCGGAACGCCATGGGCGCGGAACTGCGCCTCGCAGCGCAACTCCCCCGCGACGGGCGCCGTCCCGCACCAGCGCGGCGCCACGGCGGTGAGGGCGTCGACGGCGAGTGCTTCCCGCGGGCCGACGGTCACCCGGCGGTCGACCGGGGAGATGTCGAGGACGTAGCGCGGCTTGCCGTCGGCCGCGGGCGTGCCGATGTGCAGCCCCTTGCGCTGGCCGACGGTGAACCCGTAGGTCCCGTCGTGCGTGCCGACGACGGCGCCGGCGGTATCGACCACCTCGCCCGGCTCGGAACCGAGACGACCACGCAGGAAGCCGGCGGTGTCGCCGTCGGCGATGAAGCAGATGTCGTGGCTGTCGGGCTTGCGCGCGACGGCCAGGCCGCGGCGCTCGGCCTCGTCGCGGACCTCGGACTTGACGGTGTCGCCGAGCGGGAACAGCGCGTGCGACAGTTGCGCGGCCGTCAGCACGCCGAGCACGTAGGACTGGTCCTTCTCGGGGTCGGCGGCGCGGTGCAGCTCGCGGCCGTGCGGCCCCTCGAGGACGCGGGCGTAGTGCCCGGTGCCGACGGCGTCGAAGCCCAGCGCGAGCGCGCGGTCGAGCACGGCTGCGAACTTGATCTTCTCGTTGCAGCGCAAGCACGGGTTGGGCGTGCGGCCGGCGGCGTACTCGGCGACGAAGTCCTCGACGACGTCGGCGCGGAACCGCTCGGCGAGGTCCCACACGTAGAACGGGATGCCGAGCACGTCGGCGGCCCGGCGGGCGTCGCGGGAGTCCTCGATGGTGCAGCAGCCGCGGGCGCCGGTGCGGAACGACTGCGGGTTGGCCGACAGCGCGAGGTGCACCCCGGTGACGTCGTGGCCGGCCTCGACCAGGCGGGCCGCGGCGACCGCCGAGTCGACTCCGCCGGACATCGCGGCGAGGACGCGCATGGTCAGTTCCCCCTGCTGGTTGCGACGTTCACGATGCCGGCCGCCCGGGCCCGCTCGACGGCCGGGCCGATGGCCGCGACCAGCGCGTCGACGTCGTCCGTCGTCGACGTGTGACCGAGCGAGAACCGCAGCGACCCGCGGGCCTGCTCGTGCGGAGCGCCCATGGCGAGCAGCACGTGCGACGGCTCCGGCACGCCGGCCGTGCAGGCGCTGCCCGTCGAGCAGTCGATGCCGGCGGCGTCGAGCAGGAGCAGCAGGGAGTCGCCCTCGCAGCCGGGGAAGGAGAAGTGCGCGATGCCGGGCAGCCGGCGGCCGGGGTCGCCGTCGGCGTCGCCGTTGAGGATCGCGTCGGGCACCGCCGCGCGGACGCCGTCGACCAGCCGGTCGCGCAACGCGGCGAGCTCCGCCGCCCGCGCAGGGACGTCGGCCAGCGTCGCCCGCAGCGCCGCCGCCAGCCCGGCCACGGCGGGCGCGTCGAGCGTGCCGGAACGGACGTCGCGCTCCTGGCCGCCGCCGTGCAGGACGGGCGTGACGTCGGCTTCGCGCCGCAGCAGCAGCGCCCCCACCCCCACGGGAGCGCCGGCCTTGTGCCCGGACACCGTCATGGCGTCGAGCCCGGAGTCGCCGAAGTGGACCGGCAGCGCGCCGACCGCCTGCACGGCGTCGGAGTGCACCGGGATGCCGTACCGGTGCGCGACGGCGACGACCTCGGCGAGCGGCTGGACGGTGCCGACCTCGTTGTTCGCCCACATGACGGTGACCAGCGCGACGGAGTCGGGGTCGGCCTCGACCACGCGCCGCAGGGCCTCGACGTCGAGCCGGCCCGTGTGGTCGACCGGCAGCCACTCGACCTTGGCCCCCTGCTCCGCGGTCAGCCAGTCGACGGAGTCGAGGACAGCGTGGTGCTCGACGGCGGAGGCGAGGATGCGGACGCGGCGCGGGTCGGCGGCGCGGCGGGCCCAGAACAGGCCCTTGACGGCGAGGTTGTCGGCCTCGGTGCCACCGGAGGTGAACACCACCTCGCTGGGCCGCGCGCCGAGGCCGGCGGCGACGGACTCGCGCGCCTCTTCGACCAGCTTGCGGGCCCGGCGGCCGGACGCGTGCAGCGACGACGGGTTGCCGAGGGTAGCCATGGCCCCGGCGACGACGTCGATCACTGCGGGGAGGACGGGGGTCGTCGCCGCATGGTCGAGGTACACGCGGCGGTCAGACATGTTCCGTCCAGTTTACGACGTGCGACGGCGGCCGGTCCCCGCACGTGTGGGGAGCCGGCCGCCGTCGTCGATGGATCAGCTCTTGCGCTTCTGGATCTCCGCGGTGGCCTGCGGGAGGACGGTGTGGAGGTCGCCGACGACGCCGAAGTCGGCCATCGCGAAGATGGGCGCCTCGGGGTCCTTGTTGACCACGACGATGGTCTTCGACGTCTGCATGCCGGCCCGGTGCTGGATCGCGCCGGAGATCCCCGCGGCCAGATACAACTGGGGGGAGACGGTCTTGCCGGTCTGCCCGACCTGGTAGGCGTGCGGGTACCAGCCCGAGTCCACCGCCGCGCGGGACGCGCCCACGGCCGCGCCCAGGGCGTCGGCCAGCGCCTCGACCGGGGCGAAGTCGCCGCCGGTGCCCCGTCCGCCGGAGACCACGATCGATGCCTCGGTCAGTTCGGGCCGGCCGGTCGCGGCGCGCGGCTTGCGCTCGACGATGCGTGCCTTCGTGGCGGCCTCGGAGAACGCGACCGCCACCTTCTCCTCCGCCGGGGTCGCGGGTGCGGGTTCGGGGGTGACGGCGTTGGGCTTCACCGTGATGACCGGCGTCCCGGTGGTGACCTGCGCGGTCACTGTGTAGCCGCCGGCGAACACGGACTGCGTGGTGATCAGATCGGGGGCGACACCAGTGACATCGGTGGCGTCGGTGATGACGCCGGAGCCGAGCTTCACCGCGAGCCGGGCCGCGATCTCCTTCCCCTCCGGCGACGAGGTCAGCAACACGCCGGCCGCGCCGGACGAGGACGCGATCTGCGCCAGCGCCTCGGCCTTCGGCACGACGAGGTACTGCTCGAACTCGCCCGCCTCGACCACATACACCTTCACCGCGCCGTACTGCCCCAACGCCTCGCGGGCCGCCTCGTGGTAGCCCGACCCCAAGAAGACGGCGGCCGGCTCACCCGCACGCCGGGCCAGCGTCAGCAACTCGAGCGTGGTCTTGCGGACCTCACCGTCGACGTGGTCGACCAGAACCAGAATCTCAGCCATCGCCATCCCTCTCAGATGAGCTTCTGCGCGGCGAGGAACTCGGCCAGCTTCACGCCGCCGTCACCCTCATCGGTCACCACCGTGCCCGCGGCGCGCTCCGGGCGCTTGACGACCTCACGCACGACCGTGGCGGCCCCACCCAGGCCGACACTGCCGCCGTCGACCCCCAGGTCGGCCAGCGACCACGACTCGACCGGCTTCTTCTTCGCCGCCATGATCCCCTTGAACGACGGATACCGCGGCTCGTTGATCTGGTCGGTCACCGCCACCACCGCGGGCAGGGCGGCCTCGATGGTCTCCGACGCGGTGTCGCCGTCGCGCCGCGCCGTCACCGTGGCCCCGTCGACCGCCAGCTCGCCGACGAAGCCCACGTGCGCCAGCCCGAGGTGCTCGGCCAGCATCGCCGGGACCACACTCATGGCGCCGTCGGTCGACGCCATACCGGTCAGGACCAGATCGACGTCGCCGATCTTGGTGACGGCGGCCGCCAGCACCCGGGCGGTGGCCAGCGCGTCGGACCCGTGCAGGGAGTCGTCGACGACGTGCACGCCGGAGTCCGCGCCCATCTGCAGCGCCTTCTTCAGAGCGGCGTCGGCGCCGTCGGGGCCCATCGTCAGGGCGACGATCTCGACGTCCTCGCCGGCATCGGCGACCTTGAGGGCCTCTTCGACGGCGTACTCGTCGAGCTCGGACAACAGGCCGTCGACACCGGCACGATCAGTGGTGTTGTCGGCAGCGGTGAAACTCCGATCCGCGGTGGCGTCCGGAACGTGCTTGACCAGGGTCACGATCTTCATGGCCGGGTTGCGACCTCCTAGGCCGGGTGGGTGGCGCGACGCCGTCGCGGCGTCCCTCGCGAGGCTAGCCCACACCGAGGTGGGAGGGCCTTCGAGAGTCCCGATGTTACCGACAGGTAACCAGCAGTCCAAGCCCGGTTGACGTGCAACACGTCACAGTCCGGAACGGCCGCCCCTACCCGTTTTCGCCGTCCTCACTCGGTCCCGATCACGGCCCCACTGTGAAATGATCGCGCGATGCGGATACTTGTCGTTTCGTGGGAGTACCCGCCAGTGATCTACGGCGGTCTCGGGCGTCACGTCCACCGCCTCACCGAGGGTCTCGTCGCCGACGGTCATGACGTCGCCGTCGTCACCCAGTCCGCCCCGGGCATGCCCGAGGAAGAGGACGACAAGGGCGTGCGCGTCTTCCGGGCGCCGCCCGATCCCCCGGCCGGGGAGCGCGGTGAGGACCTCGTGCCGTGGGTGCTGGCACTCAACACCAGCCTCATGCGCACCGCCCATCGCCTGACCCGCGAGTGGATGCCCGACGTCGTCCACGCCCACGACTGGGTCGACGCCCACGCCGGCATCAACGTCGCCCGTGCCATCGACGCGCCGCTCGTCGCCACCATCCACGCCACCGAGGCGGGCCTCTGGGACGGCTGGCTGTCGACGCCGCTGTCGCGGGCCCGGCACGACATCGAGGCCTGGCTGGTCGCCGAGGCCACGCGCTCCATCGTCTGCTCCGAGGCCATGCGGGTCGAGGCCGCGGCCGCGTTCGACGTGCCACCCGAGGACCTCACCGTCATCCGCAACGCCGTCGACCACCCGGCCTGGCGCACCACGGCCGAGGCGCGGCGGGCGACGCGCGAGCGGTTCGGCATCCCGCCCAAGACGCCGCTGCTGGTGTTCGGCGGACGCCTCGAATGGGAGAAGGGCGTCGACGTCTGCATCGAGGCACTGTCGCTCATTCGGCAGCGCCACCACGACGCCCGGCTGGTCCTGGCCGGCGCCGGGTCGCAGGAGGTCAACCTGCGGCGGCTGGCGCAGCGCCTGCAGATCGACCACGTCGTGCAGTTCGCCGGGCGCATGGGCCAGCCCGAGCTCGCGGCGCTCTTCGGCGCGGCCGACGTCGCCCTGGTGCCGTCGTCGTACGAGCCGTTCGGCATCGTGGCGCTCGAGGCGTGCGCGGCCGGCACCCCCGTCATCGCCGGCGACAGCGGCGGCCTGCGCGAGGTCATCGAGCACGACGTGACGGGCCTGCTGGTCCCGCCGCGCGACCCCAGCGACCTCGCGTCGGCGGCCATGCGGCTGCTCGAGGAGCCCGGTCTGTCGCAGCGCCTGGTCCGGGCCGCCCACCAGCGCATCGCCACCGAGTACGTCTGGACCGCCGTCGCCCGCGAGACCGAGAAGGTCTACGCGGCCGCGGTGGCCGACCCCCGTCCGCCCCGCCCGCGCCCCGCACCCGCCGCCGACGGCAACATCCTCGCCGACCGGCCCGCCTCGGTGCAGCAGGCCTGGCGCCGCGTCCGCGGCGAAGTGTAGTTCCCATGATCATCGGCGATCACTGGTGTTCCGACGCCAGCAATCGCCGATGATCACGAGTGTCCACAGGGCAGCCGGGCCGGCAGGAGCGTGGTGTGCCGGTCCAGCCGCGGGCGGTGAGGACGCGGGCCTGTTCGGCGGCGACGCCGCATGGGTCGGTGAACACGTCGGCGTGGCCGTAGCGCAGCGTCGCGTGGCCGTCGACGGTGGCGCGGTTGTCGCGCTGGTGGTCGCGGAACCGGCCTTCGCCGGTGTGCCCGACGCGGCCGTCGAGCTCGACTCGCACGCGGTACTGCTCGTAGTCGACATCGATCCAGATGACGCGCCGGCCGGCGACGCGGCGTTGGCGGCAGCCGGTGGGCAGGCCGTGGGCGCGTTCGACCCGGCGCAGGTGGCGCAGTTCGAGTGGTGACTGCGCGCCCTCGGCGACATCGGTGAGCATCGCCTCGACCATGGCCCGCCAGCGGATCTTCTTCCGCCGTGCCAGGGCGTCGGCGAGTCGTTCCGGCGTGGTCGCGCGGCGCTGACAGGCCGCCGTCACCCAGCCTTCCGCCTCGCGCGGGTGCGATGCGGTGTCGACGAGGTCCAGCACGGTGTCCTCGACCCGGGTCCGGGGCGGGGTCTTGGCCGGATGCCGGGTCAGGGCGAGTCGATGCGCGTAGTGGACCCGAACACCGTCGACCTTGCCCCGCACGTGTCGTTCGGCGGGCGCGGTGACGTGCACCGTCGGGCCCGGGTCGTCACACAGGCCGTCCAGATAGGCCGCGGTCCGGTGACTGGCCACCGCGCCGCGGCCCGCACGCAGGATCGCCGCCCACACCTGCGCCGCGAAGGGCAACGGCCCCGTGAACGTGGCGTACACACCGGCGTGGACCCGACGCCAGCGGCCCGACCGCAGCAGCCAGGTCAGCGCGTCCTCGGTCAGCCCGCTCGCGAGCGCCTGCGCACGGCTGACCACGCCGTCCTGGCCGGCGATGAGGTCCTCGATGTCCACGGCACCAGCCTGCGCGAATCGCGGAAGTCGCGCGAATCGGCCTGTGGACAACCGACATCATCGGCGATCACTGGTGCTCTGGCGCCAGCGATCGCCGATGATCATGGGTGGGTTCGGGCGGTGAGGGCTCGGGGTCGGGAGCTTGGCTGCGGCGGGCGCGCGTGAGCCAGCGGGTCAGGGCGCGGTAGGTGTCGTCGCGGATGAAGACCATGTCGGCGGCGATCATGGCCAGCGAGAACCAGGGCAGCGCCATGGTGACGGCGATGCCGACGTGCATGGCGAAGATCGCCAGCAGCGCCAGCACCCGGGTCCCTCGCCGCAGCAACAGCAGCGGGAACAGGACCTGCACGAACACCGTCACGTAGCTGCCGATCGTGACGAAGAACCCGTTGGTGTAGACGAGTTCGTTCAACCCGGGCCAGGGGGCGTACTGGCCGATGCGCAGCGGGTAGTACAGGCCGACGCCCTCCTGCCACATGCTGCCCTGGACCTTCGACAGCCCGGAGGTCATGTAGATGATGAAGACCTGCGCGGCCACGGCCATGAGCGCGACGTTGTGGAAGAGCGTGCCGGTCCACGGCGGCAGCGCGATCAGCGGGCGGTAGTCGGGCCGGGCCCGGCGGCGGGCGTCCAGCGACCAGCGCATGGACACGTCGGCGAAGCACAGGAACAGCAGCATGATGCGCACGATGTTGTCGCCGGCGTCGTCGCCCAGCGGGTTGAGACGCATCAGGCTGGCGATGCCGATCATCAGCAGCGGCGTCACGACGCGGGTGCGCCAGCCCAGCGTGAACGCGACGGCGAGCGCGGCCAGCAGCAGGTACTTCAGCGTGAAGACGGTGGTGTTGTCGTCGTAGGCGAAGACGGCGGTGAACGGGAAGCCGTACTCGTCGACGGTGAGCCAGGGGGTCAGCCAGCGCGCGCCCGGGCCCCACACGTAGTGCCGGTTGGTGAAGTTGACGGTGAGCGAGCCGAGGATCGCGACGCCGATGAGGATGCGCATCGCGGCCAGCCCATGGGTGGCCTTCTTGCCGTCGAACAGCCAGCGTTCGCCGGCGTCGACGGTCCGCCCGACGGCGCCGGTCACGACCCGGAGAGCATCGCCGATCATCGGTTCTCCACCAGCCCGTCGACGACGTCGGCGAAGGCGGTCTCGTCCTGGTTCGGGTCGACGAGCGCCGGGCGCCAGCCGAAGTCGCGCGTGGTCTGCTGCGGGTTCTCGGGGACGGGGTCGAAGCGGACGTCCCAGCGCGGCACCGGCGTGCGGACCAGCTGGAACTGGACGGCGACGACGTCCTCACCCCACATCGCCCGGGCGAACTGGGTGGCGTAGCCGGTGGCGACGCGGTCGGCGCGGACGATGTTGGCCACCCGCGACGACGTCTCGCCGCCCTGCGCCGCGATGAGGTCGTCGGCCAGCGGCACCCAGTCGGGCATGTCGGTGTAGTCGCGCGCGACGATCTCCTGCTGCTCGTCGCTCAGCGCGTTCCACGCTGTGTTGACGCGGCGGTGCAGGTTCGACGTCAGCCGGCTGGCCCGCGACGGCGCGGGATCGTGGTGGATCAGCGTCCACTCGAGCCGGGTCGGCTCCTCCCACTCCGTCGTGCGCAGGGCGCCGGTCTGCGGGTCCTCGACCTGCGCCCGCACCAGGATCTCGTCCTCGGCGTTGACGGGGTTGGGCGCGAACAGGCTCCAGTTCTGCTGGAAGAACGGGCGCATGTACCCGGACACCTGACCGCCGATGGAGTCCTTGATCGGGTTGGCGGGCGCGTTCCAGAGGAACGTCATCGCGAAGTGCAGCGCGACGACGCCGACCAGGAAGAACGCGACGCCCTTCGCGATGGGCGGCACCTGGGCGCCCCGGCCGTCGGCTACGCCGTCGTTCCGGCTGTCGGCCAGCCTCTCGTCCGGCCGCTCGTCCGGCCTCTCGTTCGGCACGCGGGCCAGGCTACCTGGTGGGCACGGGCTCGGCCGGAGCCTCCTCGCCGACGGCGTGCGCTGCGGCCGGCCGGCCACCCTGGGGCGGGACTCCCCCGCCGGGTGACGCGGCACCCGGCCGCCGCCGTCGCCGTCGTTCCTCCCAGCCGCTCCGGACCCGCGCCGCGATGGCCTGGTACGTGGAGTCGCGGATGAACACCTGGTCGCCGGCCATGATGAACAGCGAGAAGAACGGCAGGCCCATGATGATCCCGATGCCTGCGTGCATGCCGAGGACGCCCAGCAGCGCGACGACGCGGGTGCCGCGGCGCAGCAGCATCAGCGGGAAGAACAGCTGGATGAAGACGGAGAAGTACGAGACGACCAGCACGCCGAACGCGTTCGCCGACAGCAGGTCGTTGAGCCACGGCCACGGCCGGTACTGCCCCACCTGCATCGGGTAGTAGACGGCGGTGCCCTCCTGCCACGGCTCGCCCTGCACCTTGTACAGCGCCGAGGCGACGTAGATGATGCAGATCTGCGCGGCGACGGCGACGACGGCGAGGTTGTGGATCAGGACGCCGAGCCGGGCCGAGCCGCGGCGTAGCCCCTCGGGCGTGAACCGACGCGGCCACAGGCGCCGGCTGAGGCCCTGCTCCTGCCGCGCGCGGCGGCGGGCGTCGAGCGACCACCGTCCGGACAGGTCGGCGAAGCACAGGTAGATGAGCAGGATGCGGAAGATGTTGTCGCTCTGGTCGCCGTAGAGCGGGTTCGACTCGATGAGGCTGACCCAGCAGATCAGCAGCGCCGGCGCGACGACCCGGGTGCGCCAGCCGAGCGTGAAGAGGATCGCCAGTGCGAGGACGATCAGCACCTTCACCGTCAGCATCGTGGGGTCGCTGCCGCCCTCGAAGAGCGTGAACGGGAAGCCGAAGCCGCCGTTGCGCTCCAGCGGCGACATCCACTGCGCGGCGTCGCCCCACAGGTAGTGCCGGTTGCTGAAGTTGGCGAGCAGGAACCAGACGGCCGCGCCGCCGAAGATGACGCGGACGACGGCGACACCGTACGTCGCGCGCTTGGCGCCGAGGAGCCACTCCTCGCCCTTGCCGACGGTGGCGGCGATGCCGTCCAGCGCCCGGTCGACGGCGGACCCGATCACCGGAACCTCCCGATGGCCTCGGCGAACGCGTCGCTGTCCTGGCCGTCGTACTGATAGAGCGGACGGCGGCCGAACTCGCGCACCGTCATCGAAGGGTCGTCGCCGCGGTCGTCGAAGCGCGGCGCGCGGGTTTCTTGCAGCTGCACCTCGACGAACTGGATGCCGGAGTCGCGGCCCCACCAGGCCCAGACGAACTGGGTGGCGTACGCCGTCATGGCGCGGTCCAGGCGCAGCACGTAGGAGATGCGCGCGTCGGAGCTGCGGTCGGCCTCGGCGAGCATGCGCTCCTCCATGCGGGCCCACGCGTTCTCGTGGTAGTTGCCGGCCAGCGTCTCACGCTCGGCGGCCGTGACGAGCCGGTACTGCTTACGCATGTTGCCGGCCAGCCTGCGGGTGACGATGCCGGCCCGCGACGGCGCCAGACTGTGCAGGATGTTGCCCTCGATCTCGAGGTCGGTGACGTTCACCCACTCCGTCGAGGTGTCGGCGTCGTACCAGCCGCGCACCAGCATGGAGTACTCGACGCTGATGGGCGTCGGGGCGAAGAGGCTCCACTCCTGCTGGAAATAGGGCTGCATGTAGTTCGTGAGCGACGAGCCCAGCGTCGTCTTCGCGGCGTTCGCCGGCCCGACGAACACCGCCGTCGCCAGCAGGTGGGCGACCAGCACCGCGCCCAGCGCGCCGGCGACCACCTTGATCCATGTCGGCCGCGGCTGCTGCTTCTGCTCGTGCGCCGCTGCCGTTGTCTCCTGGTCCTGCATCGTGCCTGCCCTCGTGTGTCGACCGCCTGGTTCGACCGACCCCGGAAACGCCGATCCGGTGGGTCCACACCCATGGCTTGGGAGCGGACCCACCGTGATCGATCACCGGAGCCGTGGTGCTACTCCGCGTTGCTGATGGTGCTCAGTGGTGCTGGTGGTGCTGTGTCACTCGACGGTCAGACCGCGGCGACGGCTCACGGCGTAGGCCGCGATGCCACCGGCCAGGACCAGGCCCAGGCCGAGGATCAGGAGCTGGCTCGAGCCGGCACCGGTGTCGGGCAGCTCGCCGCCGTCGTCGTTGCCGTCCTCGTTGCCGTTGGCGTCGTTGTCGCCGTCGTCGTCACCGTCGACCTCGGTGCCGTCGACCTCGGTCTCGGTGCCGTCAACCTCGGTCTCGGTGCCGTCGACCTCGGTGCCGTCGACCTCGGTCTCGGTGCCGTCGACCTCGGTGCCATCCACCTCGGTGCCGTCGACCTCGGTCCCGTCGACCTCGGTGCCATCCACCTCGGTGCCGTCGACCTCGGTGCCGTCGACCTCGGTCTCGGTGCCGTCGACCTCGGTCTCGGCCTCGTCGGCCAGCGTGTTCGGGCCGACGTGCGACTCGGCCAGCGTCACGGAGACGCCGCCGTTGTCGAGGCCACCGAGCAGGGTGACCTGCACGGCCGCGACGCTGTAGGTCTCGGAGGTCGAAGCCTTCTCGACGTTGACCGCGGTGCGCGCCGAGGTCGGCATGGCCATGCCGGCCTCCGCCTGGTCCGGCTGGACGTTGACCTTGATCGACAGGATGTCGGTCAGGGCGTCGGCCAGGCCGTTGGTGAGGTCGTCGACGCCGAGGTCGCCGAGCAGGTCGCCCAGGCCCTCGCCGAGGTCGCCGAGCAGCTCGCCCAGCAGGTCGTCGAGGATGTTGAACAGGCCGTCACCGATCAGCTCGCTGTTCGGCGGGAGGTCGTTCAGGCTCTCGAAGATCGCGCTCAGGTCGATGACGATGGTGCCGTCCTCGATCCAGATGGCGGCGTCGTCGCCGAGCTCGAGGTCGAGCCCACCGAGCAGCGGAACCGTGACACGGAGCTCGCCACCGGCGATCTCGTAGTCGCGCGAGACCTCGAAGTCGTCGCCCGACGGCTCGAGGTGAGCCTCGGACGAGACGGCGCCGAGCTCGAGCTCGACGTCGGCGATCGTGTCGGTGATGCCCTCGCCGAGCAGGTCGGTCAGGTCGAACGTGGCGTTGGCCGGGAAGCCGGCGTCGACGCCCGTGCCGATGGCGCCGTTGTCGGCGACCGCGCCGGTGGCGGCGTGCGAGATGGCGCCGTCCTCAGCGGTGGCCCACTGGTTCGCGGCACCGATCTTGATGATGTCCTCGAGAGGCAGCTGGATGCCGTCCTCGATGGTGATGTTGATGGAGTCGAGCAGCGTGACGTCCAGCGGGTTCGCCTCGGTGACCGGGTCGGCCTGGCCGAGGTTCTCGACCTCGACGCCGGCGAGCTCGGCGATCTCGTCCAGGTCGGTACCCAGGACGGTGCCGTCCAGGAATCGCGCACCGGCGCGCGACTCGTCACCCTCGGCCGCTGCGGCGGGCGTGAGCCACGCGCCGACAGCGAAAACCGGGGCAATACCAGCTGCGAGCAGCGTTGCTGCTGCGCGACGCCGGCGCATAACAGGTGTTGCAGGCATGCCTTCTCCTCTGGCATTTGCATTTTCATGGCGGGCTCCTTCGCAGCGGCCATCAGATGTGCCTTGGCCGGCGAAGCGTGATCATGAACCTACAACCGCTCCAGAGGCGTGTCTCGTACTTGGTGAATTTGCATCCCGGGACACCGACCGCCCATTCGCCTCGCGTCGTCCCCTAAGCCTCGAAAGGCCCTATCGCGGTGTTTGCCATAAAGAGGGACACTCGTTTCTTACACCCTTTTACGGGGCGATCCGGACGAACGGGGAGCTAACGCCGCGCAGAACTAGGGCGAAAGGGGCGAATCGGCCCTCGCCGCAGTGTGCAAAACGGGACCTCTGGTCTAAACCGAGAGAGTGCCCGCCGTGACCCAATCGTTACCAACGGCCGACACGCGGACCCGTTGCCGGCCCTCCACTTTTCCGCCCTATGTCCTGGTCAGAGCACCATTGAGCGGAGTGCGATGGGGCCATTCGGCTGATGGCGCCATGCGTTGTGCATATGTCAGTCGGCAGTGCGGCGGTATGGCCGGGAATGACGGCGGCCGATGGTGTGAACCCGGAGTTCCGGATCCACGACCACCGGCCGCCGTTCTCAGTGCGTTTCGGTGCGTTCGGCTCAGCCCTGGCCGATGCCCCGCCTGCGGCTGACCGCGTAGGCGGCGAGCCCACCGGAGAGCATCAGGCCCAGGCCGACGATCAGCAGCTGGCTCGACCCGTTACCGGTGTCGGGCAGGTGCTCGTCGTCGTTGTCCGCGCCGCGGTCCTCCTGACCGTCGTCGTCGGTGCCGTTGTCCTCGACCGCCGGGTCGGGGTCGTTGTCACCCCCGGCCGTGTCGACGCCGTCGACCTCCGCGCCGTCGACCTCGGAGCCGTCGACCTCGGTCTCGGTGCCGGCGGTCTCGGTCTCGGTGCCGGCTGTTTCGACGCCGTCCACCTCGGTCCCGTCGACCTCGGTGCCCTCGACCTCGGTCTCAGTACCCGCCGTCTCGGAACCGTCGACTTCAGTGCCGTCGACTTCACTGCCGTCGACCTCGGTGCCGTCGACCTCGGTCCCGTCGACCTCGGTCCCGTCGACCTCGGTCCCGTCGACCTCGGTCCCGTCGACCTCAGTGCCGTCGACCTCGGTCCCGTCGACCTCGGTCCCGTCGACCTCGGTGCCGTCCACCTCGGTCCCGTCGACCTCGGTCCCGTCGACCTCGGTGCCGTCCACCTCGGTCCCGTCGACCTCGGTCCCGTCGACCTCGGTGCCGTCCACCTCAGTGCCGTCGACCTCAGTGCCGTCGACCTCGGTCCCGTCGACCTCGGTCCCGTCGACCTCGGTGCCGTCCACTTCGGTCCCGTCGACCTCGGTCCCGTCGACCTCGGTCCCGTCCACCTCGGTGCCGTCCACTTCGGTCCCGTCGACCTCAGTGCCGTCCACCTCAGTGCCGTCGACCTCAGTGCCGTCGACCTCAGTCCCGTCCACCTCAGTGCCGTCGACCTCGGTCCCGTCGACCTCAGTCCCGTCGACCTCAGTCCCGTCGACCTCAGTGCCGTCGACCTCGGTCCCGTCCACCTCAGTGCCGTCGACCTCGGTCCCGTCGACCTCAGTCTCCGTACCGTCCACTTCGGTCCCGTCCACCTCGGTGCCGTCCACCTCGGTCCCGTCGACCTCAGTCTCCGTACCGTCGACCTCAGTGCCCTCGACCTCGGTGCCCTCGACCTCGGTGCCCTCGACCTCGGTCTCCGTGCCCTCGACCTCGGTCTCACCACCGTCGTCGGCGACGGTGTTGGGGCCGACCGTGGACTCGGCCAGCGTCACGACCGCGACCGGAGCCGACGGCAGCGCCGTCACCTCGAGGGCCGCCACGCTGTACGGACCGTCCGCGGCCCGGGCCAGCGCGCTCACCGGCGTCGCCGGCTGGTCGTCCTGCACGTTGAGCTTGATCGACAGGATCGACGCGAGCAGCTCGCCCACCGGGGTGAGCTGGTCGGTCAGCGACCCGACCAGGCCGGCGACCGTCTCGCCCAGCGTGGTGAGCGGCCCGCCCTCGGCGAACACGAGGTCCTCGACCAGTCCGCCGACCGTGGTGATCAGCGTGTCGAGCACGGGTGCGATCAGCGACGAGATGAGGCCGATGACGACACCGCTGCTGTTGTTGACGAACTCGGCCTCGCCGGTGATGACGTCGGCCAGCGTGCCGGTGAGCTGCAGGTCCAGCGTGCCGGACAGCAGCCCGCCCACCTCGGCGTAGATCTTGATGTCGAGGGTCGCCGCCCGCAGCGCGTTCTCGACCGTCTCGACAATGTCGGTGACCAGCGTGTCGAGCAGGGTGCCGATGGTCTCGGCGAGCTGGTCGATGACGGCGTTGCTCAGCAGCTCTGTGTTCGGCGCCTGGTCGTTCAGGCCGCCGGCGAGCGTGTCGAGGTCGATGACCAGCGTGCCCGCGCCGAGGTTCAGCTCGACGCCCGTGCCCTCGCCGAGGGTGGTGTTGAGCAGCTCCTCGACGGCGCCGGCCAGGTCGGTCTCGAGCGAGACCGTGATGTCGGGGTTCTCGACGCCCGCGACCGACAGGAGGCTCAGCAGCCCCTCGACGGTCGAGAGGGTCTGGGCGATGGTGCCCTCGGGACCGGCCAGGCCGTTGACGACCTCGTCGACGGTGCCGACGGCGTCCTGGACCGCGGGGAGGAGATCGGCGAGCAGGGGAAGTGTCAGCGTCAGCTGACCGCCGGCGATCTCGTAGTCGCGGGTGACCTCGAACTCCTCGCCCGCGGGCGCCAGGTGCGCCTCGGACGAGACGGCGCCGAGCTCGAGCTCGAGGTCGGCGATCAGGTCGGTCAGCGCGTCACCGAGCAGGTCGGTGAGGTCGAACGTCGCGTTGCCGGGGAAGCCGGCCTCGGCGCCGGTCCCGACGCCGCCGTTGTCGGCGACCGCGCCGGTGGCGGCGTGCGAGGTGCCGCCGTCCTCGGCCGACGCCCACTGGTTGACGGCGCCGAGCTGGATGATGTCGCTCAGCGGCAGCTGCACCCCGCCCGGCAGCGACACGTTCAGCGTGTCGAGGACCGTGAGGTCGAGCGGGTTCGCGTCGGTGACCGGCTCGGCCTCCCCGAGGTTCTCGACCTCGACGCCGGCCAGTTCGACCAGGCTGTCGAGATCGGTCCCGAGGACCTCTCCGCTCAGGAATCGCGCCGCCGCACGCGATTCGTCACCTTCGGCTGCCGATGCCGGAACGAGCCATGCACCGACGGCGACTACCGGGGCCACTCCAGCCGCCAGGAGCGTTGCCGCTACCCGGCGCCGGCGATGTCTTTCCCAGGAAGCCATTCCTGCTCTCCTTGGTCTGTTCGGGGACGATGCCTCCGCGCCGCCGCCGAGAATGGCGGACGATGGGCGCGACGTAGGTCGAGGACCGGGCCTTTGCTGTGTGATCGTACTGGCCCGACAGACGTGTTGACCTTGAGAATTGAGGAATTACTCGCGGTGGAACACCAAATGCGAGCGAAGGCTCCGTAGCGGAGAATACGGACAGAATACGACGCTCAGACCGGCGCTAATTCCGCCGATCCGGACAATCGACTTCCCCGCTTTCCGCTGAAACCGCCGGATTTCCGCGGTGCTTGAGAATTCTCGCCGGAACTCCCCCGGCGACGGCGTGGTCCGGGACCGTGCCGCGGACGACGGCGTGAGCGGCCAGCACGCAGCCGCGCCCCACGACGGCGCCGCGGAGCACCGTCACCTTCACCCCGAGCCAGCCGTCCGGGCCGATCCGCACCGGCGACTTCACGATCCCCTGGTCCTTGATCGGCGTCGCGAGGTCGTCGAAGCGGTGGTCGAAGTCGGTGACGTAGACCCAGTCGGCCACCAGCGTCCGGGCGCCGATCTCGACGTCCAGATAACAGGTGATGGTCGACGACGAGCCGAACACCGCCTTGTCGCCGACGCGCAGCGTCCCCTCGTGCGCGAGGAGCCGGGTCCCGTCGCCGATGTGCACCCATCGCCCGAGCACCACCCGTCCGTACCCGGGCCGCCCGGAGACCCGCGCCCGCCGGCCGAGGAACACCATGCCCTCGGTGACCACCTCGGGATGGCGAAGCCGCAGCCGGGCCAGCCGCGCGTACCGGACCAGGTACCACCAGCTCCAGGCCCGGTTCCGGACCACCCAGCGCAGCGACGACGGCGTCAGGTAGCGCGCCTGCCGGGGGTCGCGGGGACGGCGGAACGGCATCGCCACACGGTATGTCATGGCGGCGAGACCACCCGGAAACACCCGCGGCGCAGGCTGGTCGGATGAAGAACTCGGCACACCTGTTCTCCGGCCCCGGCGTCACCACCCGGCTCCGCGACGGGCGCTCGGTCACCATCCGGGCCGCCACGCCGCGCGATGCCGGTGACGTCAGCGCGATGCACGTGCGGTGCTCCACCGAGACCGTCCGGCACCGCTACCACTCCGTCCCGGCCATGACCGGCCGGTTCCTCTCGCAGCTCCTCGGCACCGACATCGCGCTCGTGGCCGAGGCGCCCAACCGGACGGTCGTCGCACTGGCGAACCTCGGCCGCGACGACGGCGCCACCGGCGAGCTCGCCGTCGTCGTCGAGGACCGCTGGCAGCGCGCCGGCCTCGGCTCGACGCTGCTGGACCACCTGGTGACCATGGCCCGGCTGGTCGGCTACCGAGAGCTCTACACCGTCGGGCTGCCCGGCCACCACTGGTACTGCGCGACGCTGGCCCGGCACGGCCGGGTCCGGCTGGAGCGGTCTGACGGCTACGACGCGATGCGGGTGACGCTGTGCGAGCCACTGGCGCGGCTCCCGGCAGAACTGGGAGCGACGACGGCGGCAGCGTGAGCCGCCGCCGTCGTCACCCCGGAGGTCACCCCGGGCACTACGACGGCCGGACCGCCGTCACCGACACGTTGTAGAACAGCTCGCGCGGCACGACGCGCGCCAGCACGCGGTCCGCCGCCGAGAGCCGCAGCCAGCTCTTGTACGCGAACATCGCCCAGCCCCAGCCCAGCCGGTCGGGGTTGACGGCGTGCTCGAGCGTGCGCACCGGCCAGCCGAACCAGGCCGCCGTCAGCTCCTCGGTGACGGCGTGCGCGTGGGTGAACCCGGACCGCGTGACCAGCACCGTCAGCGCGCCGGGGTCGAAGGTGTGCAGGTCGACGACGGACTCGAGCGCGGCCGCGCGGGACGACTCGTCCAGCTCCTCCTGCGGCCGGGCCCACTTCTGCTTCAACGGCGGCAGATGCGTCGCGCGCGTCGCCGCCCACCAGGTGGCCCGCGACAGCGCCCGCGCGATCCGGTCGCCGTACTTCGTCGGCTCGCCGCAGATGACGACCCGCCCGCCCGGCTTGAGGACGCGGAGCATCTCGCGGAACGCCTGCTCGACGTCGGGCAGGTGGTGGATGACGGCGTGCCCGACGACGACGTCGAACGTCTCGTCGGGGAACGGCAGGTCCTCGGCGTCGGCCACCTCGCCGGCGATCTCGAACCCGAGCCCGCGGGCGTTGCGCTGCGCCGCCTCGACCATGCCCGGCGAGATGTCGGTGACCGTGACGTCGTCGAGCACACCGGCCTGGCGCAGGTTCAGTGAGAAGAACCCCGTCCCGGCGCCGATCTCGAGGGCCTTCTCGTATGGCGCGTCCGGCTGGCCGGCGACGGCGGTGAAGCGGTCGCGCGCGTAGGAGATGCAGCGCTCGTCGAACGAGATCGACCACTTGTCGTCGTAGGTCTGCGCCTCCCAGTCGTGGTAGAGCACCTGAGCCAGCTTGGTGTCGTTCCAGGCCCGCTCGACGTCCTCGGCCGAGGCGGGCTCGCGCGTCGGCGGCCGCTCGTCCCCCGTCATCAGCGGCCCTCGAAGGCGGCCTTGCCGGGACCGTTCTCGATGAACGAGCGCATCCCGATGCCGCGGTCCTCGGTGGCGAACAGCCCGGCGAACAGCTGCCGTTCGAGCTGCAGCCCGGTGTCGAGGTCCGTGGACAGGCCGCCGTCGATCGCCTCCTTGGCCGCCCGCAGGGCGTACGCCGGGCCCGTCGTGAACCGGGATGCCCACTCGACAGCCGCCGCGTACACGTCCTCGCCTGCCGGGACGACGCGGTCGACCAGCCCGATGGCCAGCGCCTCGTCGGCGCCCACCATGCGGCCGGTGAAGATGAGGTCCTTCGCGCGCGACGGGCCGACCAGCCGCGAGAGCCGCTGCGTGCCGCCGGCGCCGGGGATCAGGCCGAGCAGGATCTCGGGCTGCCCCAGCCTGGCGTCGGCGGCGGCGAAGCGCAGGTCGCAGGCGAGGGTGAGCTCGCAGCCGCCGCCCAGCGCGTACCCGGTGACGGCGGCGACCGTCGGCTTCGGGATGCGCGCGACGGCGGTGAACGCGGCCTGCAGCGCCACCGACCGGTCGACCATGTCGGTGTAGGACCAGCCCGCCATCTCCTTGATGTCGGCGCCGGCCGCGAAGACCTTCTCGCCGCCGTAGACGACGACGGCGCGCACGTCGCGCCGCTCGGTCGCCTCGGCCGCGGCCGTCAGGAGGCCGTCCTGCATGGCGGCGTCCAGGGCGTTCATCGGCGGCCGCTCCAGCCGGATGGTCGCGACGCCGCCGTCGACCTCCAGGCGCACGGGCTGGTGCTCACGTTCGCTCATCCCGGCACGGTACCCGGCCCCACCGTCACCTGGAGGAAGAGGTGCTTGTCGGTTCAATGAGAAAGAATGCGCGGCGTGGATGTCGCGAGGGAGCCCTGGCCCGGTCACTGGACCCCCCTGGGTGCCACCTACGCCACCGAGGCGACGAATTTCGCCCTCTGGGCCCCCGAGGCGCAGCAGGTCGAGGTCTGCCTGTTCGACGAGGACGACACCGAGACCCGCTTGGTGCTGCCCAACCGCACGTTCGACATCTGGCACGGCGCGGTCTCCGGCGTGCGCGCGGGCCAGCGGTACGGCTTCCGGGTGCACGGTCCGTGGGACCCCGCCACCGGCCGCCGTTTCAACCCCGCCAAGCTGCTCACCGACCCGTACGCCCGCGCCGTCGACGGAGCCCTGACGGCACACCCCGCCATCTACGGCCACGTCCGCCCGTCCATGGACGAAGGCGGCGACCACCGCGTCCGCGACGACCGCGACTCCGCCCCGTACGTCCCCAAGTCGGTAGTGGTCGACGTCCACCCGTTCGACTGGCGCGGCGACGCTCCCCCGCGCGTGCCGTGGTCCGAGACCGTCCTCTACGAGACGCACGTGCGCGGCTTCACCATGGCGCACCCGGACATCCCCGCCGAGCTGCGCGGCACCTACGCCGGCCTCGCCCACCCGGCGGCACTCGAGTACCTCACCGGCCTCGGCATCACCACCGTCGAGCTGCTCCCCGTGCACCAGTACGTCAGCGAGCCCGACTTCCTGCACCGCGGCTCCCTGAACTACTGGGGCTACAACACGCTGGCGTTCTTCGCCCCGCACAACGCGTACTCGGCGGCGGGCAGCCGCGGCCAGCAGGTCGACGAGTTCAAGGCCATGGTCCGCGCGCTGCACGAGGCCGGGCTCGAGGTCATCCTCGACGTCGTCTACAACCACACCGCCGAGCAGGGCGACGGCGGGCCCACGCTGGCCTACCGCGGCATCGCCAACGAGGCGTACTACCACCTCGACCCCGCCGATCGCTCCGCCTACCTCGACTACACCGGCACCGGCAACACCTTCAAGGTCGCGCACCCGGCGGTGCTCGGCCTGGTCATGGACTCCCTGCGGTACTGGGTCGGCGAGATGCACGTCGACGGGTTCCGCTTCGACCTCGCGTCGGCGCTGGCCCGCTCCATGCACGACGTCGACATGCTCGGCTCGTTCATGACGGTCATCGGGCAGGACCCGGTGCTGCGCGAGGTGAAGCTCATCGCCGAGCCGTGGGACGTCGGGCCCGGCGGCTACCAGGTCGGCGAGTTCCCGCACCTGTGGACCGAGTGGAACGACCGCTACCGCAACTCCGTCCGCGACCACTGGCGCGGCGCGGCGGCCGGCGTGCGCGACCTCGCCTTCCGGCTCTCCGGCTCCTCCGACCTCTACGCCGACGACCGCCGCCGCCCGTACGCGTCCATCAACTACGTCACCGCGCACGACGGCTTCACCATGCGCGACCTCGTGTCCTACGACCGCAAGCACAACGAGGCCAACGGCGAGGACAACCGCGACGGCACCGACGACAACCGGTCGTGGAACCACGGGGTCGAAGGCGACCCGACGCCGTCGGACCCGGAGCTGGCCGCGCTGCGACTCCGTCAGGTCAAGAACATGCTGACGACCATGCTGCTGTCCACCGGCGTGCCCATGCTGCTGTCGGGCGACGAGATGGGCCGGACGCAGCGCGGCAACAACAACGCGTACTGCCAGGACAACGAGATCAGCTGGATGGACTGGTCGCTGCCCGCGCAGTACCCCGAGCTGGGCGAGCTGGTGCGCACGCTGCTCGACCTGCGCCGCGCCCACCCCGTCGTCCGGCAGCGCCGCTTCTTCGAGGGTGTCCCGGTCGTCGCCGGCGGCCGCAAGGACATCGCCTGGTTCACGCCGTCGGGCACCGAGATGACCGAGACCGAGTGGCACGACGGATCCCTGCGCACGCTGGGCATGTACCTCAACGGCGCCGGCATCCGGTCGCGCGGCGTGCGTGGCGAGCCGATCCTCGACGACTCCTTCCTGCTGTACGTGCACGCGGGGGCCTCGGATGTGGAGGTCCGGCTGCCGGGGCGGTTCTGGGGGGTGTCGTACGAGGTCGTGGTCGACACGGCGGGGGCTGGTTCGGCCGGGCGGCGTCTGCGGGCGGCCGCCCGGGTGCCGCTGGTGCAACGCAGCTCACTGCTGTTGCGCGTGATCGATTGAATCTCCCCGGGTGGTGAGTTCGTACCACTGGTATGAACCTTTCATTCCACACCGGGTCCCGCCGCGCTCGCCTGATCGGCGTCGCGGCCGTGGCCCTGCTGGCACTCAGCGCGTGCGGCTCGTCCACGTCCTCCGACTCCGGGTCGGGTGGCGAGGAGACGCAGACCGTCGACGGGATCGTCGGAACCCGGGAGATCCCCGACTTCGCGACCGTCCTCACCGACGCCGACGGCAACACCCTCTACATGACCGACGCCGAGTCGAGCGGCACCGTCGCCTGCGTCGACGGCTGCACCGACTTCTGGCCGCCCGTCGCCGCGACGCAGTCCGACCTCCCCTCGTCCGTCGACGGCGTCGACGGCACGTTCGGCCTGGTCGACCGCCCCGACGGCACCGAGCAGCTGACACTCGACGGCAGTCCGCTCTATACCTTCGCGGAGGACTCCGGCCCCGGCTCCTTCACCGGCGACGGCTTCGAGGACGACTTCCAGGGCACCCACTTCGTCTGGCACGCCGTCACCGCCGACGGCTCCGCCCCGTCCAGCGACCAGACCGGCGGCGGCTACACCTACTGACCGCTATGAGTGAGCGTCTACTGGCGCCATAGCCCCAGTGGACGCTCACCCATCGGTTATCCACAGGTACAGAATTCGCTCTTCCCTCCGCGGCTCTGGTTGCGGAAGATCGCGTCGTGTCCCACATTCGCGCTCTGACGCTCGCGCAGGTCCAGGACGGTCTCATCACCCGGCAGCAGGCGCTCGCCACCGGCATGACGGCGGACGCCTTGCGGCACGCGATCCGGCCCGGCGGGCCATGGCAGCGCGTCCTGCCCGGCGTGTACGCGACCTTCAGCGGACCACTCACGCCGTTGCACCGTCTGCGGGCCGCGGTCCTGTTCGCCGGCGAGGACGCCGTGGTCACCGGCTCCTGGGCCTGCGACCTGGTCGGCCTGCAGTACGGCCCGCCCGTCGCCGACGACATCGACGTGCTCGTCGACTGGACCCGCGGTCAGCGCAGCCACGGTTTCGTCCGTGCCCTCCGGACCCGCCGGCTGCCGAAGAGCCAGCGCTGGATCGACGACGACCGGATGACTGCGCTGCGCCGCGGCGGGCCACCGCTGGACGTGGAGCTCGATCCGCTCGCGCCCTCCGCGTCTCCGGGTGTGGTGCCCATCGCTCCCGCCGCTCGCGCGGTCGTCGACACAGTGGTCCGATGGAGGCACCTGCCGCCGGACTGGCGTCCGGTCTGTCCCGGTGAGAACGGCTGCTCCCGCTGCTGGGACCGGCCCGGACACCACCGCGCCCTCGCGCTACGCAACGTCCGCGCACTCATGTGCGAAACCGTGCAGCGGCGCCAGTGCACGCTCACCGCCCTGGGCGCCGAGGTCACCGCCGCCCCGCGCCGCGGGGGCGCGCTGGTCCGGCTCGCGATGCAGGACATCGAGGCGGGCTGCCGCTCCGCGCCCGAATGCGAGCTGCGCGATCTCGTGCTCACCAGCCGGCTGCTACCCGAACCCCGTTGGAACCGGGTGTTGCCCGGCCACCGGGGCATCGTGCCGGACGCCTGCTGGCCGGAGGCCCGGCTGGTGGTCGAGGTCGACTCCCGGAGCTTTCACGGCTTCGGTGACGCACCGCGGCGCACCGAGGAGCGGCGCGCGCGCTACGCCGCCTACGGATGGCGAGTGCTGCCAGTCTCACCCGCGCGGCTGCGAAGCGAGCCAGACGCCGTCCTGCGAGAGATCGAGGCCGCCTACCTGGCCGGGCTGTCGTGATGGGTGAGCGTCTACTGGCGCTATAGCCCCAGTAGACGCTCACTCATTCAGGCAGGGAGGGCGGCCAGGCCGAGTTCGGCGCCGTCGTCCAGCAGTGGGTGCTGGGGGACGATGCGGACGGTGTAGCCGAAGGCGCCCGTCCGGTCGAGCAGGACCTCGCCGTCGAAGCGGTAGGAGCCGTCGGCGGACTGCTCGCTCATGGACATGGGGGTGACCACGGGCTCACGCAGGTTGTCGCCGTCGTCGACAGGACCGTGCACCACCTGCACGGACACGTCCGACGGGGTCAGCGAGCCCAGGGAGACGACGGCGTGCAACTGCAGGATCTGGCCGCGCTCGAAGGTGTCGACGGCGGTGGTCTCGACATGGTCGATCGAGACCTGGGGCCAGGCCGCGCGGACCTGCTCCTTCCAGTCGGCCAGGGACACCGCGCCGCCGAAGTCGGAGTTGAGGGAGCGGCTGGACTCCGCCGCGGGCCGGTACAGGTTCTCCACGTAATCGCGGACCATGCGCGTGGCCTGCACCTTCGGCCCCAGAGTCGTCAGCGTGTGGCGCAGCTGCTCGACCCAGCGGCGCGGGATGTCGTCGGCGTCGACGTCGTAGAAGCGCGGGCCGATCTCGTTCTCGAGCAGCTCGTACAGCGCCGTCGCCTCGAGGGAGTCGCGGTACTCGGGGTCGTCGACGCCCTCGGCGGAGGGGATGTCCCAGCCGTTGACGCCGTCGGACCACTCGTCCCACCAGCCGTCGCGGATCGACAGGTTGAGCCCGGCGTTCAGCGCGGCCTTCATGCCAGACGTGCCGCAGGCCTCGTACGGGCGCAGCGGGTTGTTCAGCCACACGTCGCAGCCGG
Organism: Jiangella mangrovi; assembly: GCF_014204975.1. NCBI lineage: Bacteria > Bacillati > Actinomycetota > Actinomycetes > Jiangellales > Jiangellaceae > Jiangella > Jiangella mangrovi. Next base: position 5,568,428 of record NZ_JACHMM010000001.1, read on the forward strand.
GGTAGAGGTCCTGCGCCATCGCGATGCCGTAGTCGGGCAGGAAGACGATGCGGTGCCGGATCTCGGGGTCGTCGGCGAAGCGCACCATCTCTTGGATCATCCGCTTGCCGCCGTCGTCCGCCGGGTGCGCCTTGCCCGCGATGACGAACTGCACCGGCCGCTCAGCGTGCAGCAGCAGCGCCTTGAGCCGGGCGGAGTCGCGCAGCATCAGCGTGAGCCGCTTGTACGACGGCACCCGGCGGGCGAACCCGATGGTCAGGACGCCGGGGTCGAGCACGTCGTCGATCCAGCCGAGCTCGGCCTCGGACGCGCCGCGCCCCCGCCAGGCGTCGCGCAGCCGCGTGCGCGCCGCCTCGACCAGCCGCTGGCGCAGCGCCCGCTTCGTGGTCCAGAGGTCGGCGTCGGAGACCGCTGCGGTGGCGTCCTTCCAGCCGCCGCCGGCGATGGCCTTCTCCTCGAGCCGCAGGATCTCCGGCGCCACCCACGTGGGCGCGTGCACGCCGTTGGTGATGGAGCCGATGGGCACCTCGCGCTCGTCGAACGACGGCCAGAGCCCGGCGAACATGCCGCGGCTGACCTCGCCGTGCAGGGTGCTGACGCCGTTGGCGCGGGCCGAGAGCCGCAGCCCCATGACCGCCATGTTGAACACCGACGGGTCGCCGCCCTCGTAGTCCTCGGCACCCAGCGCGAGGATCTGCTCGACGGCGAGGCCCGGGCTGGCGTTGTCGCCGCCGAAGTGCTGCTTCACGAGGTCCATGGGGAACCGGTCGATGCCGGCAGGCACCGGCGTATGCGTGGTGAAGACGGTGCCGGCCCGGGTGAACTCGAGCGCCGCCTCGTAGGTCAGGCCGCGCTCCTCGACGAGCTCGCGGATGCGCTCGAGCCCGAGGAAGCCGGCGTGCCCCTCGTTGGTGTGGAACACCTCGGGTGCGGCCGTGCCGGTGATGCGGCAGTACGCGCGGACCGCCCGCACGCCGCCGACGCCCAGCAGCATCTCCTGCAGCAGACGGTGCTCGCGGCTGCCGCCGTAGAGGCGGTCGGTGACGTCGCGCTCAGCCGGGCCGTTGTCGTCGATGTAGGAGTCGAGCAGCAGCAGCGGCACCCGGCCGACCTGCGCCACCCACACGGCCGCCGTGAGCACCCGGCCGCCGGGCATGCCGACGGTGATGTGCGCGGGCGTGCCGTCGGCCTCGCGCAGCCGCACCAGCGGCAGGTTGTCCGGATCGACGACGGGGTAACGCTCCTGCTGCCAGCCCTCGCGCGACAGCGACTGCACGAAGTAGCCGTGCCGGTACAGCAGCCCGACGCCGATGATCGGCACGCCGAGGTCGCTTGCGGCCTTGAGGTGGTCGCCGGCCAGGATGCCCAGGCCGCCGGAGTACTGCGGCAGCACGTGGGTGATGCCGAACTCCGGCGAGAAGTAGGCCACGCCCTGCGGCGCACGGCCGTCGTGGTCCTGGTACCAGCGCGCCTCGGTCAGGTAGTGCTGCAGGTCGTCGTGGGTCGCCTGCACCCGGCCGAGAAACGCGGGGTCGGCGGCCAACTCGGCCAGCCGCTCGGGCGTGACCTCGCCGAGCAGCCGGACGGGATCGTGGCCGACCTCCTCCCACAGCCGCGGGTCGACGGCGGAGAACAGATCCTGCGTGGGTTGGTGCCACGACCATCGCAGGTTCGTGACGAGGTCGCCGAGCGCGGCGAGCGGCTCGGGAAGAACGGTTCGGACCATGAGTCGTCGGATCGCGCGCACGCGCCAACGCTATCCGCTGAGCGTTACAGGGGTCTTACCGACGGACGAGCGGACGGCGACCACCATGGTGATCACCGCCCGCTCGTCGTCCGTCAGATGTACGACGGCGTCAGCCGCCCGTCAGAACTCGGGCTGAGTCTGCGTGTTGAGCTCGTCGTAGCGCACGCCCTTGGCCGGCGCGACCCTCGGGTCGCGGAGGTTGAAGACGTCGAAGCCGCGCTGGATCTCGTTGGAGTAGATATAGCCGTTGTAGTAGTACGTCGACCACGCGCCGGCGATGGTTCCGGTGGCGTCGAACGTGCCGCGGTCGAACCAGGCGAACTCGGTGGGGTTGTACGGGTCGGTGAAGTCGAACACCGAGATGCCGCCCTGGTACCACGCCTGGACGAAGATGTCCTTGCCCGGCACCGGGATCAGCGAGCCGTTGTGCGCCACACAGTTCTCCGTGTTGGCCTGCTCACGCGGGATCTTGTAGTACGAGGCGAACTCCAGCGAGTCGCCGTCCCACGTGTAGATGGCGTTGGCGCCGCGAACCGGGCCGACCGTCGGGTTGCAGGTCGGGCCGCTGCCGCCGCCGAGCTCGTCGGTGAAGATGATCGACGTGCCGTCGTTGTTGAACGTGGCCGAGTGCCAGAACGCGAAGTTCGGGTCTCGCACCTGGTCGAGCACCACCGGATCGACCGGATCGGAGATGTCGATCACGACACCGTCACCCATGCAGGCACCCGCGGCCAGGCCGAGGTGCGGGTAGGCGGTGATGTCGTGGCAGCCGGCGGTGTTGCCGCCCTGGTTGCCGGCGTCCGGGAACAGCACCGGGGTGGCCACGATCGCGGCGTCCTCGGGCGCGTCCAGCGGCACGTCGATGATCGAGATCTTGTCGTGCGGCGGCTTGCAGTACGCCGCTGCGGCGTTGGGGCCGTACGACGAGACGTAGATGTAGACGCTGTCCTCGCCCGGCACCAGCGTGTGGGTGTGCGAGCCGCAGTCGGTCCGCACCGCCGAGATGTACCGCGGGTTGCGGACGTCGCTGATGTCGAAGATCTTCATGCCTTCCCAGTGGGCCGGGTTGGCCACCGAGCCGCCACTGCTCTGGCACGAGTTGTCCGTGCGCGGCGAGTCGGTCGACAGGAAGAGCAGGTCACCGTAGACGGTGATGTCGTTCTGCGAGCCCGGGCAGAGCACCTGGGTCACCGCCTGCGGGCTGCGCGGGTTGCGGATGTCGTAGACCGTGAACCCGTTGTAGTTGCCCGCGAACGCGTACTTGCCCTGGAACGCCAGGTCGGAGTTGAGCGCGCTGGTGGTCGCGAACGGGCCCGTCTTGGGCAGGTTCGACACCAGGCTGAGGTTCGAGGTGCCCGCCGTCTCGCCAGCGGGCAGGATGCTCGCGGCGCCGACCGACTCTTCGATCTCCGCCACCTCGGACTCGGTGAGGCAGTTCTCCTCGAAGTTGTCGCCCGCGCCGGCGATGGCGTCGGCGTTGGCGCACTCCTCGCTCTGCGACTCGCGCAGTAGCTCGCCGTCGTCGGCGGCGGAGGTCCCGATCGACGTGAGGGCGAGACCACCACTCACCAGGGCGGCGACGGCCAAGCCGGCGGCCCTCCTTCTCCAACGATGTCCGATCATGCGCACACCTCACCGGGGTAGAGAGGACAGGGACCGATCAAGGTCAAGGGCGACAATAACGACAAGCAACGGGATTGGCCATACTTCTGTCACATTCCTGCGAAACATCGACGTGTCCGGTTGATGACAAGATCGGACCCGCCCGGACCAGGCCGTACGCTGGGGCGGACCGTCCCCGGGCACAAGGAGGAACGATGCCGCGCGTGTCCATCGGCCTGACGGCGACAGCTGCGGCCGCCGCCCTGCTCGCGCTGGCCGGCTGCAGCGACGACGGCGCCACCGACCGTGGCGTCGCGGCGGCGACGACGACGGCGACCTCGGACACCCGCGTCGTCGCGCCTGGCGCGCCGGGCGAGACCGCCGACGTCATCGCCCCGGGCGAGGAGTTCGAGGTCGTCGAGGGCGGCTACAGCGAGCTGGACGTCCGGTTCGTGGAGCAGATGATCCCGCACCACCGGCAGGCGCTGCAGATGGCCGAGCTGGCGCAGGAGCGCGCGCAGGACGACCGGGTCGTGCTGGTGGCCGACCGGATCGTCGCCGGGCAGGGCCCGGAGATCACCGCCCTCGAGAGCTGGCTCGAGCAGCGCGGATTGCCGGTGCCGGCCGCCGACGCCGCCCATGACCACGCTCTGCCCGGCATGATCAGCCCGCTCCAGCTGGAGCAACTGGAGAACACCACCGGCGCGGAGTTCGACGAGCTGTTCCTCACCTACATGAGCCAGCACCATGCCGGCGCGGTCGAGATGGCCGACCCGATGATCGTGGAAGGTACGGACCAGCTCGCGGTCGAGATGGCCACGGACGTCAGCGTCACCCAGGGCGCGGAGATCGGCCGGATGCGGGAGATCCTCGACAGTCTGTGACGGGGCCGTTTGCATCGCGCCGGAGCAGGTATGAACAATGGGATGAACCTGCCCATCGGGTGCCCGCCGGGCGCCTTCGCCCACAGCGAACCGCCGGCGTCGCCGGACCGCATCACCGCAGGTCAGAACCCCCGGAGCCGGCAGCGCCGCCGGTTCCCACCACCCCCGCCCGGCGGGTCCGGCGAAGTGGTTGGACCACAGCGCGCACGTCCGCATAACATTCGCCGGGCACACCCCGCCACGAAACGTCAGCGACACCTCCGCGTTACTCGCATCGGCTCACTCAGCTGATCACTCGCCAGCACATTCCGCCCATTCCGACCACGACGTCACGAGAGGTCATCGTGCGTAGCGAACCGACCGCGCCGGCCCGCCGTCCGGCGCAAGCGGGCACTGGGGCCGCCGTCCCCACCGCCCTTACCATCGAATGGTGTCGGCCATGAGCGAGTCGCGGCCGCCGGTCGCGCAGGCCGAGCGGCACGGCTGGGTGCTGCCCTCGCGCGGAACCGACCCCGAGTGGTTCAAGCGTGCCGTCTTCTACGAGGTCCTGGTGCGGTCGTTCTACGACTCCCAGGGCGACGGCCTGGGCGACCTCAAGGGCCTGACGCAGAAGCTCGACTACCTGCAGTGGCTGGGCGTCGACTGCTTGTGGCTCCCGCCGTTCTTCCCGTCGCCGCTGCGTGACGGCGGCTACGACGTCGCCGCGTACATGGACGTGGCGCCCGAGTTCGGCACGCTCGAGGACTTCTCGCAGTTCGTCGCCGCCGCGCACAGCCGGGGCATGCGGGTCATGACCGACCTCGTCATGAACCACACCAGCGACCAGCACGCGTGGTTCCAGTCCTCGCGCGAGGACCCCGACGGCCCGTTCGGCGACTTCTACGTGTGGGCCGACGACGACACCGGCTACCCGGACGTGCGCATCATCTTCAGCGACACCGAGGCGTCCAACTGGACGTTCGACCCGGTGCGCAAGCAGTACTTCTGGCACCGCTTCTTCAGTCACCAGCCCGACCTCAACTACGAGAACCCGGCCGTCCACGAGGCGATGCTCGACGTCGTCCGGTTCTGGCTGCGGCTCGGGGTTGACGGGTTCCGGCTCGACGCCGTCACGTACCTCTACGAGAAGGAGGGGACCAACGGCGAGAGCCTGCCCGAGACCCACGCCTTCCTGAAGAAGGTGCGCAAGGTCATGGACGACGAGTTCCCCGACACCGTCCTGCTGTGCGAGGCGAACCAGTGGCCCAGCGAGGTCGTCGAGTACTTCGGCGACCCCGACGTCGGCGGCGACGAGTGCCACATGGCGTTCAACTTCCCCGTCATGCCGCGCATCTTCATGGCGGTGCGGCGCGAGTCGCGCTACCCCATCAGCGAAATCATGGCCCAGACGCCGCAGATCCCGTCGGGCTGCCAGTGGGGTGTGTTCCTGCGCAACCACGACGAGCTCACGCTCGAGATGGTCACCGACGAAGAGCGCGACTACATGTGGTCCGAGTACGCCAAGGACCCGCGGATGAAGGCCAACCTGGGCATCCGCCGGCGTCTCGCGCCGCTGCTCGAGAACGACATGAACCAGATCAAGCTGTTCAACGCGCTGCTGCTGTCGCTGCCGGGCTCGCCGGTCCTCTACTACGGCGACGAGATCGGCATGGGCGACAACATCTGGCTGGGCGACCGCGACGCCGTCCGCACCCCCATGCAGTGGACGCCCGACCGCAACGCCGGGTTCTCCACCGCCGACCCGGGCCGGCTCGACCTCCCGGTCGTCATGGACGCCGTCTACGGCTACCAGGTCACCAACGTCGAGTCGCAGCTGGCGAACAAGTCGTCGCTGCTGCACTGGACCCAGCGCATGGTCGAGGTCCGCAAGCAGAACCCGGCGTTCGGGCTGGGCGACTTCGTCGACCTCGGCGGGTCGAACCCGACGGCGCTCGCCTACGTGCGCACGTTCGGCGACGACATCGTGCTGTGCGTGAACAACCTGTCCCGCTTCCCGCAGCCGGTCGAGCTGGACCTGCGCCGGTACGAGGGCATGCAGCCGGTCGAACTGCTCGGCAGCGTGCGCTTCCCCACCATCGGCGAGCTTCCGTACCTGCTCACGCTGGGCTCGCACGGGTTCTACTGGTTCCGGCTGGCCAAGCTGCCGGAGGAGTCGATGCCGTGATCGGCGACCAGGGGTTGTCCGAGGCGGTGGCGCTGCTGCCCGAGTGGCTGCGCCACCAGCACTGGTTCACCGGCGCGCGCACCGGCACGCTCGACGTCCGGCCGGTGGCGGCGACGCTGCTGCACGACGCCGAGCCACGGGTGTGGCACCTGCTGGCCGAGGTCACGCACGACGACGGAGCCGATGTCTACCAGGTGCCGCTGTCGATCCACGCCGAGCGCTCCGACCGGCTCGACCACGTGCACCTGGGGCGCACCGCCGAGGGCCACGTGTACGACGCGTTGCACGACAAGGAGGCGACGGCCGCCCTGCTGGCGCACTTCGCCGACGACGCCCCGGCGCTCGACGGCCTGCGCTTCCACGTGCGGCCCGACGTCAAGGTGCCGTTCGGCGACCAGTCGCTGGTGCTGCCCGGCGACCACCACAACACCAGCCTCGCCTACGGCGACGCCGCGCTGCTCAAGGTGTTCCGCCGCGTCTTCCCCGGCCTCAACCCCGACGTCGAGCTGCACGAGGCGCTCAGCGACGCCGGCTGCACCCTGGTCGCCCCGTTGCTCGGCTGGATCGACGGCGACTGGACCGGCGACGACGACGGCGCCAGCCCGGCGGGCAGCCCGACCGGCAGTCTGGCGATGCTGCGCGGCTACCTCACCACGGCGTCCGACGGCTGGGCGCTGGCCACGGCGAGCGTGCGCGACCTCTACGCCGAGGGCGACCTGCACGCCGACGAGGTGGGCGGCGACTTCGCGGCCGAGGCGTACCGCCTGGGCATGGCGACGGCGCGCGTGCACGAGACGCTGGCCGAGGTGCTGCCTACCGGCACCATGTCGCCGTCGGACCTCCAGGGCCTCGCCGACGCCATGACGGGCCGGCTCGAGCGCGCCGTCTCGCTGGTGCCCGAGCTCGAGCCGTTCGCCGCCGGCCTGCGCGCGCACTACGACGTCCTGCGCACGCGCACCGAGCCGGTCCCCGTCCAGCGCATCCACGGCAGTTACCACCTCGGACAGGTGCTGCGCACGGTCCTGGGCTGGAAGCTGGTCGACTTCGAGGGCGAGCTGATGGCGCCGGTCGCGGAGCGGCGGGCCATGCACTCGCCGCTGCGCGACATCGCCCAGATGCTGCGCTCGTTCGACTACGCCGCGCTGCACCTCGTCGTCAGCGACCACCCGCCCGAGGACCCCGCGCACGAGCAGGTCCTCTACCGCGCGCAGGAGTGGACCGAGCGCAACAGCGAGGCGTTCTGCAACGGCTACGCGTCGGCGGCGCAGCTCGACCCTCGCGGCGACCTCGAGCTGCTGGCGGCCTATGAGACCGACACCGCCGTCTACGAGGTCGTCTTCGAGGCGCGCCGCCGGCCCAGCTGGCTGCCCATCCCGCTCGCGGCCGTGGAGCGTCTCGCGCAGACCTCCTGACCACCCGGTACGCTCTTCCCGGGCACCTGACACCTGAGGAGCGTGGATGACCGAGTACGTGTCGGTGAACCCGGAACGACTGCGCGACCTGGCCCGGAAGCTGCAGGCAGCGGCCACCACTGTCCGCGAGAAGACCCCCACCATCGTCAACGGCCTCGACGGCTGGGACGCCACGTTCAGCGGCGCGAAGCTCACCGCGCTGGCCGACTGGCTCGACGACCAGTGGGGCCCCATGTTCGACCGCGCAGACCTCGCCGCCACCGCCGCCAATCAGCCGGCGTTCCGGCCGACGGGCAGTGACTCGACCATGTTCGCCGTGCCGTTCGAGGTCACTGACCAGGACATGGCGCGCGAGGGCGCGCGCGACGCCGCCGACCTCACCGCCATGATGAACAGCGACGACCCCGCCCAGCGCGACGAGGCCCAGCGCGAGGCCGCCGAGGCCATGGAGGCCCACGCCGACGACCCCGCCTACCTGCAGGCGTTCTTCAACGCCGGCGGCGCCCAGGTCATCACCACCATGAACCGGCAGATCGTCGAGCAGGGCGTGCCGCCGTCGGACCAGAACCAGAACCGCCTGCGCCTGTTCAGCACCGGTGTCGCGGCGGTCAGCCGGTTCAGCGAGGGCGGTCAGGTCGCCCTGGTCGACGGCGCGCTCGACCCGCTGAGCTCGGTCGACAACACGCTGCAGAACGGCATCATGATGATGTACGGGCCGGGCGGCGACCAGTACGGTTCCACCTTCCTGCGCACCGTCGCCGACAACGCGCTGCAGTGGCGCGAGGACAACGACCCGCCCCGGCCCGGCTACAGCCCAGGCGGGGTGGCGGGCACCAGTTACGTCCCCGGCGGCTATGTGCAGCCCGACAACGCCTGGTGGGAGAAGCTCGGCATCAACGTCAGCTACATCTCTGCCGACGCCGACGAGGCCAGCCGCGGCATCGAGCTCATGCAGCAGTTCGACCCGGTCAACTCCATCCTCAACCGGACCGGGCAGAACCCCGAGGCCAGCCGGCTGCTGCTCACGGGGTCCGACGGCCTCGAGAACGCGCAGCGGCTGGTCGACTACGACTGGCAGACCCCGGGGCCGGGCGGCCACGACGACAGCGGCCCGGCGGCCAGCGTGCTCATCGCCGGCACCCAGGACCGCGGGCCCGAGCAGGGCGAGCAGTCCGCGCAGGCGGCGGCCAACGTCTTCCAGGCCGGCTACGACTTCACCCAGCGCGAGCGCAACGACTACCAGAAGGAGCAGTGGCCCGAGATGCCGCCGTCGCTGGCACGAGCGATGGCAGTGGTCGGCTCCACCTACGCCCCCGACATGGCCGCCTCGACCGGCCAGCCCGACGCCGACATCAACGAGGTCGTTCGTGACGGCAACGGCTTCTACGTCTCTACCAACACCGTCGTCATGAACGGATTCCTCAAGTCGTTCATGACCGACCCGGAGGCCGCCGGCGCGTTCCGCGGCGCCGTCCAGGGGCAGCTGCAGGCCTCCGCCGAGATCCTCTCGCGCCACCCCGACAGCAACCCCGACCTGCTGCGCCAATACGGCTTCCTCAACGGCATGACGTCCATCGTCTTCGCCGACCAGGAGTTCACCGAGGCCGAGGCGCGCGACGCGGCGAACAAGCAGAACCAGATCTACTTCGATGTCACCAAGGACATCCTCGAGGCCATCCCCATTGCCGGCGAGGGCGCCGATGCCGCCTTCGAGGCGGCCAGTTTCCTCCGCGACCTCGCCACGGCGGTGGGCGGCTCGCAGAAGGAGAACCTCTTCCCCACCGACGCCGCCCAACAGGTCGAGAGCGACGTCCAGTACGAGATGACCACCGACATCGCCGACATGCGCACCTACGTCGCCCAGGGCTACGTGAACTCCGGCGCCTATCCGCTGCCGCCCGATGCGCCGTTCGTGCACGACGGTGTCATCTCGCCGCGCAACGACGCCGAGCAGGCCGCGTTCGACCGGTGGTGGAGCCAACTGCCGGCCGACCAGGCACAGATCGCCAATGGGGCGCCCGACGGCTTCCGCGACGCCACCGGTGTCTTCGCCCCCAATGACGACCGCTTCACCGAGCCGAAGTAGGAGCCGGTCATGGCCATTCCCTACGTTCAAGAGTGCAACGAGGCGATGAGCATCGTCAGCGGTGCCGCCACCGACATCGAGGAGGCCATCCAGGCCATCCGCGACCTCGTCGGCGACCAGACGTGGACCGGCTCCAAGGCCGACGACTGGGAGACCGACTTCAACGGGTTCGCCACCGACGCGACCAACAGCCTCGGCACCCCGCTCGACGAGGCCATGCGGACGGCCCGCTCCAACGCCGCCCGCTGGCAGGCCGAGAGCGCGAGCCCCGGCCCGAACTGACGGGCCGGGTGACGGGCGCCTGGCATCACGCCGGGTGGAGCAGTACCTCGACGTCCGAAGGAGCCGTGTCGGCGATCTTGCGGTCCCGGGTCAACAGCGGCACATCGAGCGCCTGCGCGAGGGCCACGTAGGCGCCGTCATAGGCATTGAAGTTGTGCCTCGACTGCCAAACCCGAGCGGCCATCGTCTCCACCGCGTACCGCGTGATCGGCAGGTCGACGAAGTCCTCGAGTGCGCGGCGCGCACGGGTCTCGGTGAGCTTGCCGCCGATGGTCAGGCCCCGAATCCCGTTGAGCACCTCGACTCCGACATGGGCAGGAGCGTGCAGCTTCCGCTCCGAGGCGAGTCTCTGCCGGAGCAGTTCATCGCCCGGGTCTTCGGCCAGCGCCCTGATCAGGACCGACGCATCGACGACGACGCCGGCCGTCACCGCCGGCCCTCGTGGATCGCCGACACGATCTCATCATCGGTCAGCGACACCGGCACTTTGCGACATTCGGTCGCAGAGTGCGTTCAGCCGGCGGCGGGAAGCGGGAGCTGCAGCAGGCTGCTGCAGCTGTCGTCGGCCACGATCAGCCGGTCCTGCCAGACGACGAGCGCCGCCACGAAGCCCAGGTGCGCCTCGAGGGCGGGCTGGTCGGCGTTGTCGCAGTCGGGGTCGTCGCCGTCGGGCGCCACGCCGGCGGCGAGCAGGTCGACGCCGTCGGCCGTGACGTGCAGCAGGCCGCCGCCGCGCGACCCGGGGATGCCGGTGCCGACGAACAGCCCGTCGCCGCCGTCGCCGGTGACGGCCGTGACGGACTGCCCGGAGAGCTCCGCGGGGATCGACCACGGGGTGCGGGCGGTTTCCTGCAGCGACTCGTCGAGCAGCACCAGCTCGGCCGGGGTGAGGACGGCGACCCCGGAGGCGGTGCGGGCGCTGGCGATGATGCCCTCGACCGGGGGCGTCAGCTGCTCCACGCCGGTGGGGTCGTCGGCGTCGCCGTCGACCCGCCACCAGGTGCCGGCCCACTGGACGTGGATGCCGTCGGGCAGCTCGAGCAGGGCCGACACGGGCACGTTCTCGACCTGGTCGGTCAGCGTGGCGACCTCGGTGAACTCGCCGTCGTCGAGGCTGATCGTGCCCAGCCTGGCCTCCGCGTTGTCGTCGGCCAGCGCCAGCAGGTGCTCGTCGCCGGCCAGCACGGTGACCGGCACGTGCCACGGGTCCTGGTCGTCGTCGGTCAGGGGCCGGGCGAGGCCGTCCGGGGCGAGGTCGAACAGGCCGCGCCCCCACTGGCTGCCGACGAGGTCGCCGTCGCGGCCCTCGGTGAGGAACACCGGCAACCGGAGCGGGGTGCCGGGCACCGCCTGCGCCTGCGTCAGCGACTCGCCGCTGCCGTCGCCCATGATGCGGCTCAGCCGGCCCTCGGCGGCGGCGGGCAGGCTGGACGGCGTCGGGCTCGGTTCGTCGCCGGGGTCGTCGCCACCACCGTCGCACCCGGCCGCCGTCGCCGCCAACAGGATCGCGGCCAGGACCGCCGTCACTCGCACAGGACGCACGAGACCCAACCGTACCCGTGCGACCGCACCGAGCCGGGCAGCGCGGCCCGATAGGCTCGACGGATGATCGACGCGCAGCGACTCCTGGGTGAGGTCGACCTCCACCTCATCGGCGAGGGCCGGCACGAGCGGCTCTGGGAGGTGCTGGGGGCGCGGGTCACGACCATCGACGACGTCGAGGGCACCGCGTTCACCGTCTGGGCGCCCAACGCCCGGCTGGTGCAGGTGGCGGGCGAGTTCAACGGCTGGGACGGCGGCCGGCACGCCATGACGCCGGTGGGAGGCGGCGTGTGGGGGCTGTTCGTCCCGGGCATCGGCGACGGCGCGCTGTACAAGTACAAGGTCCACGGCGCCGACGGCCACTGGCGCGACAAGGCCGACCCCATGGCGCTGCGCACCGAGGTCCCGCCCGCCCAGGCGTCCATCGTCCACCGCTCGGGCTACGAGTGGAACGACGAGGTCTGGCTGGCACAACGTCCCAGCTCGGCGCACGCGCACCCGATGTCGGTGTACGAGGTGCACCTGGGGTCGTGGCGGCGCGGACGGTCCTACCGCGAGCTCGCCGCCGAGCTGGCCGCGTACGTCACCGAGCTGGGCTTCACGCACGTCGAGCTGCTCCCCGTCGCCGAGCACCCGTTCGGCGGGTCGTGGGGCTACCAGGTGACGTCCTACTACGCGCCGACGTCGCGGTTCGGCCACCCCGACGACTTCAAGTACCTGGTCGACACCTTGCACCAGGCCGGCATCGGCGTGCTGCTCGACTGGGTGCCGGCGCACTTTCCGCGCGACGACTGGGCACTGGCCCGCTTCGACGGCACGCCGCTCTACGAGCACGCCGACCCGCGCCGCGGCGAGCACCCCGACTGGGGCACCTACGTCTTCGACTACGGCCGGCCCGAGGTGCGCAACTTCCTGGTGGCCAACGCGCTGTACTGGCTGACGGAGTACCACATCGACGGTCTGCGGGTCGACGCCGTCGCCTCCCTGCTCTACCTCGACTACTCGCGGCCCGAGGGCGCCTGGCTGCCCAACTCGCACGGCGGCCGCGAGAACCTCGACGCCATCGCGTTCCTGCAGGAGACCAACGCGACGGCGTACCGCTCGGTGCCGGGCATCGTCACCGTCGCCGAAGAGTCCACCGCCTGGCCGGGCGTCACCCGTCCCACCCACCTCGGCGGCCTCGGGTTCGGGCTGAAGTGGAACATGGGCTGGATGCACGACTCGCTGGCCTACCTGTCGCGCGACCCGATTCACCGCCAGTACCACCACCATCAGATGACGTTCTCGATGATGTACGCGTTCAGCGAGAACTTCATCCTCCCCCTCTCCCACGACGAGGTCGTGCACGGCAAGGGGTCGCTGCTCGGCAAGATGCCCGGCGACCGCTGGCAGCAACTGGCCACCCTGCGCGCGTTCTACGCCTTCATGTGGGCGCACCCGGGCAAGCAGCTGCTCTTCATGGGCTGCGAGTTCGGCCAGGAGTCCGAGTGGGCCGAGTCGCACGAGATCGAGTGGTGGCTGCTCGACCGACCGGCGCACGCGGGCCTGCAACGGCTGGTCACCGACTTGAACGGTATGTACCGGGTCGCGCCGGAGCTCTGGGCACTCGACAACGACCCGGCCGGCTTCGAGTGGATCGACGCCAACGACGCCCCCGGCAACGTGTTCTCGTTCCTGCGCCACGGCCCCGACGGCGAGCTGCTGGTCTGCGTGGCGAACTTCTCGGCGCTGCCGCACGAGGGCTACCGGGTCGGACTGCCGCACGCCGGCCCGTGGCAGGAGGTCCTGAACACCGACGCGGAGCTGTACGGGGGTTCCGGGGTCGGCAACCTCGGCGAGGTCACCGCCGTCGAGCAGCCCTGGCACGGCCGGCCCGCGTCGGCCGAGCTGCGGGTCCCGCCGCTCGGCACCCTCTGGCTCCGCCCCGCCTGACCCCGCACTCCCCGCCGTCGGCAGAGGGCGCCGTCACCCCCGGGGAATGGGGTGACGGCGCCCTCGTCCTACGCCGCCGGGGTCAGCCCCGGTCGACGGTGATGACCGGCGTGTCCCAGGTCTCGACGTGGGCCGGGTTCGACGGGTCGCCGAGCGGCTTGGTCGCCGTCAGCCGCAGCACGTAGCGGCCGTCGGGCACCTCGACCCGCCGGTCGCTGCCGGTGCCGCGCGGCCGGGTGCCGTCCCAGGTGTAGGCGTTGAACGCGGTCGCCGCGCCGCTGCGCCCGACGTAGTCCTCGGAGAGGACGGTGTTCAGCCGGCCACCCGCGTACGGGCGCCCCGCCGTGCCGTCGGCCTTGGCGTGGAAGAGCTGCAGCGACACGTTCTGCGCGGCGTGCTCGAGGTGCGCCAGGACGACCGGGTAGTCGCCCTCGGTCATGGTGAACGTCGCGCCGTCGGGCAGCAGCGCGAACTGGCCGCCCATGGTGCAGTTGACGCCAACGTAGCGCTGGCAGGCCGTGACGTCGCCGAGCGCGGGCAGCCCGGCTCCGGCGTCGGTGAGAATCGGCAGCTGCTGGTAGTCGCCGGTGAACCCGGCGAACGGCACCCGCAGCGGCTGACCGTCGGCCGGGGTCAGGACGACCCAGCCGCCGTACTGGCCCAGCACGGGCTCGGCCGGCGCGGTCACCGTCACGTCCACCGTCGCGGACGAACCGGCCGGCACCGTCACCGACGGCGCCGAGAACGCCACCGTGGCGCCGCCCTCGAAGAACGACGGGTTGTTCGGCGCACCCGCGGTGGTGATGCCGTCGGCGTGCGACAGCTCGTACGTGACCGCGGTGTCGCCGTCGTTCGTCAGGGTCAGCGTCCGAACAGCGGCGCCCGCCTCGCTCTCGCCGAGCGACAGCTTGCCCGGCGCCACGGCGACGGGCGACAGGATCGCGTCGTCGATGTCGAGCATGCCCGCACCCTGCCGGTGCGCCGGCTCGAGGTACCCGGCGTCGGGGACCAGCGACCAGTCGGCCGGGTCGGCGCTGTTCTGCAGCACGTCGCGGACCTGCGCCGGCGTCAAGCCCGGGTGCGCCTGCAGCAGCAGGGCGACCGCGCCGGCCACGTGCGGCGACGCCATGGAGGTGCCGGAGATGACGGCGTACCCGTCGCCCTCGAGCGGGTAGGTCGAGCGGATCAGCCCGCCCGGCGCGCCCAGGTCCGGCTTCAGCGACAGGTCCGACGCCATGCCGTAGGAGCTGAACGACGAGATCAGCCCGGCGGTCGTGTTCTCGATGGTGGTCGTCTCGTCGGTCCAGGTCAGCACCGCGTCGCCGGCGGCGATGCGGCCGTCCAGCTCGATGCCGTCGTCCTGGGACAGCGCGACGACGGGGACGGTGATCGGCGGGTCGGCCGGCGACGGCGGGGCCACCGTCGGCGAGAGCGCACCGGGCACGTTGTTGTAGAGGATGACGGCGGCGGCCCCGGCCTCCTGGGCGTTGCGCGCCTTCTCGTAGAACGGGCAGGTGCCGCGCTCGACCAGCGCGACGGTGCCGCTGAGGTCCGGCAGGGCGCCGGTGGCCGTGCAGGCGTCCGCGGTCGAGTCCGGGGTGCCGGTGCGCGACAGCGGAAGGCTCCCCTCCGTCGGCGCCGACGGCGACCCGGTCGCCTCGGCGTAGCCGAACTCGCGGCCGTCGGGGGTGACGGTGAACATCCGCGCGTCGTACTCGGTGTTGTCGAACGACGCGACGCCGATGACCTTCTCGCCGACACCGGGGGCGCCCGCGGACCAGGTGCCGGCCGCGCCGTTGTTGCCGATGGAGGCGACGACGACCACGCCCTCGTCGACGAGCGCGTCGCTCGCCGTCGCCGTCGGGTACTCCGGCCAGGTGACGAACCCGGCGCCGAGGCTCATGTTCACGACGTCCATGTCGTCGGCGTGCGCCCGCTCGAGCGCGGCGAGGATGATGTCCGACGTCGTCGAGCCGCCGCAGCCGAACACGCGGTAGGCGCCGAACTCGACGTCCGGGGCCACGCCGAGCACGCCGCCGGCCGCGCTGTCGCCGCTCGCACCGACGATCCCGGCGACGTGACTGCCGTGTCCATTGCAGTCGTCCGGGTTGTCGTCGGGGCTGGCGACCGGCTGATAGGCGGCCGAGGTGTCGTCGGCGTTGTAGTCGTCGCCGACGAAGTCGTAGCCGGCCACGACGCGGCCGGTCGGGAACGCCGTCCCGCCGGGCGTACCGCCACCGCCGAGGTCCGGGTGGTCGATGTCGATGCCGGTGTCGATGACGGCGACCCGGAGGCCGTCGCCGGTGAAGCCGAGCTCGCTCTGCGCGACGTCGGCGCCGGTCATGCCCAGCGCGGAGTCCATGGCGGGCTCCGTCGCGGCGGGGTCGGGCGCGTCGACGGTGACGACGGGGTACACCGCGGCGACCTCGGCGGAGCCGGCCAGCCGGCTGATGTCGGTCTCGGACGCCGACACCGACAGGCCGTTCCACAGCCGGTCGTAGGTGTAGCGAACGTCCACGTCAGCGCCCATGGCGTCGGCCTGCGCGAGGAACCGGTCCTGCTGCCGCTCGGCCGCCGCACGGCTGCCGCCGTCGGCCACGGGCTTCGCGGTCAGCTCGACGAACCAGGCGCCGGTGGGCTCGTGGATCAGCTCGTCGGTGGGCTCGGGCAGGCCGGCCAGCTCCGAGAGGGAGCCCAGGTAGCCGTCGTCGCCGGCACCGGTCGCGGGCGCGGCGGAGCCGGCGGCCACGGTTCCGAGCGTCCCCGTGGCCAGTGCCAATGCGGCAGCGGCCGCGGTAGCGGCCCGCCTCCCCGGCGCTCTCGATGGTCGTGTCATCGGCGCTCCTCGTTCAGTCGTACGGCATGACAAGGCCCCGCCGGTCGGACGGGGTTGCCCCGTAACCTATGTGCGTTTTCGCCTCGATTGGAAGGCTTGACGGGAAGTCGGCCCGTCTTGTCACCCTGAATCAGGAGAAATCAACCGGGGCGTCCGGCCCATACCGGACGGATCTTGCTCGCCGCAACCTCTTGTCACCGCGCGGCCGAGGCGACAGGATGACCAGCACCTCCGCCCGCCCACGTCTTCCAGGGGCCGCCTCATGTGGACTCGCACGCTGCCCGCAGCCGGCCTCGCCGGGCTGCTCACGCTGTCCGTCGCGCTCTCCGCGCCGGCCGCTCCCGAGGACACGCTCGCGCCGCCGACGACGGTGCGCGAGCCCGAGGACCGCTCGGCGCCGTCGTCCATCACGCCGTCGGTCGACCTGCCCTCGCTCGGCGCCGCACTGCGCTCGCCGTCCTCCGTCGCGGCGACGGCGGACCTGCCCGGCAAGCCACGCAACGACGTCATCGTCGACGTGCCGGTGAACCCGAACGACGCCTCGATCCCGATGAACCTCGTGCCGTACCACGAGTTCGCGCCGAGGCTGCGCGCGCTGCAGGAGAGCGACCGGGTCAGCGTCGAGATCATCGGCCAGTCCGCGGGCGGGCGCGACCTGCACCTCGTCGTCGTCACGTCGCCCATGACCGACGCGGACTGGACGGAGTGGCAGCGGCTCTCGGACCTGCGCACCGAGGACCCCGACGCCGCGATCGCCGCCATGCAGGCCGGCGAGTACGACGACTGGAAGTCGCCGCTGTTCGTCAACAACAACATCCACGGCAACGAGTGGGAGGGCACCGACGGCGCGCTGCAGGCGCTCGACCGGCTGGCGTTCTCCGACGACCCCGAGGTCGTGGAGCTGCTCGACCAGCACGTCATCGCCGTCGTCGTGTCGAACAACCCGGACGGCCGCATCGCCGGCGTCCGCCCCAACGGCAACGGGTTCGACATCAACCGCGACTACATCACCGCTTCGCAGCCGGAGTCGCGCGCCGTCCGCGCCCAGCTGATCCGCTACGAGCCGCTGACCATGCTCGACGAGCACGGCTACGTCAACCCGACGCTGATCGAGCCGACCACCGGCCCGCACGGCGAGAACTACGAGTACGACCTCTACATCCGCCAGGCCATCCGCAACGCCCTGGCCATGGAGGAGGCCGTCCTGGCCCTCGGCGAGCCGGAGGTCACCGCGGCCGACATCCCGTGGCGGGACTACGACACGGGCTGGGACGACTGGCCGCCGATCTTCACGCCGATGTACGCGATGTACCACGGCGCCGTCGGGCACACCGTCGAGATCCCGCTGAACCCGCGGGGCGCCACCCTGACGCCGGAGCAGCGGCACGAGCGCACCCGCGTCAACACCGCCGTCGCCCGGGCCACCATCGAGGGGAACTTCGCCTGGGCGCACGAGAACCGGATGAGCCTGCTCGCCGACCAGCTGGAGATCTTCCGGCGCGGCGAGGCGGGCGAGTCGTCGCGGCCCATCGACGACGGACTCGCCCTGTCGCTCGCGCTCGGCGCGAACAAGGAGACGTTCCTGCAGGACTACCCGCGGGCCTACGTCATCCAGCCCGAGCGCCGCGGAGACGCGGCCGCCGCGCGACTGGCGCAGTTCCTCCTCGACAACGACGTCGAGGTGCACCAGGCGCGGCGGCCGTTCACCGCGGGCGGCACGGTCTACCCGGCCGGCTCGTACGTGGTCGACATGTTCCAGGCCAAGCGCGGCCTGGCCAACACGATCCTGGACGTCGGCCGCGACGTCACCACGAACTTCCCGACCATGTACGACATCTCCGCGTGGAGCCAGGGCTCGCTCTGGGGCGCGACGACGGTGGTGGTGCCGGCGGGCGGCTCGCTCGAGACCCGCGCACTGTCGGAGATCGACGCGGTGGCGCCGACGGGGTACGTGGCGCCCGGGCGGCCCGCGCACTACGGGTTCAGCGCCGACACGCTGGCCGGCATCCAGGCGGTCAACGCGTTCGTCGACGCCGACGTGACGGTGCGGCGGACGACGGCCGGGCTGTTCACGGTGCCGGGGTCGGCGCGCACGCTGGTCGAGCAGGCGGCCGCCGTCTACGGCATCGAGTTCTCGGCGCTGTCGGCCGGCGCGGTCCGCGGAGCCGTCCCCGTCGGCGTCGATCGGGTCGGGACGAGTGCCTCGGCCGACGAGCTGCACGCGCTGGCCCGCATGGGCTTCGCGACCACGAACGTGACCGCGGCCGGGTTCAACGGCGGCACCTACACGTTCGACGACTTCGACGCGCTCTACGTGTCCACCACCGGGTTCAACCCGCTGCAGCTCGACGCCACCCGGCAGGCGGAGTTCACAGCCTGGCGAGCGGCCGGCGGGGCCATCGTCGGCCGCGGCGCCGGCGGCGTCACGTTCAACTCGCGGGCGGCACTGCTGCCGGTGTCGGCGGTCCCGGCGCGCAGCGACGCCAACGGCATCGTCGCCGTGGTCAACGACCCGGCCTCGCCCGTGACCAGTGACGCTTCGCCGTCGTCGTTCGTCAGCTCGCCGCGGCACTTCACCGACCTGGGCGCCGGGGTCCGGGTCGACCAGCGCCTCGGCGGCGAGGGCTTCGTCCTGGCCGGGCACTGGATCGGGTCGGAGGCCGCGGCCGGGCAGCCGGTCGTCGTCAGCGGCGTGGCCGGCGGCGCCGACGTCACGCTGTTCGCCACCGAGCCGCTGTACCGCTCGCATCCGGAAGGCCTGTTCCCGCAGGTCGCGAACGCCCTCTGGCAGTAGCGACCTGGTCCGTGCGGGGAGTCGTCACTCGCTGCGGAGGTGACGACTCCCCGTTTCTCTGCGTCAGGCGAGCCCGGTGACGACGGTGGCGTCCCACTCGTCGTCGTGGGTGGTACTTGCGGTGAGCCCGGCCTGCTCGACGGCGTCGGCGGCGGCCGTGGCCTGGGCGGCGCTCAGCTCCAGGAGGAGGACGCCGCCGTCGTCGCGCAGCCAGTGCGGGGCGCCGGCGGCGATGCGGCGGACGAGGTCGAGCCCGTCGCCGCCGCCGTCGAGGGCGATGCGCGGCTCGTGGTCGCGGGCCTCGGGCGGCATGAACGCGATGGCCGCCGTCGGCACGTAGGGCGGGCTGGCCAGCAGGACATCGACGGTGCCCGCGAGGTCCGGCGGCAGCGCGTCGAACAGGTCGCCCTGGTGGACGTGGCCGGCCGGTCCGATGTTGCGGCGCGCGCACGCGACGGTGGCAGGGTCGAGGTCGGCGGCGTGCAGCTCGACGCCGTCGAGACCGCGGGTGGCGGCGAGCCCGAGCGCCCCCGTCCCGCAACACAGATCGACGAGCACCGAACCTCGGCGCACGTGCTGCCGGGCCGTGGTGACGAGGAGCTCGCTGCGGTGCCGCGGCACGAACACGCCCGGGTCGACCTCGACGCGCAAGCCGGCGAACTCGGCCCATCCGAGGACGTGCTCGAGCGGCTCGCCGGCGACCCGGCGCTCGACCATGCGCTCCACCTCGGCCGGCGTCGACGCGGTCTCGCGGATCAGCCGGGCCTCGTCCTCGGCGAACACGCACCCCGCCGCCCGCAACCGCGCGACGACCCCGTCGTCCACCACCACACCGCCACCCTACCCACCGAGTTGATCTTGGAGCTGTTCGGCCATCCATCGGACATTCCGGACCGGAATTGCCGAAGAACTCCAAGATCAACTTCGGGTCGGGGTGGGAGCGGTCGGGGTGGGAGCGGCGACGGGGGTGGTGCGGGCAGCCAGCTCCAGGACGCGGCGGGCCTGCTCGACCATGGCGACGTCGACGAAGCGGCCGCCGGGGAGGACGGCGGTGCCGGAGCCGGCCGCCGTCGCCGCGTCCATGGCCTCGACGACCTCGGTGGCGGCGGCGATCTCGGCCGCCGAAGGACGGAAGGCGGCCTCGATGACGGGGAGCTGCCGGGGGTGGATCGCGGCCCGCCCGACGAAGCCCAGCCCGCGGCCGCGCACGCACGAGGCGGCCAGCCCGGCACCGTCGGCGAGGTCGGTCCAGACCGCCATGGCCGGCGCGGGCAGACCGGCGGCCCGGGCGGCGACCACGAGCCGCTGCCGGCACCAGTCGAGCCCCTCGGAGACGCCCGGACCGGACAGTCCCAGGTCGGATGCGAGGTCGGCCTCACCCAGCCCGATCGACGCCACCCCCGGGGCCGACGCGATCGCGTACGCCGCCTCGACGCCGGCCGCGGTCTCGAGCAGCACGTGCACCGGCCGGTCCCCCGCGACCGACCGCACCGACGCCACGTCGTCCGGCGACGACACCTTCGGCACCCGCACCGACACCGACGGCGGCAGCCCGGCGAGGAGCTCCAGGTCGGCAACGCCCCACGGCGTCGACGGCGCGTTGACGCGCACCTGCACGTCACGACCGTCCACACCAGCGAGCACCGGCTCGACCGCCGACCGCGCGGTGTCCTTCGCCGACGGCGCCACCGCGTCCTCGAGGTCCAGGATCACGACGTCGGCGGACGACGCCAGCGCCTTGACGGCACGGTCGGGGCGATCGGCGGGCACGTACAGGAGCGTCAGGACGAGGCTCATACGACTCCCTCGGAGCGGAGCGAGGCGATTTCATCCAATGAATAACCGAGTTCACTCAGTAAATCAGATGTGTCGGCGCCGTGCGCACGCCCGGTCCACCGCACGGACCCCGGCGTCTCGGACAGCCGGAACAGCACGTTCTGCATCGCGACCTCACCGAAGTCCGGATCATCGACGCGCACCACCGTCCCCAACGCGTCCAGCTGCGGGTCGGTGACGATGTCCGCCGCATCGTAGATCGGGGCGACCGCCGCCTCCACCCGCTCGAACTCCGCGACCACCTCGTCACGAGAACGCACCGACACCCACGCCGCCACCGCCGCGTCCAGCTCCTCGACGTGCTCGGCGCGACCGGACCCCGTCGCGAACCAGGGCTCGTCGATGACGTCGGGCCGCCCGACCAGGCGCATGACCCGCTCGGCGATGCTCTGCGAGCTGGTCGACACCGCGACCCACTGGCCGTCGGCGCACCGGTAGGTGTTGCGCGGCGCGTTGTTGGCCGACCGGTTGCCGGTGCGCGGCTGGACGGTGCCGAGCTGGTCCCAGCGGGTGATCTGCGGCCCGAGCACCGACAGCATCGGCTCGAGGATCGCGAGGTCGACCACCTGCCCCCGCCCGCTCGCCGCCCGCGCGTGCAGCGCGGACGTCACGGCGAAGGCCGTCGCCAGCGCCGTGATGCCGTCGGCCAGCCCGAACGGCGGCAGCGTCGGCGGGCCGTCGGGCTCACCGGTCATGGCGGCGAACCCGCTCATCGCCTCGGCCAGCGTGCCGAACCCGGGCCGCCGCCGGTAGGGCCCGACCTGCCCGAACCCGGTCACGCGGGCCAGCACCAGCCCCGGATTCCCTGCCGACAAGTCGGAGTACCCCAGGTTCCACCGCTCCAGCGTGTCCGGCCGGAAGTTCTCGATGACGACGTCGGACTCGCGCGCCAGCCGCCGGAACACCTCCTGCCCGCGCTCGTGCGAGAGATCCAGCGTCATCGTCCGCTTGTTCCTGCCGAGCGTCTTCCACCACAGGTTCTGCCCGTCCTTCGCCGGCCCGTGGCCCCGCGACGGGTCCGGCCGGCGCGGGTGCTCGACCTTGACGACGTCGGCGCCCATGTCGCCGAGGTGCATGGCCGCGAGCGGCCCGGCGAACAGCGTCGCGGCGTCGACGACCCGCAGCCCTGCCAGCGGCCCCGTCACGACAACCCCACCGCGCAGCGGAAGCCGACCGACGGCGACCGGTCCAGCCCCGCGCCCATCAGCAGGTACTTGGCCGAGAACGACGGCGCCCGCTCGCCGCCGTCGAAGTACCAGTCCAACCCCGTCGGCACGAAGGCCGACCCGCCCTTGAGGATCAGGAACCGGGTGCGGCCGTCGGTGTGCTCGCTCTCGGTGAGGTTCCAGACGGCGGGCGCGCCGCGCGAGAGCAGCCCCGCCTCCCCCGCCACCTGCCACTCGTCCTCGGTCGGCAGCCGCAGCCCGGCCCACGCGGCGTACGCGCGGGCGTCGGCGAGGTCGACATGGGTGACGGGGTCGGACCCGCGCCGCTCGGCCCAGTGCGCCAGGAACCGCTCGGCCCGCACGGGCCGGTAGCCGGTCGCGGACAGGAACGCGGCGAACTCGTCGTTCGTGACCTCGGTCCGGCCGACGGCGAACGGCGCCAGCTCCGCCCGTCGGTGCGCCGTGCCGGCGGCGTGCAGTCGCGGCGGCAGCGGCTTCCACTCGTCGACGTACGGAGCCTCGTCGTAGAGGCCGGTCTCGCGGATCCGGTAGCGCACGACCAGGTCGTACCCGCCGCCGTCGACCCGCACCATTCCCGGCGGGACGGCGTCAGCTGCGGCCGCGGGGGCGGGGACACGCGTGGCCGGCCGCAGCGGAAACTCCCGGTCCTCGTCGACGACGGTGTCACCCGCGGCGACCGTCGCGGCCAGCACCGCCGCCACGCCGCCCGCGGGCAGCCGGCCGCCGATCACCGTCCGCCCGGCGTCGTCCTTGAACACGTCCAGTGCGACACCGGTCGTCAGCTCCGTGAACGCCATCCCGGGCGCGACCACGTCCGTCGTCAACCAGGGGCCGGACCACTCCTGGTCGCCGCGGTTCACGACGGTCCACAGTGCGACGCCGTCGTGCACCCAGCGAGACGCGTACACGGGAGCGCCGTCGCCCGGGTGGTCGGCCAGCGGCGTCCAGTCCTCGCTCTGCAGCCAGGCGCGGTACTCGCGCTGCACCCGGCGCATCGAGCGCAGCAGCGACCGGTCGCGCGCGCTCCAGCCGACCCAGACGCCGAACACCGTCTCCCACACCAGCATCCCGGAGCCGTTCAGCCAGGCCGACTGCAGCTCCTCGAGGTGGCTGTGATGCCAGCGGCGGGTGTGGTGCAGCACGTGCCGCCGCTCGAACCAGGTGGCCCGCAGCACGCCCGGCACCGGCGAGTCGGCGAACCACTGCGCCCACGACATCGTGTGGTCGTGCACGCGGGCCAGCGGCAGCCGCGACTCGCCCTCCATGGCCAGGCCCGGCCGCAGCACGTCCAGCGCCGTCCGGATCGCCGTCGAGCCCTCCTTGGAGCTGTCGAGGAAGACGCCGTCGGCGCCCAGCCGCTCGACCAGCTCGACCACCGCCGCAGGTGAGGACTCCTCCCACGGGTAGTACGACACGAACACCCGCACGCCGGCGGCCTGGAACCGCGCGACGACATCCGGCAGCTCGGGCACGTCGAAGAAGGCGAACTGGTCCCGCTCGTCGATGCCCTCGTTCGGGTAGGCGTGCCAGAGGACGACGCCGTCGAACCCGCCGAAGTCGCGCTCGGCCGCCGCGAGGTAGCCGTCGACGTCGAACCGGCCGGTCGCGTGGTCGTAGAGCAGCTCGTCCCAGAGCCAGGCCAGCGCGACGACGAACCCGTCGGTCCGCTCGACGCCGTAGCGCGCGCCGTCGTACCCGACCCGCTCCCGCGCCTCGGTCCGCCACCGCCGAAGCGCGGCCCGCCAGGCCGGCCAGTCGGCGGGGTCGTCGGGTGCGGCGAAGATCTTCGCCTCGTCCAGCACCGACAGGTCGGCGGCCGGGTCCAGCGGCACCGCCGTCTCGCGGTCGATCGGTCGCGGCACGTACGGGTTCAGCATCAGTCCTCCGACAGGAACGCGTCGATCTCGGCCCGGCTCGGCATGGACGACGACGCGCCCGGCCGCTGCACGGACAGCGCGGCCGCCGCCGACGCCCGCCGCAGAGCCGCCGGCCACTCCAGGCCCGACGCCAGGCCGGCGGCGAGGACCCCGGCGAACGTGTCGCCGGCCGCGGTGGTGTCGACGGCGGCGACGGCGAACGCCGCGACCTGCGTCGTCGACTCACCGGACACCCGCACGGCGCCGCGTGCCCCCAGCGTCACGACGACGTCGCCGCCGCGCGCGGCCAGCGAGCGCGCCGCCGTCACGGGGTCGCCGTCGCCCGTCAGCAGCGCCGCCTCGTGCTCGTTCGGCACCAGGACGTCGACCGCGGCCAGCAGCTCCTCCGGAAGGGGGACGGCGGGCGCCGGGGTCAGCACGACGCGTACGCCGCGCTCGTGCGCGTAGCGCGCCGCCTCCGTCACCAGGGCCAGCGGCAGTTCCAGCTGCAGCAGCACCGCGTCCGCGGCGTCGATCACCGCCCGGTGCGCGTCTGTCAGCTCCGTCACGGTCCCGTTGGCGCCCGGCACGACGACGATCGAGTTGTCGCCGTCGCCGTCGACGGTGATGTGCGCGGTCCCCGTCGGCCGGTCGCTCACCACGAGGCCGGACACGTCGACGCCGTCGGCGGAGAGCAGGGCGGTGATGCGGAGGCCGAAGTCGTCGTCGCCCACGGCGCCGAGGAACGCGACGTCGGCGCCCGCCCGGGCCGCCGCCAGGGCCTGGTTCGCGCCCTTGCCGCCGGGCACGGTGTCGTACGTGCGGCCGGTGACGGTCTCGCCGCGACCGGGCGCGCGGTCGACGGTCACGACGAGGTCCATGTTCGCGCTGCCCAGGACCGCGATCACGACGCGCTCACCGCCACGGTCCGGCGGGCCAGCTCGTCGAAGCCGATGCCGTCGAACCCGGCCAGCGTCGTCGTGATCCGGTTGCGCAGCGGCGCGATCCAGCGCCGCGGCAGGGCGTCGGCGCCGGTCAGGGCACCGGCGATCGAGCCGACGGTGGCGCCGTTGGAGTCGGTGTCCCAGCCGCCGCTGACGACGGCCGTGATGGAGCGTTCGTAGTCGCCGGCGCCGTGCACCAGCGCCGCCACCACGAGCGCGACGTTGTTGAGCACGTGCACCCAGTGCAGGTGCCCGTAGCGCGCCTCGATCGCGTCGACGACGGCCTCCCAGTCACCGTCGTGCTGAGCGGGAAGAGCGCGCGCGAACCGCACTGCCTCGGCGTAGCGCGACGACGGCGGCACGACCGACAGCCCTGCGTCCAGCACCTCGTCGACGGAGGTAGCGACCAGCGACGACGCGCAGGCCGCGGCCACGAACAGCTCGCCGTACACGCCGTTGCGGGTGTGGCTGAGGACGGCGTCGCGCCAGGCGAGCTCGGCCGCGCCGGCGGGGTCGCCGGGCCGGGCCCAGCCGAACACGTCGCCGCGGATCTGCGCGCCGATCCAGTCGCGGAACGGGTTGCGCACCGTCGCCGTCGCCGGCGGCAGGTGGCCGAGCAGCAGGTTGCGGTAGGCGACCCGCTCGGCGGTGAACACCCGCCCGGCCGGCAGCGACGCCAGCCAGCTCTCCGCGACGTCTGCTGTGGTGAAGGCCGCGCCCCGGGTCTCCAGCAGCGCGAGGTTGAGCATCGGGAAGTTGAGGTCGTCGTCCTCGGGCATGCCGTCGATGTTCTCGGCCAGGCTGGTCAGCGCGCTACGCCGGTTCCACGGCCAGCGGGCGGCGACGTCGTCGGGCAGGCCCCGCGCCGTGAACCAGTCGGTCAGCGGCCAGCGGCCGGTCGCCTCGAGGATCTCGCGGATCCCCGCCCGCGACACCTTCTCGACCGGCTTGCCGAGCAGGCAGCCCGCGGCCCGGCCCAGCCAGGCGCCGTGAACGCGGTCGAACTCCGCGGGGACCGACGGCTTCCCCGTCGTCCAGGCCGTTCGCAGCGAGGCGAGATCCGTCGGCTCAGACGCGTCGTACGGCGACGGCCGCGCGTCGACCTCGTCCAGCAGCTCCGCCGCCAGCGCCCGCAGTTCCTCCGTCGCCGGGACGTCCGACGCCCCCGTCCGCACCGGCGCGTCGTCGCCGCCGGCCGCGACCCAGCGCGAGCGCAGGTCGGCGACGTCGACGCCGTCCTCGACGGCCTGCGCGAACGCGTGCCCGACCAGGTCCTCCGGCTGCACCCAGGTCAGCCGCATCAGGCCAGCCCGCCGAACGCGTGGTCGACGGCCTCGCGCCGGGCCGCGTCGGCCGCGCGCACCCGCGCCGTCACCGCGGCCAGCCGCTCCCCCGGACCGACGAGGTCGACCCGGCTGGCCGAAGCGACCGCCGTCACCAGCTCGGCGGGGACGGCGGCCGCGCCGCCGAGCGCGCCCGCGATCGCCCCGGCCATCGACGCGATCGAGTCGGAGTCGCGGCCGTAGTTGACGCCGCCGATGACGGCGTCGCGCCAGTCGCCGCGCGCGATCGCCAGCAGCCCCAGCGCGACCGGCAGCTCCTCGATGGTGTGCACGCGGCTCGGCCGCCGGGCGCCCAGACCCTGGTCGCGGTAGTCCTCGCCGACGGTGTCGTACGGCGCGATCGCGGCCCGCAGCTTCCCGGACTCGACCGCCTCGGTCCAGTGCCCGATGGAGGCCGCAGTGTCGAGCACGGCCTCGATGCCGACCCGCGTCCCGTCCTTCGCCAGCCGCACGGCCGCGGCCAGCACGTCGTCCACCGTCGCACCGGGCGCCGCCGCGGCGGCCACGCAGGCGGCCATGACACCGGCGGCCTCGCGGCCGTAGGACGCCTGGTGCGCCCCAGCGACGTCGACGGCCTCGGCGTACGCGGCGTCCGGGTCGGCGGCGTTGACGATGCCGACCGGCGCGATGTACATGGCGGCGCCGCAGTTCACCGCGTTGCCGACGCCGGCCTCACGCGGGTCGGCGTGCCCCCAGTGCAGCCGCAGGGCCATGAACTTCTCGGCCAGGAACACCCGCTGCAACGGCAGCGCCTCGGCCTCGAGCTCGGGGATCCAGACCTTGCGGCCGATCATCAGCGGGACCAGCCGCTCGGCGACGTCGTACGCCGTCAGGTGCGCCTCGGCCTGCTCGTACACGTCGACGACGAGGTGCGTCATCAAGGTGTCGTCGGTGACGTGGCCGTCGCCCTTGTGGTACGGCGCGATGGGCCGCGCGGTGCGCCAGTCCTCGTGGTACGGCGGGACGATGCCCTCGACCCAGCCGCCCCAGCGGTCCCGGATCTGCCGCGGCGACCAGCCCTCCGTCGCACCACCGAGCGCGTCGCCGACGGCGGCTCCCGTCAGGCACCCGACCGCGGTATCGATGAGTGCGTCGCTACTCAATGGATCGTCCTTTCCTTGATGGAGCCTGCCAGCTCGACCAGGTCGAGGCCGGCCAGATCGGGTGAGCAGCAGCCGGCGAGTCGCCGGCACCGCTCGACCCAGGTCGTGGGGAGCGCGCTCAGCCCGTGCACCGCTCCGGTCAGTGCGCCGGTCAGCGCGGGTGCGCTGTCGGCCAAGGTGGGCAGGCAGGCGGCCGCGGTGACGGCGGCGATCGGCCGCTCCCCGCCCCGCTCGGCGGCGTGCGCCAGCGCGACGGCGACGGCGACCGTCTGGGCCGCGGCGACGCCGTAGCTGTAGACGTGGTCGACGATGTCGTCGAGGACGGCGACGGCGTCGGCCGCGGTCTCCGCCTCCAAGGTCAGTGCGAGTGCCCGCGACACCGTCGTCGCGAGTAGCCCGTCCGCCGGCACGTCGTCAGCAGCGGCCGCCGCCCAGGCGTCGGCGAGCGGCTCACCGCGGACCAGTCGGGCGATCGTCCCGGCGACCGCCCGCGCGGCCGCGAGCCCGTCGCCGTCGTTCGTGACCTCGGCGTCCCAGCCGGCCGCTCGGGCCGCCTGGGCGGGGTCGGCCGCGACGAGGCCGATCGCGACCGCCCGGACCGCCGCGGCGTCGTCGAAGTGGTGCGGGTTGTCGTGCCCGGTGACCGGCGGCTCGACGTCGCGGCGCAGCGCGTCGGCCGCGGTGGCGACGCTGATGCGCCCGCGCGGCAGCGTCCCGTCCACGACGGCGGACCGCCACCAGGCGTGCACGCCGGTGCGGGTCAGCGGGCCGTCACCGTCGCCGAGCCGGCGCAGCGTCCAGGCCGCCCACTCGGCGTCGTCGCCGGGGCCCAGCCGCAGCGGCGCCGTCGGCTGGTTGAGCGCGAACGGCACCGGCAGCGTCGTCACCTGCTCGGTCTCGGCGAACGCGTCCAGCTCGCGGTACAGGCGGCGGGTCCACGGCGGCAGCAGCAGCGAGCGGTGCCGCGCCGCGGGCCAGCCCGCGGCGTCGCCGATGGCCAGCCCGAGCAGCGCTCCGGCGATGCGGTCGTTCCGGTCGCTCACGAGCCCGCCTTCCGCCGGACTACCGCGGCTTCCGTTCCGAGCCGCACCGCCGCGCGGGCCCGGCCCGCCTTTCCGGCGCTGTCGGTGCCCACCCCGAGTCGCGGCGCCACCACGACGACGACCGCTCCCATATTGATCATGGAGAAAGTCGGCCCCCGATCGCGGTTCGACCCGACCTTCTCCATGATCAACTCGGTGCCGGTGCCGCGGCGGCGGGCAGCTCCCGGCCAGTCCTGCCGTTCCCTCATGACACGTCCTCCAGGTGGTCGGCCAGCCGGTCGGCGAGGTCGAGCGGGCGCAGCCCGGCCACCACCTCGCCCAGGCAGCGGCCGGTCACCGGCCCGATCTGCGACCGCCACTCCGCCGGCACCGCGTCCAGGCCGCCGTAAGCCCCCGCCAGCGCGCCGGCAATGGCCGCCGTCGTGTCGGCGTCGCGGCCCATGGAAACTGCGCCCGTCACCGCGGCGGCAAACCCACCGGACGCGGCCAGGAAAGCGCCGAACGCCAGCGCCACCGCCTCGGGCGCGAGATCCGTCCACGGATACGACCGGACCACGACGGCGTCGAGCAGCGCGGGCACGTCCCCGGCATGATCCATCCCCGCACGCAGCGACCGCGCCGTCCACGAGTCCTCGGGGACGGCGTCCAGCGCGGCCGCCGCCACCTCGCCCGCCGACGCGGGACCGGTCATCGCGACGGCGACAGCCGCAGCCACCGCGACCCCGGCGTACACACCCTCGCCGGAGTGGCTGACGGCGCCGTCGACGGCGGCCAGTCGACCGGCCAGCGCCGGGTCGCCGGCCGCGTACACCCCGTGCACCGCGGACCGCATGGCCAGGCCGTCGCTCCACGAGTGCAGGTGCCGGCCGCTGGCCGGTGGCCGCAGCCCCGCCCGCAGGTTCTCGATGGTGCCCAGCTCGCTGAACCCCGCGCCAGGGAACCCGCCGTCACGGCCGGCCAGGTGCGTGACCCACGCGTCGGCGACGTCCTCGCTGGTCAGCGCGGCCCCGTGCTCGAGCAGCAGCAGCGCGCTGAACGCCGCGTACTCGGTGTCGTCCGTACCCGACGGCCGGTCGGTGAGGAACCCCGTCACCGGGCCCCACCGTGCGTGGATCTCCTCGGCCGTCAGGTTCTCCGCGGGGGCGCCCATGGCGTCGCCGATGGCGAGCCCGACCAGGCACCCCCTCGCGCGGTCCCTCATCAGCGCTGGTAGCGCTCGAGGACCGCGTTGCCCTCGTCGACCAGCTTGGCGCCGAGGTCCTCCAGCGAGATCTGGTCACTGAAGTACTCCTGGAACGCCGGGTTGGCGATCCGCGACTTCCATTCCTCGAACCCCTTGACCTGCTGGAACGGCGCCATCTCCAGGTTCTCGGCGGTCGCGGTCGCCACGTCCCAGCCGGTGGCGGGGTCGTTGAGCTCCGGGCTCTGGGCGGCCTCCTGGCTGGTCGGCAGCAGCCAGTCGCCGGCGGCGAGCTGGACCTGGTTCTCGGCGTTGAGGAAGTACTCGATGAACTGCACGGCCTCCTCCGGGTGCTCGGTCTCGGCCGAGACGGAGAGGGTCTGGCTGACGGCGCCCTGCGCGCTGCTCTCGCCCTCGAGCGCCGGCAGCGTCACCCAGTCGAACCCGTCGGGCGCCTGCTCGATGATCTGCTGCCGCAGCCAGATCGCGCCGGGCAGCATCGCGTACTGGCCGGCGAAGAAGCCGGGCAGCGCGTCGGCCGACGACATGCCGATGCCGTCGGGCGAGGCGGAGTTGTCGGTGTAGAGCATCTCGTGGATGCGCCGCGGCACCTCCTGGTCGGCCTCGTCGAAGACCGCCTGCACCTCGCCGGTCAGGTCGGTGAAGTAGTCGCCGCCGAAGTTGCGGGCCAGGTTGAGGATGCGGTTGGCCGGCGCGTTCAGCGGGACGACGGCGCCGAACTGGCCGTCCGTGGTGAGCTGCGCGGAGACGTCGGCGAACTCGTCCCAGGTCCACGGGTCGTCGACGGTCGGCAGCGTGACGCCGGCCGCCTCGAGCAGCTTGCGGTTGGCGAACACGACCTGCGACTCCTGCAGGAACGGGACACCGTAGACCGCCTCGTCGAACGTCGCGGTGTCCCAGGCGCCCGCGCGGATGTCGTCGCGGATCTCGTCGGACAGGTACTCCGCGAGGTCGAGGACGTTGCCGCGGTCGCCGAAGTCCTGGAGCACGGTGGACTCGTAGTGGAACACGTCCGGCGCGGTGCCGCCCTCGAACGACGTCATCAGCTGGTCGTGCACGTTGTTCCAGTCGCCCTGGATCAGCTCGACCTGGATGTCCGGGTTGGCCTCGTTCCAGGCCGCGACGATGGCCTCGTTGGCCTCGACGCTCGCGGTCTGCCAGGCCAGCGTCTGGAAGCTCAGCTCGACGGGCTCGCCGCCGCTGCCGCCGTCGTCGCCGGAGCCGGTCTCGTCGTCACCTCCGCCGCAGGCCGCGAGCACCAGGCCCGTGACGGCCGCGAGGGCGACGAATCGAATCGAACGCATGGGGTGTCCTCCTCTTCGAGGTCCTGGGTCAGGACTTGACGGCTCCGCCGAGCAGCCCGCCGGTGAGCCGGCGCTGCATGAAGGCGAAGAAGATCAGGCTGGGAATGGTGGCGACGAGCGACGCCGCCGCCAGCGGGCCGAGCCGGGCCACGCCCTCGGCGCCGATGAACTTCACCAGCGTCAGCGAGAGCGTCTGCAGCTCGGGGTCGCGGATCAGCACGAGTGCGAACAGGAACTCGTTCCAGGCCGAGACGAAGGCGAAGAGCCCGGCCGCGACGACGCCGGGCGCCAGCAGCGGCGCGATGACGCTCGCCAGCGTGCGCACCTTCGACGCGCCGTCCATGGACGCGGCCTCTTCGAGCTCGATCGGGATCGTCTCGACGTAGCTGCGCAGCATCCAGAGCGCGAACGGCATGCTCCAGACGACGTAGACGGCGATCAGCCCGATGTAGGTGTCGTACAGGCCGAGGTCGCGCAGCAGCAGGAACAGCGGGATGATCACCAGGATGAACGGGAAGATCTGGCTGAGCAGCACCCACACCAGCGTCATCCGGCTCAGCACCGACCGGTAGCGCGCCATGACGTAGGCGGCCGGGATCGACAGCACCACCGTCACCAGGCACGACACCCCGGCGACCAGCAGGGTGTTGAGGATCGACCGGACGATCGGCTGCTCGTCGAACGCGGCCCGGAAGTTGTCGAACGTGATGTTATTCGGGATCCAGGTCGGCTCGATCAGCGCGATCTCCTGCGGCGTCTTCAGCGCCGTCGAGATCAGCCAGAACAGCGGGAACGCCAGGAAGACCAGGTAGCCGGCCAGGGCGAGGTACTTCAGCGTCGTCGCGACGGGCGTCGAGCGGTTCATCGGGCGTTCGCCTCCCTGACCCGCTGGCGCAGATAGAAGACGACGAACACCGCGATCACCACGACCATCGCGTTGCCCAGCGCCGCCGCATAGCCGTAGTTGCCGTAGCGGAACGCCTCCTCGTAGGCGAACAGCAGCGGCAGCCGCGTCTCGCCGCCCGGCCCGCCCTGGGTCAGGACGTAGACCAGGCTGAAGGAGTTGAAGTTCCAGATGAAGTCGAGCGTCGTCATCGCGACGACGACGGGCTTGATGGCCGGCCAGGTGACGTTGCGGAAGCGCTGCCAGACGCTCGCGCCGTCCATGGCCGCGGCCTCGTGCAGCTCCTTCGGCACGCTCTGCAGTCCGGCCAGCAGCACCACCGTCGTCTGCGGCATGCCGGC
Organism: Jiangella mangrovi; assembly: GCF_014204975.1. Lineage (NCBI taxonomy): Bacteria > Bacillati > Actinomycetota > Actinomycetes > Jiangellales > Jiangellaceae > Jiangella > Jiangella mangrovi. The sequence continues at coordinate 5,600,771 of NZ_JACHMM010000001.1, forward strand.
CCAGACGCCGACCAGGATGACCGCCGGCAGCGCCAGCGAGAACGACGACAGCCAGTCGACGTTCTCGTCGATGATGCGCAGGTCCAGAAGGACGTCGTTGAGGATGCCGGCGTTCGGGTGGTAGACCAGCCGCCACATGATGCCGATGACCACGGGCGGCATCGCCCACGGCACCAGCGCCAGCGTGCGGGCCAGCCAGCGCAGCCGCAGCTTCTGGTTGAGCAGCAGCGCGAGCCCGAGGCTGGCGAAGAACTGCAGGATCGTCACCGCGAAGGCCCAGATGAGCCCGATGCGGAAGGACTCCCAGAAGTAGGAGTCGTCGAGCAGGTTCCGGTAGTTCTCCAGGCCGGTGAAGCTGGTCTGCGCGTTCGCGCCGGCCTGGGCGTCGGTGAAGCCGAGGTAGATGCCGCGCAGCAGCGGGTAGACGCTGAAGACGACGACCGGGATCAGCGCCGGGACGGCGAGGATCAGGCCGTCGCGGTCCAGGCCGAGGAAGCTCCGCCGGGTGTTCTTGGCGCGACGGGGCTGCGCTGCGGTGTCCGCGGGGTCGGGCCGCTGATCGGTGGCGGTGGCGCTCATCGGCTGCTCTCCCGGACGGTCAGCGACGGCGGGACGGTGACCCGCTCCGGCGGCGCGTCGTCGCCGTCGAGCCGGCGCAGCAGCAGCTCGGCGGCGAGGCGGCCGCGGTCGGCCGAGCCGAGCGACACGCTGGACAGCGCCGGGAAGCTGGTGGCGGCGAGCGGGGTGTCGTCCATGCCGACCACGCGGACGTCGCCGGGGACGTCGCGGCCGAGCTCGCGCAGCGCGTGCAGGACGCCCATGGCGATGAGGTCGTTGGCGCCCAGCACGGCGTCGACGTCGGGGTGCTCGGTCAGCAGCTCGAGCGCCGTCCGGCGGCCGGCCTCGAACTGGAAGTCGGTGAACCGGACGAGCGCGTCGTCGCCGTGAAGGCCGGCCGCTTCCAGGCCCGCCCGGAAGCCGTCGTAGCGGGCCCGGCCGGGGACGGTGTCGAGCGGGCCGTCGATGAACGCGATGCGCCGGGCGCCGGCCTCGGCCAGGTGCTCGACCGCCAGCCGCGCGCCGACCCGGGAGTCGGCCCGGACGTTGTCGACGGGGACGTCGTCGGGCAGCAGGCCGATGACGACGACGGGGACCGCGGCCCGCCGCAGCGCCTCGACGTGACGGTCGGTGACCCGCAGCGGGCAGAGGATGAGGCCGTCGACGTAGTTCTGGCTGAGGCTGGCCAGCACGCCCAGCTCGTCCTCGACGTCGGCGCCGGTGGAGTGCAGCAGCAGCCGATAGCCCTCGTCGCGCAGCGTCGGCTGGATGCGGCGCACCATCTCGAGGTAGGCGGCGTTGCCGATGTCCTCCATGGCGAACGCGACCTGCCCGGTGTGCTGCGTCTTCAGCGACTGCGCGACGACGCTCGGCACGTAGCCGACCTGCTGCACAGCCGCGTTGACCCGGGCGAGCATGTCGGCGTTGGACGTGTTGCCGTTGAGGGCGCGCGACACTGAGGAGATCGAGACCCCGGCGACCCTGGCGACCTCGTGGATCGTCGGCCGGCGACGCTGCGTCATCGTGTCGCACCTCCTTGGACGGCTGACCTGGAATCGTTTCCGACCTGTCCTGCGCGGCGAGGCGGGAAACGTTTCCGGGATGTGTCAGCCATCGAACCGCGCCCGACGGGTTCGCGTCAAGTCGGCGTGACGAACCCGTGACCCGGCGCCGTCCGACCCGGGTCTTGACGGTTCGGTCACGGGCGTGCTGGAGTTGCGCCGACTTCCCTGTTCGACGACGGCGGCAGCATGCGGGCCGACTCGGAAACGTTTCCACCAACCCCATGACTCGCACGGCGCAAAGGAGCGACGCATGTCGGCACGGACCCGGGCGACCGCGCTGGCGGCCGCATCGTTGCTGCTCGCGGCGGCACACGTCGCCATTTCCGACGAGCCCGCGGCGGATCGGTCTGCCACCGCCGCGGAACCCGCACGTGGCACCGTCGTCACCGGAACCGCCCCGGCCGGAGCCGCCGGCGCCCCCGTCGACTACGCCGCCTACCTGCCGGCCGGCTACGACGCGGGCGACGACGAGTACGCGACGCTCTACCTGCTGCACGGCCGCGGCGACACCATGGCCGCCTGGCAGCAGGTGAGCACGGACCTCGACGAGCTCATCGCCGACGGCGCCGTCCCGCCGCTCGTCGTGGTCATGCCGGACGCGCCGTGGAGCGAGCGCGGCAACTGGTACGTCGACTCCCGGCACACCGGCGGGGCCGCCGTCGAGACCGCGCTGACGCAGGACCTCGTCGCGCACGTCGACGCCACCTACCGCACCGTCGACGACCGCGACGCGCGCGCCGTCGGCGGTTACTCGATGGGCGGCTACGGCGCACTGCGCTACGCGCTCGCCCGCCAGGACCTGTTCGCCGCCGGCCTGGTGCTGTCACCGGCGGTCTACGTGCCGCTGCCGCCGTCGGACTCGTCGGCGCGCGAGTTCGGCGCGTTCGGCGTCGGCGACGCGCTGTTCGACGATGCCGTCTACACGTCGCTCAACTATCCGGCGCTGCTGGCCGACGCCGACCCGGAACTGCCGACGCACCTGTTCGTGGCGGTCGGCGACGACGAGTGGGCGAACCCCGCCCCCGAGGACGCCCAGCACGACATCGACTTCGAGTCGGCCCGGCTCTACAACGCCGCGCGGCGGGTCGACGGCGTCACGGCCGAGCTGCGGATCATGGACGGCGGGCACGACTGGGACGTCTGGCGCGCCGGCTTCCGCGAAGGGCTGGCCGACCTCGCCGGCCATCTGCGCACCTCCGACCCGCTGCCCCTGCCGGGATCGGTCGTGGGCACGGCCGCTGACGATCGCGCCGGCGGCATCGCCGTCACCCCGGACGGGCAGACGGTCACCGCCGTCAACGAGGGCGCCGACGCGGTGCTCAGCTCTGACGGCGGGTGGACGCTGCGGCTCGCCACGCCGGCGGCCGACCGCGTCTACGGCGTCCACGCGGCGGCCGGCAGCGGCGTGCTCACCGCCGGGTACACCCGAGGTGACCTGGACGGACGGCACCCGGACAACAGCCGCGACGACGCTTTCGCCGCCGAGGTCTCGGCCGCAGGCGCCGTCGAGTGGGTGACGCAGTTCGGCGACCCGGCAGCGGCCGACCGCGCCTACGCGAGCGTCCCGGCGGCCGATGGCGGGCTCTACGTCGCCGGGTACACCAGCGGCAGCGTCGGCGGCACTGCGAACGCCGGCGACAAGGACGCGCTGCTGGCCCGGTTCTCCGCCGACGGCGCGCTGCTGTGGACCCGGCAGCTCGGCGGCCCGGGCGAGGACAAGGCGCTCGCCGTCACCGTCGGCGCGGACCGGCGGGTGTACGTCGCCGGCGTGACCTCACAGGCCATGCCGGGCGCGACGGCGAACGGCGGCCTGGACGCGTGGGTGGCCCGGTTCTCGGCCGACGGGAAGCAGGACTGGCTGAGCCAGTTCGGCACCACGGAGTCCGACCAGTTCACCGCGCTGGCACCGCTGCCGACGCAGGGCGTGGTCGCCGTCGGGCACACCGGCGGCCTGCTGGGCGCGGCGAGCGCGGGCGGCAACGACCAGCTGGCCGTCGCGGTGACGTCGTCGGGCCGGGCCCGCTGGATCACCCAGGACGGCACCGACGGCGACGACCGGGCCGCCGCCGTGCACGTCGACGCGGCCGGGGCGATCACCGTCGCCGGGCACACCGACGGCCGCGTGGGCGTGGCCGCCGGCGGCGTGGACGTCGTCGTGAGCACGCTCGGCAGCCGCGGCCAGGTGCGCACGCGCGCGCAGTACGGCACGCCGGAACGCGACGGCGCCGACGAGTGGGACGAGTCGAACCTCTACCTCGGCGGCGACGGCGGCAGCGGCCTGCTGGTCACGGGGCTGACCTTCGGCGGCGGCCGCGGGCTCGGCGACGTGTTCGCCGGCCCGCTCGAGCTGCCGCCGTCGTCCTAGCGTCGGCTCAGAACAGCGCGCTGGCGAGCGCCGACCGCGCCTTCACGACCCGCGGGTCGGTGCCGCCGACGATGTCGAACAGCTCGACCACGCGCGCCCGCAGCCGCTCGCGGTCGTCGCCGAAGACGCGCCGGATGGTGCCGATGAGCCGGTCGAACGCCTGGTCGACCCGGCCCGACACCACCTCGATGTCGGCCGCCAGCAGCTGCGCGTCGACGTCGGCGGGGTCGGCGTCGGCGGCCGCGATGGCGGCACCGGCGTCGGCGCCCGCAGTGCGGCGCAGCAGCTCGACCTGGGCCAGCCCGGCCTTCGCCTCGGCGTCGGCCGGCGACTCGGCGAGCACCGTCCGGTAGGCCTCGGCCGCCTTGTCGAAGTCGCCGGCGTTGATGGCGTCATAGGCGGCCTCGAACCGCGGGTCGATGGGCTCGTCCTCGACCTCGCCGTCGGCCTCCACCTCGCCGCCCGCCCCCGGGACGGGGTCGGCCCGGCCGGCGACGCCGTTGGCGACCGCCATCTGCAGCAGCTGCTCGATGACCTGCTGCGCCTGCGCCTCGGGAATGGCACCCTGGAACAGCGGCACCAGCTGCCCGCGCAGCACCGCGACGACCGTCGGGATGCTCTGCACCTGCGCGGCCTGCGCGATGGCCTGGTTGGCGTCGACGTCGATCTTCGCGAGCAGGAACCGGCCCTCGTACTGGGCGGCCAGGCGCTCGAGAATGGGCGACAGTGTCTTGCAGGGTTCACACCACGTGGCCCAGAAGTCGATGACCACGGGCACCGACATGGACCGGGTGAGCACCTCGGACTGGAACGTCTCCTCGGTGACGTCGATGACGAAGCCACCGCCTGCGGAACCCGGCGCGGACCGCTGCGGCTGGGCGCCCCCGTTCAGGGCGGACAGGTCGACGGCGCCGGGGCGGCTGAAACTCTGCGAGCTCATGGCCCTATCCTCCCCCGATCATGCGCGCCGCTGCCACACGGGTCGCTCAGTCCCAGTACGCACTGTTCCAATGCCGCGCGTCGACGGCGTGCGCTCGGGCCGGTTGGACCGATGATGCGGCTGTTGCCGGGTGGGCGGGATCGTCGCGGCGGGCCCGCCGTCGTAACAGGAACCCGTGCGCGAGCAGGACGGCGATCATGGCCGCGAGCAGCATCGGAACGAGCATCCGGCCTCCCCGGACGGCGGAGCGCTGGTGCCCGCATGGTGACAGATCGGTGGCGGGCAGTCCAGCGGTGCCCGCGGTTCCGCCCGGGTCCGAGATGATCACGTTCACCACCCAAACCCCTGCCACACCAGGCCTGCAGACCTCGTGATGCTCGGGTGATCCTGGTGGGCGGCCCGGGAAACGCCCGGAAATCCCACATCGCGGACTACCGCCGGGCCAGGGCCCGACTTCACTACGCAGAGCCGACTTCACTAGGGTGTGTCTCCCATATCTGTGATGAGTCGCGCTGCATGATCGCAGTGTGAGTTCGTCTCGGTTTGAGTCGTTGACCGATGCTCAGTGGGAGCAGATCGAGCCGTTGCTGCCGTCGAACGCGGGGCGGCGGGGCCACCCGTTCTGGGATAACCGGCGGGTGGTGGAGGGGATCGTCTACCGGTACCGGACCGGGATCCCGTGGCGGGACCTGCCCCGAGAGCCATTCGGGCCGTGGAAGACGGTCTGGAAGCGGCACCGCCGATACGCCGAGGATGGGACCTGGGACAAGGTGCTGGCCGGGCTGCTTGCCCAGGCGGACGCCGCTGGTCAGATCGATTGGACGGTGTCGGTGGACGCCACGATCAACCGTGCCCACCAGCACGCCACGAACACCACGCGCCCGGAGCGGGACACGGGGGGCGCGGGCGAATCACACGAGTCAGCCTGACGGGTTCGTTCCTAGCCCGATCGGCGGGGAACGTGAACCTGCAGGTCACGGTATCGGCAAGTCGCGTGGCGGACTGACCAGCAAGATCCACTTTGCGGTGGATGGACACGGCCGCCCGCTGGCCGCGGTCATCACCGGCGGGCAGCGCAACGATGGCGTGATGCTTACCGAGGTGCTGGCCGACATCCGCGTCCCTCGCCTGGGGCCGGGCCGGGCCCGCACCACCCCGGACGCGGTGATCGCCGACCGCGCCTACACCTCCGGCGTCAACCGCCAGATGCTCGCAGCCCGGCACATCAAGGCCGTGATCCCGCAGAAGAAGAACGAGATCGCCGCCCGCAAACGCAAGGGCTCGGCCGGCGGGCGACCTCCGGCCCTGGACGAGCAGACCTACAAGCAGCGCAACGTCGTCGAACGCTCCTTCGCTCTGATCAAGCAATGGCGAGGACTGGCCACCCGCTACGACAAGCTCGCGATCACCTACCGCGCCGCCGTCGTGCTGTCCGCCTGCATCACATGGGCGCGCATATAGGAGACACGCTCTAGCCAGAACCGTCTTCTGCGCCCCAGCCGGAGCTCAGAAGACGGTTTTCGGTAGTGAAGTCGGCCGGCGCTAGTGAAGACGACCAGCCGCAGCCAGCAACGAGCCACCCACCCGTCGCCAGACTCCCCCCGTCCCCCTGATAGCTGCCGGGTTCTTGGCCAGCAGGGGGACGGGGGGACCCAGCGCAACCTCAGAAGCGGGCGGGCTCGGAGTACACGCCCCACTCGGCCCGCAGGGCGTCGCAGATCTCGCCGAGCGTGGCCTCGGCGCGGACGGCGTCGAGCATGGACGGGACGAGGTTCTCCGACGTCCGCGCCACCGCGACCATCGCAGCCAGCGCGGAACGAACAGCCGCGTCGTCACGTGCGGCACGACGACGAGCCAGCACCGAGCGTTGCTCGTCCTCGACCTCGTGCGACACCCGGAGGATGTCGAGCTCGCCGGTGACGCTGCCGGTGTGGACGTTGACGCCGACGACGCGCTTGTCGCCCTTCTCGACCCGCTGCTGGTGCTGGAACGCCGATTCTGCGATCTCACCGGTGAACCAGCCGTTGTCGATGCCGTGCAGGATGCCGGCGGTCATCGGCCCGTAGGTCTGCTGCCAGCGCACGTCGTCGGCGCCCATGGAGCGGATGCGGGAGAAGATCTCCTCTGCCTCGGCCTCGAGCCGGTCGGTGAGCGCCTCGACGTACCAGGAGCCGCCGAGGGGGTCGGCGACGTTGGTGACGCCGGTCTCTTCCATGAGCACCTGCTGGGTGCGCAGCGCGATCTCGGCGGCGGACTCCGTCGGCAGCGCCAGGACCTCGTCCAAGGCGTTGGTGTGCAGCGAGTTCGTCCCGCCCAGCACGGCGGCGAGCGCCTCGACCGCCGTCCGGACCACGTTGTTGTAGGGCTGCTGGCCGGTGAGCGAGACGCCGGCGGTCTGGGTGTGGAACCGCAGCCACTGCGCCTTCTCGGTACGAGCCCCGTACACGTCGCGCATCCAGCGGGCCCAGATACGGCGCGCGGCGCGGAACTTGGCGATCTCTTCGAAGAAGTCGACATGGGCGTCGAAGAAGAACGAGAGCCCGGGCGCGAACACGTCGACATCCAACCCCCGCGACAGGCCGAGCTCGACGTAGCCGAACCCGTCGGCGAGCGTGAACGCGAGCTCCTGCGCCGCCGTCGAGCCGGCCTCGCGGATGTGGTAGCCCGACACCGACAGCGGCTTGTAGTCCGGCACCGACGACGCGCAGTACTCCATGACGTCGCCGATGAGGCGCAGGTGCGGCTCGGGCTCGAACAGCCACTCCTTCTGCGCGATGTACTCCTTGAAGATGTCGGTCTGCAGCGTCCCGTTGAGATCGCCGACGGCGACACCCTGCCGTTCCGCGGCGACGACGTACATGCAGAAGATCGGGACGGCCGGGCCGCTGATGGTCATGGACGTGGTGACGTCGCCGAGCGGGATGCCGTCGAACAGCACGTCCATGTCGGCCGCGGAGTCGATGGCGACGCCGCAGTGGCCCACCTCGCCGAGGCTGCGCGCGTCGTCGGAGTCGCGGCCCATGAGCGTCGGCATGTCGAACGCCACCGACAGCCCGCCGCCGCCGGAGCGCAGGATCATCTGGTAGCGCTCGTTGGTCTGCTTCGCGTTGCCGAACCCGGCGAACTGGCGGATGGTCCACGCCCGGCCGCGGTAGCCGGTGGAGTAGAGCCCGCGGGTGAACGGGTACTCGCCCGGCCAGCCGATGCGCTCGAACCTGGGGTCGTCGGCACCCTCGGGCGGCCCGTAGACGGGGTCGACCTCGGTGCCGGACAGCGTGGTGAAGTCGGCGTCGCGCACCTTGCCGGCGGCGACCGCGGCGTCGAGACGTTCCCGCCAGCGCCGGCGGCCGGCAGCAATTTCGTCAACCTCGGGCTTGCGCAATGCTCTGGCACGCATAGAACGGGCATCCATGATGGGGTCTCCATATTAGTTGGACGTCCTATTAACTGGCTCCATCGTACTCGCAATGGGATGATCGGGCTCGTGCACATCACAGCGCGCGCCGACTACGCCGTCCGGGCGGTGGTCCAGCTCGCCTCGCTGCAGCCGGCGTCGGCCACCCGGCAGCAGCTGGCCGACGCACAGGACATCCCCGGAAAGTTCCTCGAGACCATCCTCGGCGACCTCCGCCGCGCCGGCATCCTCGACGCCCAGCGCGGGGCCACCGGCGGCTATCGCCTCACCAAGCCCGCCAACGAGATCACCCTCGCCGACATCGTCCGCGCCACGGAAGGCCCGCTGGCCGCCGTGCGCGGCATGCCACCCGAGGACACCATCTACCCGGGGCCGGCGCAGCCGCTGACCCGGGTCTGGGTCGCGGTCCGGGCCAGCCTGCGCGAGGTTCTCGAGCACACGACGGTCGCCGACGTCATCGCCGACCACCTCCCCCAGCACGTCGACGAGCTGCAGAAACGCCCCGACTCCTGGGTCCGCCGCTAGGCCGAACCAGTTGATCATGTCCGCTCGCGGCGCCTCTATGCGGCATCGCTGCGCGAACGACGTGAGTCCGCTGTCGCCCCGGCAACAGCAACGCCACATCGATCTCGCATCAACCTCACAACGTCAGCCGCGGCGACCCGACCGAGACTCCTCGAGCCAAGCCGACCTCGATGACGGGAACGTCCTCGCGGCGGTCGCTCGCAGGAATCGTGGCGGCATCGCTGCGCGAACGACGTGAGTCCGCTGTCGCCCCGGCAACAGCAACGCCACATCGACGGCGCGAGCCGTCCTCGATGGCGGAAACCGTGCTCCCCCCTCCGCGAGGACGACTTTCGTCATCGAGGACGATCGCGACCATGGGCGTGACGGAGCGAGGTTGATCATGTCCGCTCGCGGCGCGTCAGCGCCCGCGAGCGGACATGATCATGGGGGTCGTCAGCGAGCAGGGGCCAGCGGTGCCGGCTCGACGGCGACGGCGTCACCTTCCGCGGGCTCGGGGGCCCCGCGCGACCCCAGGGCCGCCAGCAGCAGCCCCACCACGATCCACGCCCCCAGCACCAACAGCGGCTGCCCGGCGGCGGCGCCGTCGAAGTAGGAGGTCGACCGCAGCAGCGAGCCGCCCGCGCCCGGCGGCAGGTACTGGCCGAAGGCGCCCCAGCCCGACGGCAGCAGCTCCGGCGCCGAGGTGACCCCGGACAGCGGGTTGCCGACCAGCAGGAACAGCAACGCTCCCAGGCCGAGCCCGCGCTCGCCGAGCACCGCGTGCAGCCCCACGACCGTGACCGACACGGCGGCGATCGTCAGGGCGAAGGCGCCGGCGTTGGCGAGCCAGCTCCCGGCCAGCACCCCGAGCCAGGTCTGCACGACCAGCACGGCCACCGCCGCGCCACCCACGGCGGCCAGCCCGGCGCCCAGGACCCGGCGCCGCACCCCGGTCACCGTGAGCGCCATGGCGGCACCCACCGCCAGCCCGCCCATGACCATCGGCAGCGCGCCGGCGCTGAAGCCCGTCCCCCGCGGGTCGCCGGACGGCAGCGGCGCGACGTCCTCGACGACCGGGCCGGCGGCATCCCCCGAACCCGACGCCAGCTGTACCGCTACACCGTCCAGCAACTGTGCCACCACGGGTCCCGCCGCCGACGCCGTCAGCACCTCCGGAGCACCCGACGGCGACAGCACGATCGCGCCGTAGACGTCGCGGTCGGCGATGGCCGAGCGCGCTTCGTCGGCCGAGGCCACGCCGGACACGGAGAAGCCGCCCGGCACGGCCTGGTCGAGCCGCTCCGACACCGCGGAGACGGCCTCGGGCGGCCCCGCGACGGCGATCGGCACGTCGCGGGGCGCAATCTCGGAGCTCGGCCAGACGAACGCCGTGACCAGGACGCCGAGGACGACGGACAGGCCCAGCGCGATGCCGATGACCCTGCGCATGGTTCCCTCCAGAAACTAAAACGGACGATCGTTCTTCAATACCGCCATGCTCCACCCGGCCCGCCGTCGTGTCAAGAACGATCGTTCGTTTTATGATGTGATCCATGCCCCGTGTCTCCGAAGCACACCTCGCCGCCCGCCGGCAGCAGATCCTCGAGGCCGCCTGGCGCTGCTTCGCCCGGCAAGGCTTCCACGCCACGTCCATGCAGGACGTCTTCGCGGAGTCGGGGCTGTCGGCCGGGGCGGTCTACCGCTACTTCCCCAGCAAGGCCGATCTGGTCCGCACCACGGCCGAGGGCATCGCGGGCATCGCCGACGACGTGTTCCTCGAGATGCTCGCCACCGACCCCGTCCCGCCGCCGGCCGCGGCGCTGCGCCGCACGCTGGTCCACCTCACCGAGGTGACGTCGGGCGACGAGATCGACAGGACGAAGATCGCGCTGCACGTGTGGGCCGAGGCGGTCCGCGACACCGAGATCCGCGGCATCGTCACGACCATCGCCGACCGCCTGGTCGGCCGCTGGCGCCAGCTCGCCGAACGCTGGCTCGAGGCCGGCCACCTCCCGCCTGGCGCCGACCCGGATCACGTCGCGCGCACGATGTACGGCGTCATGGTCGGCCTGGTGATACAACGGCACCTGTTCGGCGTCACCACCGACGACTACGTCGACGGGTTCACCGCGCTCAGTCGGTGAAGTCGGTCAGTCGGTGAAGTCGCCGGCCGCTACCCGCAGCCCGCGCAGCAGGTCGAACACCTGCTTGCGGTCGTCGCCGCCGAGCGCGCGCAGCCCGAACTCCGCCTCCATGAGCTCGGTGGTGACGCGGCCGACGGCGTCGCGCCCGGACTGCGTGATGCGCGCGAGCGTGCCGCGGCCGTCGCGCGGGTTGGGCTCGCGGGTGACGAAGCCGGCGCCCTCGAGCCGCTGGATGGTGTTGGTGACGCTGGTGGGGTGCACCATGAGCCGCTCGCCGATCTTCGCCATGGGCAGCGCGCCGGTGCGGCTGAAGCTGAGCAGCACGAGCGCCTCGTAGCGGGCGAAGGTGAGGCCGTACGGGCGGCAGATGCGGTCGAACTCGCCGATGAGCAACTGCTGCACCCGCATGATCGACGTGGCCGCGGCCATGGCGTCGGACGGGCCGAACCGCTCCCGCCAGATCGACGCGGCGCGGTCGATCGGGTCGAAGTCCAGGTCCAGTGGCTCCGCCATAAGGATGGACCCTAGTAGACGCCCTGCCGCCGCCTGGCGGAGACCGGTCCCGGGTTGCGCGGATGGTCGGGCCGCCGCGGGTTCTTCTTCTTGGGCTCCTCGGCCGCGGGGGCGGACGCGCCGGTCGCCTCGCGGCGCAGGGCGTGGATGACCCGGGCGACGTCGTTGGGCCGCGGGATGAAGTGGATGTCGCGCACGCCCTGCTCCTGGGCGGCGTTCTCGAGGACGAGGTGGCCCGAGCGGAACGGCCGCAGCCACCACGGCCGCACGACGGTGATGTCGAGCAGCCGGACGATCTCCATCTCGGCCTCGTTGAGGGAGAACAGCCCCCACACGCGGAACACCCGGGAGTCGGTGACGACGAAGCGGTCGCGGGCCACGTACAGCGACTTGATCAGCGCCCAGCCCAGCAGGCCCGCGGCGGCGGCCAGCGGCAGCCACGCCGTCCGGGCCTCCATGAACGGCGCGACGATGAGCAGCAGGATGCCGCCCAGCGCGGCCAGTGCGGGCAGCGCGTACAGGATGGCGCTGTGCTTGCACTCGGCGACGATCTCTTCACCGGCGACGAGCTTGCGCTTGACCAGCCGGTGCCCGAACCACGAGGTGAAGTTGCGCCAGAACAGCCGGAGCAGCCCGTCCTCGGCGACGCGGTCGAGCCAGCGGACGAACCCGTCGGTGAGCCCGTCGACCGTCCTCTTGGGCGTCCACATGGCGGGACTAGAACAACTCGGTGAAGAACGTCATGACGCCGTCGAAGAAGTCGGCGATGCCGCCGCCGAGCTCACTGAGCAGGTCGGCCAGGCCTTCGGGCTCCGTCAGGACGAAGTACACCAGAAAGGCGATTCCCAGGATGATGAGCGCTTTCCTCACTGCATCATCCTTTCGCACCCGGGGCGCGCTGACGAGGTCCGCCACGCGCGCTGCTTCCTGACTTTGTACCTCACCCGCGCACCAGGACCCCAACGCCACGCCGGATCATGACACGGCGGCGACGATCTTCTCCGCTGCGGCGTACGGATCGAGCTCGCCCGCGAGGACGCTCTGCGCGAGGTCGTCGAGCCGCTCGTCGCCGTGCAGGGCGGCGAACCGGCGGCGCAGGTCGGTGACGGCGATCGCCTCGATCTCGTCGCGGGCCCGGCGGGTCCGGCGGCGCAGCGCCTCGCCGCTCTCCTCGGCCCACGCGCGGTGGGCGGCGACGGCGTCGGCCAGCTCGCCGATGCCCTCGCCCCGCGACGCGACGGTGCTGACGATGGGCTGGCGCCAGTCGCCGGGCGCCCGCTCGGCCAGCCGGACGGTGCTGCGCAGGTCGCGGACCACCTGCTCGGCGCCGTCGCGGTCGGCCTTGTTGACGACGAAGACGTCGCCGACCTCGAGGATGCCCGCCTTCGCGGCCTGGACGCCGTCGCCCATGCCCGGCGCCAGCAGCACCAGGGTGGTGTCGGCGAGCGCGGCGACGTCGACCTCGGACTGCCCGACGCCGACGGTCTCGACGAGGACGACGTCGCAGCCGGCGGCGTCGAGGACGCGGACCGCCTGCGGCGTGGCCCAGGCGAGCCCGCCGAGGTGCCCGCGGGTGGCCATGGACCGGATGAACACGCCGCGGTCGGTGGCGTGGTCCTGCATGCGCACGCGGTCGCCCAGCAGCGCGCCGCCGGTGAACGGCGACGACGGGTCGACGGCCAGCACGCCGACCTTCAGGTCCTGCGCGCGGTAGGCGCCGACGAGCGCCGACGTGACGGTGGACTTGCCGACGCCGGGCGCGCCGGTGATGCCGACGACGGCCGCCGACCCGGCGTGCGTGACCAGCCGCGCCGTGATGTCGCGCAGCTCCGGCGAGCCGTTCTCGACCAGCGAGACCAGCCGGGCGACGGCACGCGGATCGCCGCCCACCGCCCGCTCGACGAGATCGGTCACGGCACTCGCAGGACCAGCGCGTCGCCCTGGCCGCCGCCCCCGCACAGCGCGGCCGCGCCGACCCCGCCGCCGCGGCGGCCGAGCTCGAGCGCCAGGTGCAGGACGAGCCGCGCGCCGGACATGCCGATGGGGTGGCCCAGGGCGATGGCGCCGCCGTTGACGTTGACCTTCGCGGGGTCGAGGCCGAGCTCGCGCGTGCTGGCGATGCCGACGGCGGCGAACGCCTCGTTGATCTCGACGAGGTCGAGGTCGCCGGGGTCGATGCCCTCCTTGGCGCAGGCGGCCTGGATGGCGCGGGCCGGCTGGCTCTGCAGCGTGGAGTCGGGGCCGGCGACGACGCCGTGCGCACCGATCCGGGCGATGGGCGTGACGCCGAGCTCGGCCGCCTTCGCCTCGCTCATGACGACGACCGCGGCGGCGCCGTCGGACAGCTGCGACGCCGAGCCGGCGGTGATGGTGCCGTCGGGGCGGAAGCTCGGCTTCAGCCGGGCCAGCGACTCGGCGGTGGTGTCGGCGCGGATGCCCTCGTCGCGAGTCACGACGACCGCTTCTCCCTTGCGCTGCGGCACGGAGACGGGAACGACCTCGTCGGCGAACAGGCCGTTCTTCCAGGCGGCGGCCGCGCGCTGGTGCGAGGCGGCGGAGAACTCGTCCTGCTCCTCGCGGGTCAGCTCGCGGTTGGCCGACTCCGTCAACGCCCCCATGGCCTGGTCGGTGAAGACGTCGTACAGGCCGTCGTAGGACATGTGGTCGAGCATGGTGACGTCGCCGAACTTGAAGCCCTGCCGCGACTTGGGCAGCAGGTGCGGCGCGTTGGTCATGGACTCCATGCCGCCCGCGACGACGATCTCGAACTCGCCCGCGCGGATGAGCTGGGCCGCGAGCGCGATGGCGTCGAGGCCGGACAGGCACACCTTGTTGATGGTGAGCGCGGGGACCGTCATGGGGATGCCGGCGTTGACGGCGGCCTGCCGCGCGGAGATCTGCCCGGCGCCGGCCTGCAGCACCTGGCCCATGATGACGTAGTCGACCTGGCCGGGCGCGACGCCGGAGCGCTCGAGCGCGGCCTTGATGGCGAACCCGCCGAGGTCGGTGCCGGAGAAGCCGGCCAGCGAACCGAGCAGCTTCCCGATCGGGGTACGTGCCCCACCGGCGATGACGGCCATGTGCGTGCGTCCTCTCTGACGGTTCCAAGCCAACGGTAACGCCGTGCGGTCAATGGGCGGCGGCCTGATCGGCGGGCTGCACCAGCTCGACCAGCACGCCGCCGGCGTCCTTGGGGTGGACGAAGTTCACCAGCGAGCCCGCGGTGCCGCGGCGGGCGGTGTCGTAGAGCACCCGCAGTCCCTGGGCGCGCAGCGTGGCGGCGGCCGCCTCGACGTCGTCGACGCGGTAGGCCAGCTGCTGGATGCCGGGCCCGCGGGAGTCGAGGAACGCCGCGATGGCGGAGTCCGGACGCAGCGGCGCGAGCAGCTGCAGGCGGGGGCCGTCGTCGCCGTCGGACACCCGGAGCATGGCCTCGCGGACGCCCTGCTCCTCGTTGGTCTCCTGGTGTTCCAGCTGCATGCCGAAGTGCTCGGCGTACCAGGCCACGGCGGTGTCGAGGTCGGCGACCGCCACCCCGACGTGGTCGATCGTGGTGAACAGACCCATGTCCGGAACATTACGTTGCGGAGGCATCGGGACGAGAATTCGGCGGATCTGTCCCAACCGGTGGTGAGTTCGCATTTGGACAACTAACGTGTGCACCTTGGAGGCCAGAGGTCGACCTCCGGAGGGATGCCGAAACCCGACTCGTCAGACCGAACCCCTTCGAGCCACAGCCCGCGGTGTGCGGACGTCCACCGCCATCGGCAACAGCGCAGTTTCGGAGTAATCTGCGTTGCTATTCGAGGGGCTCGGCGTCCGTGACGGGGAAGACCCGGGCAAGCACCTCGACGGATTTCGACTGACAAAGTGACGCGTGCCTGCCCCACCGGGGTGGCACCCCCGATGAGGGAGAACATGAGCGAGGTAAGGGAAGTAGCGGTCAGGGAGATGGGCGCGGACGGCCTGTCGATCTTCGACGGCTCGCCGACGGGCGGGTTCACCATCGCGATGCGTGGCTTCGACCGGATCCAGGTCGAGCAGCACGTACGGCAACTGGAGGCGACGCTCGCGCAGACGCGCGGCCGCGCCAACGAGCTCGACAAGCAGGTCGTCCGGCTCCGTCAGGAGCTGGCCGAGGCCAGCACCGAGCTCCGCGAGGTCGAACGACCGACCTACTCCGGGCTCGGTGCCCGGATCGAGCAGCTTCTCCGCCTCGCCGAAGAGCAGGCCAGC
The DNA here is from genome assembly GCF_014204975.1 of Jiangella mangrovi. Lineage (NCBI taxonomy): Bacteria > Bacillati > Actinomycetota > Actinomycetes > Jiangellales > Jiangellaceae > Jiangella > Jiangella mangrovi. The sequence continues at coordinate 5,616,513 of NZ_JACHMM010000001.1, forward strand.
GAGCTCATCGCCCAGGCCGACGCCGAGGCCAGCGAGACGCGGGCCGAGGCGCAGGTCATGGCGACCGAGCTGCGCACGGCGGCGGAGAACGAGGTCAGTGAGCTCCAGGCCAACGCCAAGCGCGGCGCCGACGAGCTCATCGACGAGGCCCGCATCGAGGCCGAAGAGGTCCGCTCGGCCGCCAACCGCGAGGCGTCCAACCTCGTCGAGACCGCCAAGCGCGAGGCCGCCAAGGTCCGCTCGGCCATCGACCACGAGACCAGCGAGCGCCGGGCGCAGGCCGAGCGCGAGCTGAGCCGGCTCCGTGCCGTCGCCGAGCGCGAGGTCACCGAGATGCGCGCCACGGCGAAGCGCGAGGTCGACGACCAGCGCACCACCGCCAAGCGCGAGGCCGAGTCCATGCGCGCCAAGGCCCAGGCGATCCTCGACGAGGCGCAGCTGAAGGCCGAGAAGGAGAACACCGAGCACGAGCTGCTCCTCGTCTCCAAGCGCGAAGAGCTCGAGCGCGAGATCAACGAGCGCTACGAGGCTTCGGTCGCCGAGACGCAGAAGCTGGTGCACGACGCCGAGAACCGCGCCGCCGACGCCGAGGCCCGTGCGGCCGCCGCGCACGAGCGCGCCGAGAAGGTCCGCCGCGAGGCCGACGAGCAGGCCAAGGCCCTGGTCGCCGGCGCCAAGCGCAACGCCGAGCAGCTCGTCGCCGAGGCCAAGGCGCACGCCGAGAACACCGTCGGCGAGGCCAAGTCCGAGGCGACGTCCACGCTGACCGCCGCCAAGCGCGAGGTCGCCGAGCTCAACCGGCAGCGCGACAGCATCACCGCGCACCTCAGCCAGCTGCGCAGCCTGCTGGGCGGCCTGGCCCCGGTCGACCCGACCCCCGCGGTCGGCGGCTCCAGCAAGTCCGACGACGTCGTCGACGCCGAACTGGTCGACGACCCGACCTCGGACAAGTAAGCAGCACGAAGCAACGACGGCCGGTCACGCCCTCCTCGAGGCAGGGCGCGACCGGCCGTTGTGATCTGAGACCCGCGTCGCGCGCCCGGCCGGCCGCCGCCGCCCCGCCCCGGAATGATCACGTTCACCACGAAATCCCGTGCCGTACTACGCCTGTAAGCGTGTTGGGGGGCGGGCAATCGTGGTGACGTGTGCGGCAAGCGCTTCCCGGGCTGACGGCTGAGCCACCACCAGGATTACCCGTGCTCCACTAGGCCTGCAGGCCTAGTGGAGCACGGGATTCCGTGGTGAACGTGATCATTCCGAGGGCGGACGGGATGGTTGCTGCTAGAAATCCTGGCACTCGCCGCGCGTGGGGCCGCGGGTGTCGTTGCGGGCGCCGGTCACCGCGGGATCGTTGCCGGTGCAGGTGAGCGGCCCGGTGATGGTCGACGCGACCAGCCGGTTCGGGGCGCCGTTCGTGACGTTGCCGGTGAGCCGCACCGGGCCGGTGATCGTGGCGTGGTCGAGGTCGACCTCGCCCGTCGTGCCGCTGACGTCGACAGGCCCCGTGACTCGCGTGCCCATCATCACCACCGACACCGCGCCGGACGAGCGGATCGGGCCGGTCACCGTCCCGCCGGACACGTACAGCGATCCGCCCGGCCGCACGTTCACCGGGCCGGTCACCACCGCGTCGTCGAGGCAGGTGACGCCGTCGACGGTGACCGGGCCGGCCACGCTCCCCCGCAGCACCGTCGCGTCGGCGGCCTCGCACGGGCCGTGCACCGCGACCGCCGCCGTGATGGGCCCGGACGGCTCCACCGTCCAGCCGTAGTCGCTCTCGAAGCCGCCGTTGACCAGGTCGAGGCCGATGGTGCGGACGGCGTCGACGCCGTACTCGATGTCGAGCTCCGGGACGGCGTTCTTGGTGCAAAAACCGGAACTCCAGCTTCACCGAGTCCTTGCCCTGCACGAACTCCGTCGCGTTGATGGCGCCCTGGTGCTCCGAGCCCTGCATGTAGAACCAGGGCCACCAGTCGCCGGCGTCGCGGTCCCACAGCACGTCGCCGTCGATCAGGATCTGCTTGAAGTACTGGTCGTACTTCACCTGGTACGGGTCGGCGTGCCAGAAGTCGATCTCGTAGCGCGGCAGGCCGGGTTCGACGTCGACCTGCTGCCAGACCGACGCGCACGTCCCGGCCGGCACCGGGGTGTTCGCCGGCACCGTGAACTCCAGCCGGCCGTTGCCGTACATCGCGCGGTTCTCGGGCGACGTGCGCAGGCTCGGCCAGTCGCCGCCGCGGACCGGCGCGAACGGGAGGCCCTGGTAACGGGCGTAGCCGGCGGAGATCTCGTTGAAGACCCGTGTCGGGCGGTCCGGGTGGTAGACGTCGATGTAGGGCTGCATGTTCGGCCCGCTCCGGTTCATCGTCCAGTCCGACGGAGTCTCGAACCCGCCGTTCACCACCGTCAGGCCGGAGCCGGTGACGTCGTCGATGCGCAGGTCGTGCGGCCACCACCCGATGCCGGTCTGGTGGTAGAGCCGGAACGTGACGGTCGCCTCCGTCAGCCCGGCCAGCGCGTCGGTGAGGTCGACGGTGGCGTCGATCCAGGTGTCGCGGGCATCGCCGACGATGTCCTGGTTCCACACCACCTCGCCGTTCACCAGCACCTGCTTGAACTGGTAGCCGGTCAGCCCGCCCTCGTCGGGGTCGTGGTGGCGGAAGCTCAGCGTCTTGGTCCCGGCGGCGGGGTCGACGGCGACGACCTGCGACGCCGACGCGAAGGCGCCGTTGGCAGTGCTGACGAAGTTGCTGACGCTGAGACTCAGGCTGCCGTACCCGGTGTGGCCCCAGTGGTCCCAGCTCGGCGCATGCTTGTCCAGGTCGATCGGCCCGGCGTAGGCGATGACGCCGGTGATGCGGCCGTCGCGCACGTACGGCTCGGCGCGGTCGAGGACCTCCGCGGCGTAGCGCTCGTCGGGGTGGATGATGCCGTCGAGGAACCGGCCGTTGTAGACCAGCAGCACGAGCTCCTGCCCGGCCGGCTGGGTCACCTCGAGCGCGGTGTCGAGCCGGTACTCCAGCTCCGTCGGGTCGATGGTGTTGGCGATGGAGTTGTACGGGTAGATGACGCCGTCGAGCGCGCCGTCGATGCGCTCCATGCTCTCGGGGTTGATCTCACCGTGGTACAGCGTGACGTACCACTTCAGGTCCGGGTTGACGGCGTCCTGCGCGGCCCGCACCTCGGCGAGGTACTCGGGGGTGAAGAGGGCCTGGTTCACCGGGCCGGACAGGAAGTCGTCGATGCCCCACGACTTCACGTTCGGGAACTCGACGGACAGCTCGGCGATGGCGCGCGCCCACGCCACGTAGTCCATGTCGAACGGACGGGAGCAGCGGCCGTCGAGGTGTGGCTCCGGGCGCAGGAAGCACTCCGACGGCGGGACGATGTAGACCATGATGTCGATGCCGGCGGCCTGGGCGGCCGGCATCGAACTCCTCGGTCAGGTCCTCCCAGTCGGTGGCCATGTCCCAGACGCCGTAGGTGTACATGGTGACGTTGAGCTGTTCCAGCCGCTGGATCATCGCCGGGGTATCGACGTGGCGGTAGCCGTCGGTGCGCGGCTCCTCCTCGCAGATCAGCGACGCGACGGTGTTCCCGCCGGTCATCGCCGACAGGAAGGTGTCCGGTGGCAACGGCTCGGCGGCGGAGGGGACGGGGGCGGCTGCGGCTCCGCTCGCGGGCAGCAGGCCGAGCGCCAGCACGATGCTGGTGAGCAGGGCGGTCAGACAGGCCGATCGAGTCATGGGGGCTCCTCGGGTCGGTGGGTCGTCAGTGTTCGTCGGGGGTCAGAGCAGGAACGCCGAGGCGAAGGACCAGCCGGAGCCGGCCGGCTCGCGGGCGGTCCACGGGTCCGAGCCGTCCGACGAGCCGTCGTGCGGGTGCAGCCAGAGATCGCCGCCGGCGTCGCGGCTGACGAGGTCGGGCCGGCCGTCGCCGGTGACGTCGCCGGCGGCCAGCACGTCCGCGTCCGACCAGTCGCCGCCGACCTGCATCGGGGCCGCGCCGTCGGTCGGGTAGACCCAGAGCGTGCCGTCCTGCTCGTGGTCGACGAGGTCGGGGCGGCCGTCGCCGTCGACGTCGGCCAGCTTCAGCGTCACCGCCGTCGACCAGCCGCTGCCGGCCCAGCGCCGCCCCGCGGCCCACGGGTTCGAGCCGCCGCCGGTCGAGCCGTTGTGCGGGTAGATCCAGAGCTCGCCGCGGCGGTCGCGGGCCAGCAGATCCGGCTTGCCGTCGCCGGTGAGGTCGCCCAGCGCCAGCTCGGTGACGGTGTTCCAGCCGGTGCCGGCGAAGAACCGCGGCGCCGTCCACGGGTCCGACGCCGTCGCGCCGGTGTTCGGGTAGACCCAGAGCGTGCCGTTGGTCGCGGCTCGGTCGCGCGCCACCAGGTCCGGCCGGCCGTCGCCGGTGACGTCGCCGAGCAGGAGCGCGTTCTCGAACGCCCACCGCGACCCGGCCGCGAACCGCTCCGGCCAGGGGCCGTCGGCGCCGCCGCTCGCCGCCGTCGGGTACACCCACAGGTCGCCGGCGTGCGCGCGCCCCAGCAGGTCGGACCGTCCGTCGCCGGTGACGTCGGCGGCCAGCAGCGCGTCGGACGCATCCCAGCCGGTGCCGGCGGCGTACCGGGGGACGGTGTACGGGTTGGTCCCGCCGGGCGCGCCGCTGTGCGGGTACACCCAGAGCGCCCCGGACTCGTCGCGGATCACGACGTCGGGCCGCCCGTCGCCGGTCGCGTCGGCGGTGATGAGGATCGTCGCCAGGTTCCAGCCGGTGCCGGCGCCGTAGCGCGACGTGTACGGGTTGGCGGTGGTGGTCCCGTTGTGCGGGTAGATCCAGAGCGCGCCGGACCCGTCGCGCACGACGATGTCGCCGTTGCCGTCGCCGGTGACGTCGGCCGGGGTCATGACGGTGGCGAGGTTCCAGCCGGTGCCGGCCCAGTACCGCGGCCGGGTCCACGGGTTGCCCGAGGTCGCGCCGCTGTGCGGGTGGATCCAGAGCGTCCCGGCGGCCGCGCCGGGCTCGCGGGTCATCAGGTCCGGCCGGGCGTCGCCGGTGACGTCGGAGAGCAGGATCTGGTCGTAGGTGTTCCAGTTCGTCCCGGCGGACACCCGGGACGGCCACGGGTCGTCCTCGGACCCGGAGTTCGGGTAGATCCACAGCGTGCCGTTGCCGGCCTCGGGGTCGCGGGCGACGACGTCGGGCAGACCGTCGCCGGTGACGTCGGCGACCTGCAGCACGTCGGCGAAATCCCAGTCGCCGTCGGCCACGGTGAACGACGGCCAGGGGTTGGCGCCGGCGGGGCTGCCGTCGTGGGCGTAGACGCGCAGGGCGCCGGAGTCCGGGCCGGGATCGCGGACGACGGCGTCGGCCAGGCCGTCGCCGGTGACGTCGCCCGGCACCGGGACGGCGAGCGACCGGGCTCGCAACGACGACGGGGCGGGCGCCGACCAGGCGGCATCGAGGACGACGGTCCGGTGCGGCTTGGGACGGGGAGCGGCGGACGACGGCACGGCGGCGGCGCCGACACCGGCGACCAGCACCGCGGCGAGCACGAGCGGAAGGGAGCGTCTCATGAGGCGATCTCCTTAGCGGCCGGGCTTGAGGACGATGACGTCATCGGCGGCGTAGCGCTGCCGGTTGACCAGGACCCACTTCAGGCCGGGGATGGCCGGCGGGTGCAGCAGGGTCCGGCGCGGCCCGTGGCCGTCGGCCCACGAGCCCTCATAGGCGACGGTGAGCGACTGGCCGTCCTCGGACAGCCGGAACCGCAGCGACACCGGGCCGTGCAGCGTCGGCATCCGCTCGAACCGGGTCTCGTGGTCGTCGCGGATCCAGGCCAGCGGGCACAGCCGCAGCAGGTGGATCTCGTCGTCCACGAGGCTGTCGTCGATGACGGCGTGCCGTGCGGCCCAGGTGATGAGCGGCTGGACGAACAGCGTCCCGTACATCGCGTTGCGGTGCTCGCCGGAGATGAAGGTGTCCGGCGAGACGGCGCCGCTGATCAGGCCGTACATCCCCTCGAGGAAGCGGTCGCGGTCGCCGAGCTGCCAGGTGTGGAAGAGGTTCCAGCTGTAGCAGGGCTCGCCGCTGCTCTGCTCGTGGTCGAGGATGACGCGGTCGAGCGCGGTGTGGTGGTGCGGGTCGAAGACGCGGGTGTTCGGGCCGACGCGGAAGAAGTCGACGTACCCGCGCATCAGCGGGTCGTCGGCGGGGAGCAGGCCGGCCCAGACCGCCGTCAGCGCGCCGGTGTCGAACGCCTCGAGGAACGGCCACGGGCTGTCCGGCCCGATGAACTTGGTCGGCAGGACGGGGTGCTCGGTGCCGTCGGGGTGGGTCCAGGTCGGTGCGTCCTCGGCGGCGGCCCGCAGCGCGTCGGCGAACGCCGTGCGGAACCGGTCGGCGACGGCGGCGAACTCGTCCGCCCGCGGGTGCCCGAGCCGGCGCAGCAGCCGGACGGAGCTGGTCAGGCCCTTGTAGTTCCACACCTGGATCCAGATGGACTGCTGCTCGACGCCAGTGTCGTTGGACGCCGCCGCCGGCATCAGGCCGGGCACGCCGTCGTGCTCGGTGTAGTCGCAGGCACGCTTGATGAAGTCGCAGGCCGCGACGATCGGCTCCAGCCAGCGGTCCAGGAACGCCTCGTCGTGGCTGTACAGCGCGTGCCGGGCCGCGCCCTCGAGGATCGCCCCGTGGTCGCCGAGCCAGTCGAACGACTGCAGCGACAGCGGCGTCGCGAAGAACCCGGCGTTGCTGAAGTTCCGGTACGCCGCGCCCGGTGGCTGCCGCACGCCCTGCACGGCGCGGAACAGGTCGGTGTGCCGGTCGACCACCTCGTGCCGTCCGAGCAGGTCGAGGAACATGTGGCTGATCATCGACGTGGGTGTGCTCCACAGCAGGTCGTAGCCGAACGACCCGGTGAGGAACGTGAACTGCCCGGTGTCGGGGCTCTTCTCGGCGATGATCTCGGCCAGCTGGACGCTGCGGCGGAAGAACTGGTCGACCTGCCGCTCCCCCGTCGAGATCGCCGACGCCGACGACGGCTGCGGCGACCAGAACGCCTCGCACTCGGCCAGCGCGCCGTCCCAGCCGAGCGCCCACGCGGCGTCGGCGTCGGCCCGCGGCTGCACCAGCATGGGCAGCATCACGTCGACGTGCGTGCCCTCCGTGGCCGGCACGGACAGCCGCAGGTCGTAGACGCCGGGGTGGCCCTCGGCCTCGACCAGCGCGATGGTCGCGCCGGCCGGGGTGCCGACGATCATCCGGACGGCGCCGGCCTCGTCGAACACGCGGACGGTGAGCGGCCGGCCGTCGGGGTTCCAGATGCGATCCGTGCGCAGCGACCCGGCGAGCGGCGCGGCCGACGGCGTCACCTGCATGGTGAGGAACGCCTCCTGCTGCTCCGGCGGGCCGACGAAGTGCTGCAGGTACACGCGGCTGAGGCGCAGCGCGAAGGTGAAGGTGTCGGGACGGTCGTGCTCGTCGACCCACTCGACGGCGTAGCGCTGCCAGGCATGGATCGGACCGCCGGGCTCGTCGACCGGCTGCCCGCCGGGCACGTGCGCGAACGAGTACTGCCGCAGCACCAGGCCCTCCTGGCGGCGCCACTCGGTCCACAGCACGGGCGTCTCGGTGTCCTCGCGCCAGCCCTGGATGCCGACGCCGTAGTCGCCCTTGTACTGGTAGTACGGCTCGTCGGCCAGCGGCGGGATGCCACCGCCCTGCGGCATCACCGGCGTCAGCTGGAAGTCCTTGCCGCGGTACTGCGCGAGGTAAGGCTTCAGCGTCGGCGCGCTGCTCGGCGGCAGCGCGACGGCCGGCTGGCACACCGTCGTCCCGTTGTAGAACACGTCGAACCGGAACAGGTGTCCCTTCCACCCGACCGGGGTCCAGACCTGGCGCTGCGGCGTCCACCAGGTCTTCGCCTGCTCAGCGGTCGGCTCGCCGGAGCCGTGCGGCCCCACGCCGGCGGCGGCGGTGCGTAGGGCGGGTCCGGGGGCGGCCGCGGCCACCCCCGGATTCGCGATCAGCCCACCGGCGAGCGCGCCGCCGAGGGTCAGAGCCGTTCTTCGGGTCACGTGTGGCGCCACGGTGTCTCCTCAGAAGTCGAATCGATCTTTCGGAATATCGAAGTTATCTTCTGAATAACCGAGACAATAGCGGCGAAGCGAACGGCAGGGCAAGACCCCGGCGGACGGCGCAGCGGCCGCCCGCCGGGTGCGGATCAACGGACTCGGACGAGCGCCTCCACCTCGACCGGGCTGCCGGTGGGCAGTTCGGCGACGCCGATGGCCGACCGCGCGTGCAGACCGACCTCGGAGCCGAGGACGTGCTGGACGTAGGCCGTCGCGGCGTCGGCGACCAGGTGCTGCTCGATGAAGCCGGGCGCGCTGGCGACGAAGACGGTGAGCTTGACGACCTCCGCCACCTGCTCCAAGCTGCCGAGTTCGGTGCGCAGCGTCTCGAGCACGTTGGCCGCGCACTGCCAGGCGCACTGCCGGCCGGTCTCGAGGTCGACCTGGTCGCCGACGCGCCCGGACGCGATCAGTGCACCGTCGGGCCCGTTGGCGGTCTTGCCGGACGTGGCGACCAGGTCGCCGTACCGGCGGATGGCCGCGATGGACGGGCGCTGCGGCCCGGCCGGTGGCGGAGTGGCGGGCGCGGACGCGTGGCGGTCGTCGCTGGTCACGTGGACGTCTCCTTCAGACTGTCGAACTTGCCTACGGCAAACAGAAGATAGAGTGACACAGGGCAGATCCCGTAGGCTCGGGGCCTCGGACGCAGGGAGCACGTATGCCGGGCAATGACGTCAACGAGGGCGGCGCGAGTCAGGACCGCGCGCCGTCGCCGGCGGTCGCACGGGCGCTGACGGTGCTCGAGACGCTGGTCGACTCCGACGAGGGCATGACCCTCACCGCACTGGCCAAGCGCACCAACATCCCGCTCGCCACGTGCGCCTCCATCGTCTACACGCTCGAGCAGCGCGGCTACGCCCAGCGCCGCGTGGTGGGCCGCAGCCACTTCTGGCGGCCCACGCTGCGACTCTACGGCCTGGCCACGCAACTGGTCCGCAAGGTCGACCTGTCGTCGGTGGCCCAGCGCGAGCTGCGCGAGCTGGCCGACCTCGTCGGCATGCCGGTGCACATCGGCGTGCTGACGGGCGACTCCGTCGTCTACGTCGCCAAGGCCGCCACGCCCGGGTTCATCCAGTTCGACACCTACCCCGGCAAGGTCGCGCCGTTCAACCTCACTGCGCTGGGCAAGGCCATCTCCGCGCACCTCCCCGAGCGCGAGCTCGAGCCGCTGCTCGGCCACCTGACGCCGGGCCGCGGCCCGCGCGCCGCCGAACCGACCCGCGAGGCGTTCCTGGCCGAGCTCGCCGACGTCCGCAAGCGCGGCTACGCCCTCGAGGACGAGGAGGAGCAGGCCGAGATCGCCTGCGTCGCCGCACCGTTCTTCGACGCCGACGGCCGGGTGGCCGGCGCGGTCGGCGTCACCGGGTTCTCCCGCGACCTCACCGGCCAGCGCCGCAAGGAGGCCCTGGCCGGCGTCGTCGAGATCGGCAAGACGGTCTCGCGCAAGCTCGGCTTCGACGACCTGCGCTGACGTCACGGGCCGCTCGCGACCTCTTGCGGGCCGCGACGCCGGTACTCTATCTTCGTATTCGCGTTTCTAATTTCGATATTGCGAAACTTGTTCGGGAGGGTCGATGGTCACGGTCGCGCTGGTCGGCCTGGGTGACATCGGCCTCGGTGCGCACCTGCCGGCGCTGCTGCGCTCCGCCGAGGTGCGGCTGGTCGCCGTCGCCGACCCGGTCGCCTCGCACCGCGATGCGGCGTCCGCGCTGGTGGACGGCGTTGTCGCCGTCGGCTCGAGCCTCGACGACGCCCTCGCCACCGGGCCCGACGGCGTCGTCCTCGCCACGCCGCCGTGGGCCACCCCTGAGCTCGCCATCGCCGCGCTGCGGGCCGGCAGGTTCGTGCTGGCCGAGAAGCCGGTCGCGACGTCGGTGGCGGCCGCGGCGGTCTACGACGCGCTGACCGCCGCCGAGCGGGCGCGGCTGCAGATCGGCCTCACCTACCGGCACGACCCCGCGATCCGTCGGCTCGAGAGCTGGATCGGCGACGGTGTCCTCGGCGGCCCGCTGCTGGTGCGGGCGCACATCTACGACGAGCGGCGCGACCCCGCCGACGGCGAGCACCTGGACCGCATCCGCGGCACGCTCGCGCACGGGATGCCGGTCGTGCACGAGGGTGCGCACGTCTTCGACTGGCTGGCGCACCTGCTCGGGCCGGGCGGGCTGAGCGTCGACGACGCCTGGGCGCTGCGCACCGACGCCGACCTCCCGGCGCCGAACCTCACCGGCGCTCGGCTGAGCCACCCCGCCGGGCACCGCGTGCTCGCCGAGTTCGGCTGGCTCACCGACGCGCTCCCCCGCTGCGAGCTGACGTTCCTCGGGCCGCGCGGGCTGGCGACGCTGGACGGCGCGACGTTCGACCTGCGGCTCGAGACGGCCGCCGGCGAGCAGACCGTCGTGTTCCCCGGCGAGCGCGGGCCACGCTGCTTCGACCTGCAGGTGGCCCGGTTCGCCGCGCTGGTCCGCGGCGACACCGTGGCCCCCGATCCCGACCTCGACGCCGGGCTGGCGGCGCTCGCCGTCGCCGAACGGGTCGCCACCCGTGCCATGGACGGAGTCACCGCATGACGCTGCTGCGCTGGGCCGACGTGTCCCGCGAGACGCTGAACGAGGCGCTGCCGGAGGCGCTCGTGGTGCTGCCGGTCGGCGCCACCGAACAGCACGGCCGGCACCTGGCCACCGGCACCGACGCGCTGCTGGCGGCGACGGCGGCCGAGCGCGCCGCCGCCGTCGCAGCCGAGCGGGCGGCCCGCTCGCTGGTCCTCGCCCCCACGCTCTGGTTCGGCGCGTCGGACCACCATCTGCCGTTCGGCGGCACGCTGTCGCTGACCCCCGAGACGCTGCTCGCGGTGCTGGTCGACCTGCTGCGCTCGGTCGCGGAGTCCGGCGGGCGCCGGGTCGTCCTGGTCAACGGGCACGGCGGCAACGTCGGCGTCTGCCACGCCGCCGCGGCCGCCGCCTCGACCCGGCACCGGCTCGCCGTCGCGCACGTCGACTACTGGCGCTTCGCGGGCAACGGCGGCGCGGACGGCGTCAACGTCCCCGGGCACGCCGGCGAGTTCGAGACGTCGCTGGTCGCCGCCGTCCGCCCGGAGGCCGCGACCGGCCCGGCCGAGCCCCGGGAGACTCCGCCGCATGCCAAGGCCACCACCGGCGCCACCGTCCACGCCGCCGAGCTCTGGTCCGCCATCGACGGCTACACCGACCACCCCGAGCGGGCGAGTGCCGAGCACGGCGGCGCCTGGCTCGACACCGTCGTCGCCGGCCTGGCCGACTGCCTCGCCGGCCTGACCGAGACTCTGTGAGGACCGCGTGATCGACTTCCACACCCACACGCCGGCCTGGAACACCATCAGCTGGCTCGGCGGCGCGACGTTCGGGGTCGACGAGTTCGTCGGCTTCATGGACGCCAGCGGCATCGACCGCGCGGTCGTGCTGAGCCACGACGGCCTGTTCAACCCGAAGCCGGAGGCCAACGACGAGCTGGCGGCGTTCGTCCGCGCCTACCCGGACCGGCTGGCCGGGTTCGGCACCGTCACGCCGCGCGACCCGGACGCCGTCGCCGAGACCGAGCGGATGGTCGGCGAGCTGGGCCTCAAGGGCATGAAGCTGCACCCGTGGCTGCAGGGCTTCAGCATGCACGAGCCGGCGCTGGACCCGATCTGCGAGGTCGTCACGGGCGCCGGCGGCATCCTGCTCAGCCACGACGGCACCCCGCCGTACTCGACGCCGTCGCAGATCGCCGCGCTGGCCCGGCGGCACCCGCGGCTGCCCGTGGTGCTGGGCCACGGCGGGCTGCACGACCTGTGGCGCGAGGCGCTGGCGATGACCCAGGAGACCCCGAACCTCTACCTGTGCATCTGCGGCACGCCGCCCTACGCCGCCCGCACGATCCTGGCCGAGGCCCCGCGCGAGAAGGTGCTCTTCGGCACCGACGCCGGGCTGTCGGACAAGGCCAGCCAGGACTACGCCGCCGCGCGGGTCCGCGAGATCGACGGCTGGGGCATCACGGCGGAGCAGAGGCACGCGATGCTGGTCGAGAACCCGGCGCGACTGCTGGGGGCGGCATGACGGCGACGATCGCCGCCGTCCAGACGGCCGCCGTCAGCCTGGAGGCGCACCCGGACCTCGTGGTCCACGGCGCCCGCGGCGCGCACGACCGCTCCGACTTCCTGCTGGTCAAGGTCGTCACCAGCGACGGCGTCGAGGGGTTCGGCGAGGTCAGCGCGACGCCGATCTGGAGCGGCGAGGACGGCGTCAGCGCACGCCACTTCGTCGAGACGATCCTCGCGCCGGCGCTGGTCGGCCGGCCGCTGGCCCCGGTCGGCGGGCTCGAGGACCTCATGGACACCGCGTTGGCGCGCAACCCGTTCACGAAGGCCGGCGTCCTCGATCGCACTGTGGGACGCGTGGGCGCGCACGCTCGGCGTCCCGCTGGCGGTCGCGCTGGGCGGGCCGTACCGCACCGAGATCCCGGTCAAGCTGTCGCTGTCCGGCGACGGCGAGAAGCTCGAGCGTGCGCACGCTGCCGCCGTCGCCGCCGGGTTCGGTGCGTTCAAGGTCAAGGTCGGGCTGGGCGTCGACGGCGACGTCGAGCGGTTCGCGCACGCCCGGCAGCTGGTGGGCGAGAAGACGTTCCTCGGCATGGACGCCAACGGCGGCTGGTCGCGGTCCGAGGCGGCGCGGGCGATCCGCGCGCTGACGCCGTACGGCCCGGCTTTCGCCGAGCAGCCGGTGCGCCCCGACGACCTGGCCGGGATGCGGTCGCTGCGCGACCTCGGGCTGCCGGTCGTCGCCGACGAGTCCGTGTTCGGCACCGACGACCTCGTCCGCGTGGTCGAGGCCGGCGCCGCCGACGTCGTCAGCCTCTACGTCGGCAAGAGCGGCGGGCCGGGCCGGGCGGTCGCGATGGCCGGCCTCGCGAGCGCCTTCGGGCTGGACGTGCTGATCGGGTCCAACGGCGAGCTGGGTCTCGGCGCGGCCGCCCAGCTGCACGTCGCCGCCGCGCTGCCGCGGCTGTCGGCCATTCCGTCGGACATCATCGGCGCGCACTACTACGCCGAGGACATCCTGGCCGAGCCGCTGGCCGGCGACGGCGCCGTCGTGCGGCTCGGGACGTCGCCCGGCCTCGGCGTCACCCTCCGAGACGACCTGCTGCGGGAGTTCCGATGATCGTCGACGTGCACGCGCACACCCCCACGCACCGCGACGCCGTCCCCGACGACGAACGGCGGGTCTACACCGGCTGGCGCACCGACCGCGCGGTGACGACGACCAACTCGTGGGCCGACTACGACGAGGCGATGGCCGACGCCGACGTCTCGATCGTCTTCAACATCGCCGTCGACGATCCCGAGGCCGCCACCGGGCTGCCGTACCGGCCCGAGGACACCAACACCTCGACGGCGGCGTTCGTCGCCGCCGACCCGGCCGGGCGCATCGGCTTCATGTCCGTCGACCCGACCCGCGCCGACGCCGTCGAGGAGGCCGAGCGCTGCCGCGAGCTGGGCCTCGTCGGCGTCAAGCTCGGCCCGAACTACCAGGACTTCGACCCGCTGTCGCCGCGGGCCACCGCGTTCTACGGCTACTGCGAGCGCGAGGGGCTGCCGATCCTGTTCCACCAGGGCGCCTCGCCCATCCGGCACGCGCCGCTGCGCTACACCTACCCACTGGTCACCGACGAGATCGCGCTCGCCTTCCCGGAGCTGCGCATCGTCATGGCGCACATGGGCCACCCGTGGGGCAAGGAGACGGTGGTGACCATCCGCAAGCACCCGCACGTGTACGCCGACGTCTCGTCCATCTACCTGCGCCCGTGGGTCTGCTACGAGTCGCTGCTGGCCGCCGTCGAGTGGGGCGCGGCGCACAAGCTGCTGCTCGGCTCGGACTTCCCGATCGCCAACACCGGCGAGGCCATGGCCGGGCTGCGCCGGGTCAACGCGATCACCGAGGGCACCGCGCTGCCGCGGATCCCCGACGAGGTGGTCGAGCAGATCATCCACGCCGACGCGCTGGGCGCGCTGGGCCTGTCCGTGAAGGAGACCCCGTGATCATCGACGCCCACGTGCGCCTCGGGCCCGGCCGGTCGGCCGAGCTCGCTGTGGCCGAACTGGCCGAGACCATGGACCGGCTCGGCATCGACCGGGCGATGATCGCGGCGGGCGAGTACGCGACGGCCTGGGACAACCGCGGCGGCAACGATGAGGTGACGGCGGCAGCTGCGGCCTCCGACGGCCGGCTGGTGGCCTACGCCGTCGCCAACCCGTGGGCCCGAGCGGACGCCGTCGCCGAGCTGGCGCGGGCCCGCGACCTCGGCGCCCGAGCTCTCGCCGTCGACCCCGCCCTGCAGGGCTTCGACCTGCTCGACGGGCTGGTCGATCCGCTGCTGGCGTTCGCGCAGGAGTCCGGCTGGCTGGTCTACGTGCGGACCGGGACGCCGCCGCACGCAGTCCCGCTGCCGCTGGCCTCACTGGCGAGGCGCTGGCCGGCGCTGACGTTCGTGATGGGCCGCAGCGGCGCGACCGACTTCTGGATCGACGCCGCGCCGGCGCTGCGGCACGCGCCGAACCTCTACGCCGACACCAGCTACGCGCCGTGGGACACCGTGCTCTCGGAGTTCGCCCGCGACCCCGAGATCGGTGCCGGCCGCTTGGTGTTCTCGACCGACGCGCCCTACACCGTGCCGTCGGCCGAGCTGGCCCGGATCACCGACTGGCCGATCCCCGACGGCGACCGCGCCGCCGTGCTCGGCGGCACCCTGGCCCGCCTCCTCGGCTGAGGTGCGGCACCAGGCCCGCGATCATCAACCTTTTGCGTCGATATAGCGACCCAAAACGTTGATGATCATGGAGAAGGTCGGCTCCAAAGCGATCTGGAAGCCACTCTTCTCCATGATCGACAGTGGGCGGCCGACGGAAGTGGACCACAGCGAGCCCGATCGGGTCGCCGCCGGCCTCGACAGCCGGACCGCACGTCCATTAGTCTCTATATTCAGAAGATAATTTCGAAATGTCGAAGTTAGAACAGATCCGGAGGGCGGCATGGCAGCACTGGACACTCGGCCGACACCGGAGGGCGGCCCCGTGGCCGGCGACGCGGCGCAGTTGGTGCGTGGCGTCTCGCCGGTGCTCGAGGTGCCGTTCCACGCCGACGGCGCGGTCGACGTCGAGGGCTTCGGCCGGGTCGTCGACTACGTGCTCGGCACCGGCGTCAGCAGCGTGATGTTCCCCGGGTTCGCCTCGGAGTACCACAAGCTCTCCGAGGCCGAGCGGGCCGAGTTGACCGAGGTCCTGCTGTCGCGCACCCGTGACCGCGCCGACGTCGCGGCCATCGTCGCCGTCCAGGACCACGCCACCCGGCTGGCGGCGCACCGGGCCCGGGCCGTCGTCGACGCGGGCGCCGACCTCATCAACCTGCTGCCGCCGCACTACCTGTCGCCGTCGCGGCGGGCGATCCAGGAGCACGTCGGCGCCGTCCTGGCCGCCGTCGCCCCGACCGCGGTGGTGCTGCAGTACGCGCCGTCGGAGACCGGCACCAGCCTCGACGCGGCGACCCTGCGCGAGCTGGCCGCCGAGCACCCCAACCTGCGCCTGGTGAAGGCGGAGTCGAGCCCGCCCGGGCGGCTCATCGCCGAGCTGGCCTCCGGGCAGCCCGCGCTGCCGGCGGTCGAGGGCTACGCCGGCGTGCAGTTGCCCGACGCGATCCGCCGCGGCGCCGTCGGCACCCAGCCGGGCTGCTCGTTCACCGAGATCTACGTCGAGATTTGGCGCCGGTTCGCGTCCGGCGACCACGCCGGCGGTGACGAGCTGCACCGCCGCCTGCTCCCCTACATCTCCTACTGGATGCTCGACACCGAGCTGATCATCGCGGCCGAGAAGCTGATCTCGGTGCGCCGCGGGTTGTTCGCCGACCCCTACTGCCGCGAGCCCGGCCACCGTCTCGACGCGGAGGAGATCCGCATGGTCGACCGGTTCCTCGCCGAGTTCGACGGCATGCTTCCCCACCTCGGCTGACCGGAGTATATTCTCCGGATTGGCGTAACTATCTTCGAAATATTGAAGTTACCCACGGAAGGCAGGCACATGAAGACGATGCGATTCGTCGTCCCGCTCGCCGCCGGGTGCCTCGCGCTCGCCGCGTGCAGCGGCGGCGACGACGGCGACACCACGGACGCCGGACCCGACGCGGCGAGCTGGCACGAACAGATCGAGGGTTCCCCGCTGGAGGTCGGCGTCCTGTCGGCCGAAGGCACGCCGGGCCTCGCGGTCCTGCAGGAACTGGCCGACGGCCTCGAGGCCGACTACGACGGCACCGACGTCACGCTGACGTTCGCCAACACCGACGCGCGTCCCGGCATCGAGCAGCGCTGGCGCTCCGGCGACCCGCTCGACGTCGACTACGGCATGTTCGACGGCACCAACCCGGCGTTGACGGTGTGGGCCGACGACGGCGCCCTTCTCGACCTGCGGCCGTACCTCGAGGCGAACGACCCCGAGACCGGCACGCCGTGGCTGGACCGCTTCAGCCCGCAGGTCCTGGAGTTCATGGAGAACCCGTCCGACGGCGGCATCTACGGCGTGCCGTCCGAGCTCTCGCTGCACGTGCTGTTCTACAACGCCGGGCTCTTCACCGAGCTGGGCATCGAGCCGCCGCGTACCTGGGACGACCTGCTGGCCGCGAACACCGCGCTGAAGGCCGCCGGGGTCGACCCGATCGCCGTCACCGGCCTGTTCGAGCCGTACATGGGCATGTGGAGCGACCACCTGTGGCTGCGCACCGTCGGCTACGACGCCGCGCGGGCCGTGCTCACCGGCGGCGAGGGCCACATCACCGACGACCCCGGCTTCCTCGAGGGTCTCGAGATGCTGCAGCAGCTGCGCGACGACGGCGCCTTCCTCACCGGCTTCGAGGGCACCGACTTCACCGCAGCCCAGGCCCAGTTCTTCCAGGGCGACGCCGGCATGATCCTCATGGGCAGCTGGCTGGTCAGCGAGATGTCCGACGTCATCCCCGCGGACTTCCAGCTCGGCGTCGTCCCGTTCCCGACGGTCGAGGGCGGCGCCGGCGACCAGGGCGCGGTCATGGCGGCGCTGCAGGAGATCTCCGTCGCCGCCGAGAGCGAGAACATCCCGCTGGCGCTCGAGTGGGCCCGCCGGCTCACCAGCGTCGAGACGCAGACGCAGCGCGCCGAGGAGATCGGTGAGGTGTCCGCCGTCGTCGACGTGCCCAGCCCGCCCGGCATCCCCGGCATCGACCAGGTCGTCGCCGACGCCGAGTCGCTGGAGCCGCGCGACTACGGCATCGTCCAGAGCCCGGCCAACGAGGTGATCTACCCCGAGATCGCGCGGCTGCTCTTCGGCGAGCAGGATGCCCAGCAGACGCTCGAGCGCCTCGACGAGGGGCTGCGCCGGGTTCACGGCAACTAGGGTCACGCGGGCAGCAGGAATCGAGAGGAGTCACGATGCACCGAGCCGCGCAACGCCGCATCATCATCCCGTTCCTGCTGCCCGCGCTCCTGCTGCTGGGGGTGTTCTTCCTCTATCCCCTGGTGCGCACGGTCGACATCTCGTTCACCGAGTGGACCCGCACCGGCAGCTACCACTACGTCGGCGTCGAGAACTACACCAGGGTCGTCGACGACCCCGGCTACCTCAACGCCCTCAAGAACGCGTTCCTGTTCACTCTGGTCGGTGGCTGCATGCTGTTCCCGGTGGCCATCGCGATCGCGTGGGCGCTGAACCAGCGCATCCACGGCGAGCGGTTCTTCCGGTTCGTGGTGTTCGCGCCGGTGGTGCTGAGCGCCGCCGTCGTCGCACTGATGTGGAAGTTCGTCTACCACCCGACGCTCGGGCTGATCAATCCCGCGCTGGAGGGACTCGGGCTCGGGGCGCTGGCCCGCACCTGGCTCGGCGACGCGGCCACAGCGCTGCCGGCGGTCGCGTTCGTCACCGTCTGGCACGGCATCGGCATCTGGGTGGTGCTGCTGTCGGCCGGGTTCGAGCGGCTGCCACCGGACGTGCTGGAGGCCGGGCGCATCGACGGCGCCGGCGAGTGGCGGCTGTTCCGCAGCGTCATGCTGCCGATGCTGCGCGACCTGTTCCGGATCCTGGTGGTGCTCTGGATCGTGCAGAGCATGCAGGCGTTCGCGTTCGTGTTCATCATGACCGGCGGCGGGCCGTTCGGGTCGACCGACATCGTCGGGACCCTCATGTACCGGGTGGCGTTCGAGCGCTCGGAGTTCGGCTACGCCGCGGCCATGGGCGTCGTCCTCGTCGTGATCATGCTGATCGTGGCGCAGCTGGTCAACAAGGTGATGAAGCGCGATGAGCTCCAGTACTGACGTCCGCCCGGTGCCGGCCGCGGGCCGGCCCACCCCGCCTCCGTCGCGTCGCCGTCGTGGCCGGGGCGGCCGCCGTCAGGGCAGCGACCGGGCGCCGTTCCGCCGCTTCCACCTGATCATCTACCTGCTGCTCGGCGCCGTCGCGTTCTCGACGGCGGGCGCGTTCGCCTGGGTCTTCAACGTGTCGATGAAGACCAACACCGAGTTCATCGGGACCCGCCCGTGGACCGTCGCCGAGGGCTGGCGCTGGGAGAACTACACCGACGCGTGGTCCGCGGCCAACGTCGGCTCGTTCTTCGGCAACAGCGTCATCGTGAGCATCTCGGCGACGGCGCTCGGCGTGGTGCTCGCGGCGTTCGCCGCGTACCCGCTGGCGCGCATCCCGTTCCGCGGCAGCGGCCTGGTGCTCAGCGTGTTCCTGCTCGGCCTCATGGTGCCGTGGATGGTCACGTTCATCCCGCTGTACGTCACCATGCAGGACCTCGGGCTGCTCGACAGCCGGCTCGGGCTGGCGCTGGTGTACGCGACGTACAACCTGCCGTTCAACGTGTTCGTGCTGGTCGGCTTCATGCGCACGCTGCCTGGCGAGCTCGAGGAGGCCGCGGCCGTCGACGGCGCCGGGCCGGTGCGGACGTTCCTGCGGATCATCCTGCCGCTCATGGGACCGGGGCTGGCGTCGGTGTCGATCATCAGCTTCCTGCAGAATTGGAACGAGTTCTTCTATGCGCTGGTGCTCATCCACTCGCCGGAGCGGATGACGCTGCCGCTGGGGCTGTTCCAGCTTGGCCAGGCCGCCGACTACGGCACCAACTGGGTCACACTGTTCGCAGGCATGATGATCACCGTCGTGCCGGTGCTGCTGGTGTTCGCGCTGCTGCAGAACCAGGTGACGAAGGGCCTGACGGCGGGCGCGCTCAAGGGCTGAGCGTCGTCTCCCGCAGGATCGCGGCGACGACGTCGGGCCGCTCCAGCGGCGACAGGTGCCCGGCCTCGTCGACGACGTGCACCGTCACCCCGCCGAGAGCCGAGGCCATGGCGGCGGCCTCGTCCGGGCCGGTCATGGTGTCCTCGGCGCCGACGACGACGGTGGCAGCTTCGAGTCCACGCGCCGCGGCGTCGTGCAGGGTGTCGAACGACGGCGGCCGCGCGGCCATGGCGCGCTGCGCCCAGGCGACGCCGTCGGGCCGGGCGGCGTCCAGCCAGGCCGTCACCTGTGTGACGAGGCCGGGCCGGTCCCGGTGCGTCGTCGCACCGAGCAGGGTGTCGAGCATGGGCCGCAGCGCCCGGGTGCCGTGCTTCTCGACCGCGTCGGCCATGCGCAGCCGGTTGGCCCGCGCCTCGTCGGTGTCCTCGCTCGCCTTGGTGTCCATGAGGATCACCCCGGCGACGCGGTCCGGGTGCCGACGGAGCATGGCCATGGTGACGTAGCCGCCCAGCGACAGCCCGCCGACGACCGCCCGCTCGACGCCGCGCCGGTCCAGCTCCGCCGCGACGTCGTCGGCATAGGTGTCGAGCGACGGCTCGCCGGCCGCGTCCGGCCCGCCGAACCCGCGCAGGGCCGGCGCGATGACCGTCGTGCCCGGCAGCCGTTCCGTGACGCCGTCGAACACCGCCGGCGTCAGCGGGAACGCATGGATCAGCACCACCGGCAGGCTCATGCAGCGACCCTAGCCCCCGGCGGGGAGAGCGACGCGGACGAGGAGACCGCCGTCGTCGCGGGCGTGCGCGGTGGCGGTGCCGCCGTGGGCGTGGGCGACGGAGCGGACGATCGACAGGCCGAGCCCGACGCCGTCGCCACCGGCGGTGCGGCCGTTGCCCCGGCGGAACGGCTCGAACAGGCCGCCGACCTCGTACGGGGCGAGGACCGGGCCGGTGTTCTCGACCTGCAGTGCGACGCCGCCGCCGGCCGGGTCCGGGCCGGTCCAGACCCGGACCTCCGCGCCGTCGCCGCCGTGCACGACGGCGTTGCGGACCAGGTTGGCGACCAGCCGCTCCAGCAGGACGGCGTTCCCCGTCGTCGCCGCGGGCTCGAGCGCCGACGTCACCGTCACCGACCGCGCCGAGGCCTCGCGGCGCTCCTGCTGCAGCACGTACGCGGCGATCTCGCGCAGGTCGACGGGCTCCGGGGCCGTGACCGCCTGCTCGGACCGGGCCAGCGTGAGCAGCCCCTCGACCAGCCGCTCGCTGCGCTCGTTGGTGGCGAGGATGGTCGGGGCCAGCCGCTTGAGGTCGTCGGAGACGGACGGGTCGCCCAGCGCCACCTCGAGCAGCGTCCGGTTGACGGCGAGCGGCGTGCGCAGCTCGTGCGACGCGTTGGCGACGAAGCGGCGCTGGGCGTCGAACGAGTGGTCCAGCCGTTCCAGCATGGCGTCGAAGGTGTCGGCGAGCTCCTTCAGCTCGTCGTCCGGGCCCTGCAGGTCGATGCGCTCGTGCAGGTTGCGGTCGGCGACCCGGCGCGCGGTCTCGGTGACCCGCTGCAGCGGCCGCAGCGCCCGGCCGGCCAGCAGCCAGCCCAGGCAGACCGCCAGTACCAGCCCCGCGGCCAGCGCGATCAGCGACCACAGCAGCAGCCGGTCCAGGACGTCGTTGCGGTAGGCGTCGACGGCGGCGCGGATCGCGTCGATGTCCAGCGGCTGGTCCAGCCGGTCCGTCTCGCGGGTGCTGCCGCCGGGCGCGTTCGGGCGCACCAGCGACTCCGACACCAGCAGGTACGTCACGGTCACCAGGACGGCGCCGGCCAGCGCGAACGCCCCGGAGTAGAGCGCGGTGAGCCGCACCCGGACCGGCCAGCGCGCCGGGTTCAGCCCGGCGCCCCGCAGGCCGCTCATGCCGCGCCGCCGAGCCGGTAGCCCGCCGACACGACGGTGTGGACGACAGGCGGGTCGCCGAGCTTGCGCCGCAGCGTCATCACCGTCACCCGCACCACGTTGGTGAACGGGTCGGTGTGCTCGTCCCACACCTTCTCGAGCAGCCGCTCGGAGCTGACGACGGCGCCGTCGGCCCGCAGCAGCTCCTCGAGCACGCCGAACTCCTTGCGGCCGAGGCGGATCGGGCGGCCGTCGCGGCTGACCTCGAGCCGGGCCGGGTCGAGCACCAGCCCGTCGCGGGCCAGCACCGGCGGCGCGGCCTCGCGGCTGCGCCGGCCCAGCGCCCGGACCCGGGCCACCAGCTCGGCGAAGGCGAACGGCTTGCCGAGATAGTCGTCGGCGCCCAGGCCGAGCCCGTCGACCCGGTCGGTGACGTCCGCCGCCGCCGTCAGCATGAGCACCCGCGTCGCCGGCCGGGCCGCGACCACCGAGCGGCATACGTCGTCGCCGTGGGTGCCGGGCAGGTCGCGATCGAGCACGACGACGTCGTAGTCGTTCACGCCGAGGCGGTCCAGCGCGGCGTCGCCGTCGTACGCGACGTCGACGGCGATCGCCTCGCGCCGCAGCCCGGTGGCGACGGCGTCGGCCAGCAGCGTCTCGTCCTCGACCACCAGCACGCGCACGTCGCGGCCCTCCCCTCGTTGTCGTCCCAGCCTGGTGGCGACGACATAAGGCCAGCGTAAGAGCGCGCCGTCGGCTCACGCCGGTCTTATGCGCGGGCGCGTACTCCTGGGGCCATGACGATTTCGCGTACCACCGCCCTGCTGGGCGTGGCCGCCGTGCTGCTGCTGAGCGGCTGCGGCGACGACGACGGCGGGGCCGAGGTGGCCAGTGCCGGCGGGACGGCGGCCGCCGCCGACCCGACCGAGGAGAGCGAGCTCAGCCAGGACGAGCAGGCGCTGGCGTTCGCCGAGTGCCTGCGCGAGAACGGCCTCGACGTGCCGGACCCGGAGCCCGGGCAACGCGGCGGCTTCGGCGGCCTCGGGGCGCTCGGCGAGGACGTCGACGAAGAGACGTTCCAGGCCGCGATGGACGCCTGCCGCGACCTCGCGCCGACCTTCGACCGCGGCGAGGACCTCACCCCGGAGCAGCAGGAACAGCTGCTGGAGCTGACCGAGTGCCTGCGCGAGCAGGGCATCGACGTGCCCGACCCGGGGGCGGGCGGCTTCGGCGGAGGCGGCGGCGGAGGCGGCGGCGGGCTCGGCGACATCGACCGGGACGCGCTCGACGCCGCCCGCGAGGCCTGCCGGGACATCCTGGACCTGCAGCCGCCGAGCGAGCGGTCCGGGCAGCCCGAGGCGGACACGTGAGCCGCCGGCCCGTATGGGCGTCGGTGGGCCTGGTCACGCTGGCCGCGGCCGGCGCTGGCGGCTGGCTGATCGGCCGCGACGACACCGGCCAGGCCGCCGCCTCCGAGAGCGCCGAGCCGGCCGCCACGGCCACCGTCGAGCTCGGCACCCTGACGGCGACGGAGACATGGAGCGCGACGCTCGGGCACGGGGAGCCGACGACGGTGTCCGCCGCGGCCGCCGGGGTGCTCACCCGGGTCGCCGACGCGGGCACCGACGTCACCCGGGGCAGCGTGCTGTTCCATGTCGACGAGCGGCCGGTCGTGCTGCTGCTCGGCGCGGTCCCGATGTACCGCGACCTCGACGTGGGGGCCGAGGGCGCCGACGTCGAACAACTGGAGGCCAACCTGGCGGCGCTCGGCTACACCGGCTTCACCGCCGACGACGAGTACACGGCCAACACCGCCGAGGCCGTCGAGGACTGGCAGGACGACCTCGGCGTGGAGTCGCCAGACGGCGTGGTCGGGCGGTCGGACGTGGTGTTCCTGGCGGCGGGTGGGCGGGTGGACGCGCCGGCCGCGGTCGGCGCGACGTTGCAGCCCGGCACGGCGGTCGTGGAGCTGACGGGCACCGCGCAGGTCGTGGACCTCGAGCTGGACCCGGCCGACGCCGACCTCGTCGCCGCCGGGACCGCCGTCACCGTCGTACTGCCGGACGGGACGGAGCTGGCCGGGACGGTCGGCTCCACGGAACTGGCGGCGGCGGACAGCGCGGCGGACCCGGCCGCGTCGGGCGAAGCCGAGGACGTCACCGTCGCGGAGATCGCACTCACCGACCCCGACGGCCTGGCCGCCGCCGAGCCGGCCGGCACCACCGTCGACGTCGAGCTGGCGGTCGACTCGCGGGCCGATGTGCTGACGGTCCCGGTCAACGCGCTGCTGGCGCTCGCGGAGGGCGGCTACGGCCTGGAGGTCGTCGCCGACGACGGCACGACCTCCGTCGTCGCCGTCCAGACCGGGTTGTTCGCCGACGGCCGGGTCGAGGTCAGCGGCGACGGGATCGCCGACGGCGTCGTGGTCGGGACGGCGGGCCGATGAGCGACGCCGTGGTGGAGTTGGCGGGCGTGGTGCGCGAGTACCCCGGGTCTCCCCCGGTGCGGGCGCTCGACGGGGTCGACCTGCGGATCCGGGCGGGTGAGCTGGTCGCGATCGTCGGGCCGTCGGGGTCGGGGAAGTCGACGCTGCTGCACGTGCTCGGGACGCTGGACCGGGCCGACGCCGGGACGGTGCGGATCGACGGGCACGACGTCGGCGCGCTGTCCGACGCCCAGCTGTCCGCACTGCGGGCCTGGCGCATCGGCTTCGTGTTCCAGCAGTTCTTCCTGGCGCCGGGGGTGAGCGCGCTGGACAACGTCGCCGACGGGCTGCTCTACACCGGGCTGTCGCTGCGCGAGCGCCGGGACCGTGCGCACGACGGGCTGGCCGCCGTCGGGCTCACGCAGCGCGAGTCGCACAAGCCGAACCAGCTGTCCGGCGGCGAGCGGCAGCGGGTCGCGGTGGCGCGGGCGCTGGCCGGGTCGCCGTCGCTGCTGCTGGCCGACGAGCCGACCGGCAACCTCGACACCGTCGCCGGGCGGGGCGTCGTCGAGCTGCTGCACGACCTGCACCGGGCCGGCACCACGGTCGTCGTCATCACCCACGACCTCGACGTCGCCGGCAGCCTCCCCCGTCAGGTGCACCTGCGCGACGGCCGGATCGAACGGGACGGGGCCCAGTGAGGGCCATGCGGCACCGGCGGCGACGCGGGGCCGGAGGTCCCGCCGAGTCGTCGGTCGTGGCTGGTTCCGACGTGATGCGAGAGAGGCGGCGCCGCATGGGCCGACCGGCTGATGTGATGAGCGGGCGACGAGGCGGGCCCGTCGTCGGCGTCGAGCCGTCGCGGCTGCGGCCTCGGGACGTGCTGCGGGTCGCCGGGTCCGGGCTGCGGGCGCGGCCGCTGCGGGCGGTGCTGTCGGCGCTGGGCATCGCGGTCGGGATCGCGGCGATGGTCGCCGTCGTCGGCATCTCCGCGTCCAGCCGCGAGCAGGTGAACCAGCAGCTCGACGCGTTGGGGACCAACCTGCTCACGGTGGCACCCGGAACGACGCTGCGCGGCGAAACCGCCACGCTGCCGCCGTCGAGCGTGGAGATGGTCGCCCGGATCGCCCCGGTGACCTCGGTGAGCGCGACCGGCGCGGTGCCGGACGCCGCGGTGTACCGCACGGACGCGATCGACCCCGCCCAGACGAACGGCCTGGCGGTCCTGGCGGCGCGGCCGGACCTGCTCGGGACCGTCGGCGGCACCGTCTCCGACGGGCGCTGGCTCGACGACGCCCTCGGCTCGTTCCCAGCCGTCGTGCTGGGGTCGACGGCGGCCGAGCGGCTCGGGGTGACCCGGACCGACGGCTCGGTGGCGGTGTGGCTGGGCGGCTCGTGGTTCACGGTCGTCGGCGTTCTCGACCCGGTGCCGCTGGCACCGGAGCTGGACTCGTCGGCGCTGGTCGGCTGGTCCGTCGCGGCGTCGCTGCTGGACTTCGACGGATCGCCGACGATGCTCTACGAGCGGTCCGAAGAGGCGCAGGTCGACGCCGTCCGGTCGGTGCTGCCGGCGACCGTCAACCCGGAGAACCCCGAGGAGGTCACGGTGAGCCGGCCGTCCGACGCCCTGGCCGCCCAGGCGGCGACCGACGAGACGCTGACGACGCTGCTGCTGGCGCTCGGCGGGGTGGCGCTGCTGGTCGGCGGGATCGGCGTGGCGAACACCATGGTCATCGCGGTGCTGGAACGGCGCTCGGAGATCGGGCTCCGGCGGGCGCTGGGGGCGACGCGGGCGCACGTGCGCCGGCAGTTCCTCGGCGAGTCGGTGCTGCTGGCGGCGCTGGGCGGGGTCGGCGGAGCCTTGCTGGGCGGGGCCGTGACGGCGGTGTTCGCGGCGTCGCGCGGCTGGCCGCCGGCGCTGCCGTCGTGGGTGCTGGTGGGCGCGGCCGGCGCGACGATCGTCGTCGGCGCCCTGGCCGGGGCGTACCCCGCCGCCCGTGCCGCCCGGATGTCCCCGACCGCCGCGCTGACGACGGGCTGAGCGCTGCCCGCCTCGATCAGCGACGACGGCGGCCGCGGGCCCGCCAGCAGCCGGTGTGCCAGTGCCGGCGCTCGTCGATGCCCTCGCCGGTGAACGAGCGGCTGACGGTCGGCCACGCGACGATGTGCGGCGTGGCCGGCCGGATCAGCTGGTCACAGCCCGGGCACCGGTACGGCTTGGTCGACGCGCTGCCGGTGATGCGGCGGACGACCCACTCGCCGTCGGGGCCGGACTCGATGCTCTCGTGCACGCCTCCATGGTCGCCCACGCCCCCCTCAGGTCGGCACGGCGGTGACCACCACGTTGGCGCGGAACCCCGTCCCGTTCCAGTCGGCGCAGGTCACGAGCACGAGCCGGCCCGGTCCGTCCTGAGCGAACATCTCGTCGGCGCGGGCGGCGAGGTCGGCCGGGGTCATCGTCTCGACCGTGTCCACGCGGTACCACTGCTCGACGTCGGGCCCGCTGATCAGGACGTTGTCGCCCCGGTTCAGCCGCGCGACGTCGTTGAAGGCCGCCTCACCACCCTCGACCGCGTGGCCGACGACGACCGCCGACCCGGTCTCGGCGCCGGGCGCGGCACCGTCGCGCCACCAGCCGCCGAGCAGCGGGTCCTTCGGCGGCAGCAGGACGCGCTCGGCGTCGCTGGCGATCTCGATGACCGGCGCCTGCGTTCCCAGCAGTGGCAGCAGCAGCGTGTAGAGGCCCTCGGCCGTCCCGACCGGAGCACCGGGGACCGCGGACTGCTCCGTCGGGTCATAGGGTCCCGACGGCGTCGGCGTCGGCTCCGCCTCGGGCCGGGCCGCCGGGCCCTCGAACTGGCTCATCCCCCACCATGCGGCCAGCGCCAGCAGCAGCGGCGCAATCAGCCACGGCAGCGCCCGCGGCCGGGTCCGGCGGTGCCGGGGATCCGGGCGCGGCGGCGCGACCCGCACTTCCCGCACCGGGCCCCGCCGCGGCGACAGCGGCTCGTGTGGCTCCGGTGGCTCTGGTGGCCCCGGCGGCCCCGGCGGCGGAGGAGGAGGCGGGGGCGGCGGGGGCGGCGGTGGAGGCGGCGGGTCAGCCGGCACGCCGGCTCCTCACGACGGCGGCCGCCCAGCCGGTCGCGCCGACCAGGCCGCCCGCGAGGAGCATGCCCGCGAGCGACGGCGCACCGTCGCCGCCGTCGCCGGCCGGACCGCCCGGCCCGGCTGGACCGCTCGGGCCGCCGCTGCCGCCGTCGCCCCCGCCCGCGGGGATCGCCGTCGGCACCGGGACGCGCGGCTCCGGTGTCGGGGTCTCGGTCGGGGTGGGCGTCGGCGTCGGAGTGGGGGTCGGCGACGGCGTGCGCGTGGGTGTCGGTGTCGGAGTCGAGGTGGGCTCGTCGGCCGGCGTCTCGGCGGGCGGATCGGGCGGCCGGTGCGACGGCGTCGGCCGCGGGATCGGGGTGACGACCGGCGGCCCGGCGGCGTCGTCACGCAGGCCGCAGGCGAACCACTCGTCGATGTCGCGCGGCCGGCCGTTGGGCCGCTCGGGCGCGCGCAGGCCGAAGTAGGGCCCGTCGGTGTAGACGAGGTACCGATCGCCGCCGCGCACGCCGACGGCGGTGAGCCGGTAGTCGTCGTCGCGCACCCAGACGCTGAGCCGTGTGCCGTGGTCCGAGACGTCCCAGCCGATCGCGTCGCTGCCGCGCAGGTCGCTGCCGCCGTAGCGACCGCACCCCGCCTCATCGGCGTCGATGAGCTCGGCGCGGCCGCCGGCACGGTCGTCGGCTCGGTCGCCGGCCGCGGCGGGCGCAGCGGCCAGCAGCACGGCGGCGACCGCCACCGCGGGCAGCACTGCCAGTCCTCGCACGACGCCCCCCGACGTGTCGACTCCGGCCGCGGCACTGCACTACGGCCCCATGCTTTATAGCGCGACGGGTCTGAATTGTCAGCAGGTGCCCAGCATGTCCTGCAACGCATTCTTCTCCGCGGCCGTGATCGTGAGGCCCCAGTCGTACTTCACGTCGGTCCAGTGGCGTGCGTAGTAGCACCACCAGTTCGTGTTGGCCGGCTTCCACTCCGACGGGTCACTGTCGCCCTTGGAGCTGTTGCTGGAGGCGGTGACGGCGATGAGCTGGCCGCGGGCGAGGTCGTTGGCGAAGTCCTCGCGCCGGTCCTCGGTCCACGCGCTGGCGCCGGAGCGCCAGGCGTTGGCCAGCGGCACCATGTGGTCGACGGAGACGTCGCTCGGCTCCTCGATCCAGACCTGGTCGTAGACGCTGTACCAGCTCCCGCCGGTCGGATAGCAGTCGGCGCCCGTCGTGACGCCGGAGCCGTCGCGCACCAGCACCATCTCGCGAGTGTTGCAACTGCCCTCGGCGGGGCTCCAGTGCGGGAACTTCTCACGCGAGTAGCCGGCGCTCGAGCCGGGCGCGGCGACGGTCAGATCGGCGAGCTGGTCCGCGGACTCGGCCGGCGACGGCGGGTCCGGCGGGTAGGCGTTGGCCGGGCTGACCAGCGCGAAGACGAAGGCGAGAGTGGCGAGGAGGGTGAGAACGGCGCGGCGCATGACGGTGACCTCCTGGTTGGCCGGTGGTCACCAAGAGTGTCAAGATTGTCCGGAGTGCGCCAGAGTGTGGCGATCTCTTCGCTCAGATGTCGGCGAACCGCAACCCGGCCGTCGCGAGCTGACTCAGCAGCGGCGACGGCGCCAACCCCGGTTCGCGGACCTCGGCGTGCAGCCGCTCCAGCGTCGCCAGCGCGGCCGCCGGGCCGAGCGTGTCGAGCAGCTCGAACGGCCCGGCCGGCAGCCGGCAGCCCAGCCGCATCGCGGTGTCGACGTCGGCGGCCGACGCGTAGCCCGTCTCGAGCATCGCGACGGCATCGTTGAGGTACGGCACCAGCAGCGCGTCGACGACGAACCCGGCGCGGTCGGCGCAGACGACGGGCGTGAGGCCGGCGGACGCCGCGAGGGCGGCGACGGCGTCCACGGCGGGCCGGCCCGACACGACGGTGCGGACGACCTCGGCGACGGCGCTCGTCGAGCCGGCGACGTGCAACCCGACGACGTCCTGGGGGCGTCCCGAGGCGGCGGCGCTGGCGACGACCGGCCCGGTGCCGGTGGCGGCGAGGACGGTGCCGGGCGCGGTGGCGGCGGCCAGGCGGGCGAACGTGTCCGGGTCGCCCGGCGCGACGACGACGTCGACGCTGTCCGTGCCCTCGGGGTCGCCGACGACGTCGTGGCCGGCCTTCGCGAGGGCCTCGGCGAGGTGGCCGGTCGTCGTCGGGTCGAGGACCGCGACGCGGCGCTTGTCCGGGGTGACCACCGCGGGAGGTGCGCTGACGCCGTCGTTCCCCGGTGTGTAGTCGTAGAAGCCGCGGCCGCTCTTGCGCCCGAGGAACCCGAGCGTGACGAGCTGGCCCAGGATGGGCGCGGGCGCGTGCAGGCGGTTGCGGCCCTGCCGGTACATCGTGCCGAGGATCTCGTGCGCCGTGTCGAGGCCGATGAGGTCGAGCAGCGCCAGCGGCCCCATCGGGTACCCGAGCCCGGCCGTCATCGCGGCGTCGATGTCCTCGCGGCTCGCATGGCCGCTCTCGACCATCGCGGCCGCGCGGTTGAGGTACCCGAACAGCAGCGCGTTGGTGACGAACCCCGCGCGGTCGCCGCACTCGACCGGCGACTTGCCGAGGCGGCGGGCGAGGTCGGTGACGTCCTGCACGACCTCTGGGGCGGTGACGACGGTGCGGACGACCTCGATGAGCTGCTGCACCGGCGCCGGGTTGAAGAAGTGCATGCCGACGACGCGCTCCGGGTGCGAGACCGCGACGCTGATCTCCGTCACCGAGAGAGAGGACGTGTTGGTCGCGATGACGGTCGTCGGCGCGACGATGCCGTCGACGCGGCCGAAGAGGTCGCGCTTGATCTCCAACCGCTCCGGCACGGCCTCGATGACGAGGTGCGCGTCTGCGAGGGCGGCGAGGTCGGTCGTGAAGGTGATGCGGTCGCGGAGGGCGGCCGCGTCCCCTTCGGAGAGCTTCCCGCGCTTCACTGCGCGGCTCGTGGACGTGTCGACGTGGCCCCTGCCCGCGTCGAGGGCCTGCTCGTCCCGCTCGACCCCGACGACCTCGAGGCCGGCGCGCGCGAACACCTCCGCGATGCCCGCCCCCATCGTCCCCAACCCGACGACGCCCACGCTCGTGATCTGCATGCCGCGCAGTCTAGGCACGCGGTGGTTTCAGGTTGGTCGGGGCGGCGAGGTGGGCTCCCCGCCCCGCCTGCTGCCCAGTCTCTCGCCCTCGTGGTCTGGCGTCACGTCCTGGTCTCCAGTCACGCCCGCAGGCCGATCAGGGCCGTTTCGCGTCACAGCAGACCAGCACGTGACCCAGGACCAGGACGCCGACTCGACTTCACTAGCGTCAGCCGTCTTCAATAGCGAGAACCGTCTTCGGCGGCCCCGCCATGGCTCAGAAGACGGCTGGCTCTATTGAAGTCGGTCAGCGCGATCGAAGACCCGCGGCGCCCGTCGTCAGACTCCCCTCGTCCCCCTGATAGCTGCCCGTTCTTAGGCCGCAGGGGGACGAGGGAACCCCAGCGCAACCACACACCCCACACCCGCAGGGTGTGATCCACCCACCACACCGCCGGGTTGCGAATTAGCTTAGGCGTACCTTACGTTGGCGCCGTGACCGTTTCGTCCACCATGCCGTTCGACGGCCTCGCCGCGCGCGAGCTCGATCTCGCGTACGGGCGCGAGGTGGTGGTGCGGGCGGCGTCGATCGAGCTGAAGGCGGGCACGGTCACGGCCCTCATCGGGCCCAACGGGAGCGGCAAGTCGACGCTGCTGCGCGCGCTCGCCCGACTCCATCTTCCGACGGCCGGCGGCATCAGTTTCGACGACGGCACCGACGTGCTCAGTCTCGACCCGAAGGAGCTGGCCCGGCGCATCACGCTGCTGGCCCAGAGCCGCAGCACCCCGGGCGGACTCAGTGTGAGGGAGCTCGTCGAGTACGGCCGCCACCCCCATCGTGCGCGCTGGAGTGGTCGCGACCCGGGCGCCGAGCAGGCGATCAGCCGGGCCATGGCGCTCACCGGCATCGAGGCGCTGGCCGACCGCCCGGTGCAAGCGCTGTCCGGCGGGCAGTCGCAGCGGGTGTGGCTGGCCAGCTGCCTCGCGCAGGACACCGGCCTGCTGCTGCTCGACGAGCCGACGACGTTCCTCGACCTGCGGTACCAGATCGAGATCCTCGACGTGGTGCGCGAGCTGGCCGACGAGCACGGCATCGGCGTTGGCGTGGTGCTGCACGACCTCGACCAGGCGGCCGCCATCGCCGACCGCATCCTGCTGCTCGAGGACGGCCGGGTCACCGCCGACGGCACCGCGCACGCCGTCCTGACCCCGGAGAACCTGAGCCGCGCCTACGGCATCCGCGTCGACGTCCACGTCGACCCCGTCGACGGGCGCATCGCCACACGCGCCGTCGGCCGGCACAACGACGTCCGGCCGCGCGCGACGGCCTGACCCCACCCGACCCGTTCCACCACCCGTCCCATCACGATCATGAGGTACTCCACGATGAGAAGAGCGCGCGCCCTCGCGGGCCTGTCCGTCGCGTTCGTGCTGCTCGCGACCGCCTGCGGCACGACGGAGGATGCGTCCGGCGACGACCCCACCGAGGCGGCCGAGACCGGCGACACCACTGACGACGCCGCCTCCGGTCCCATCACCGTCACCGACTCCCGCGGCGTCGAGGTGACGCTCGACGAGCCCGCGGTCCGCGTCGCCGCGACCGAGTGGAACGCCGTCGAGAACCTCGTCTCGCTGGGGGTCATGCCGGTCGGCGTGTCCGACATCCAGGGCTACGAGAACTGGGTCAGCAGCGCGCCGCTCGACGACACCGTCACCGACATCGGCACCCGTGGCGAGCCGAGCATGGACACCCTCGCCACCCTCGACGTCGATCTCGTCATCGTCACCGACAGCCTGATCGAAGGCGCGATCGAACAGGTCGAGGCGACCACGCCGGTCGTCGTCATTCCGGGCGGCGACGTGGAGGACAACATCGCGCAGATGTTCGCGAACCTCGACCTCATCGCCGAGCTCACGGGCACCGAAGACCGCGCCCAAGGGCTGCGCGACCAGTTCGACGAGAAGATCGAGGAGGGCAGGGCCGCCGTCGAGGAGGCCGGCGCCACCGGCGACCCGGTCGCCTTCGCCGACGGCTGGGCCGACGCCGGCACCGTCAGCATCCGGCCGTTCGCCGAGGGCTCGCTGGTCTCCGACGTGTTCGCGGAGCTCGGCCTGGAGAACCCGTGGGGGCTGGAGGGCGACCCCGCCTACGGTCTCGCCCAGGCCGACGTCGAGGGCCTGACGGCGCTCCCGGCCGACACCCGCTTCTGGTACATGGCCAACGCCAACGACGGCGGGGACCCGTTCGCGGACATCCTGGCCGGCAACGCCATCTGGGACTCGCTGCCGTTCGTGCAGTCGGGCAACGTGGTCCGGTTCCCCGACTCGCTGTGGCAGTTCGGCGGCCCGACGTCGATGATGCAGTACGTCGACGCCGCCGTCGACGCCGTCGGCTGAGGCGGAAGGACCCACCTCCCGTGAAGTCCGGCCGGCTGGCCCTCGTCGCCGTCACGCTCGCGGTCCTGATCGCGGGCGTGTCGGTCGTCCACCTGACCCAGGGCACCGCCCAGGTCGGCGCGGGCGACGTGCTGCGGTGGGCCATCGGCCAGGGCGACGACGAGGCCGGCGCGGTCGTGCTGGCCTCACGGCTTCCCCGGCTGCTGGCGGCGGTCGTGGTCGGCGTGGCGCTGGGCGCGGCCGGCGCGACCATGCAGTCGGTGTCGCGCAACGTCATGGCCGCGCCCGACACCCTCGCCGTCAACGCCGGTGCGCACCTGGCGCTGGTGACGGCGGCGACGGTGGGGGTGTCGGCACCGCTGCTGGGCGCCGCCGGCATCGCCTTCGCCGGCGGTCTGGGCGCGGCGGCGCTGGTGCTGGCGCTGTCCGGCATGGGCGGCACCGGCGCGGTCCGGCTGGTGCTGGCCGGCACTGCCATCGCGCTGGCGTTCCAGTGCACGACCAGCGCCATGATCATCCTGTTCTCCGAGGAGACCCGCGGCCTGTTCGCCTGGGGCGAGGGGTCGCTGGGCCAGAACGGGCTCGACGGCGTCCGCACCCTCGCGCCGCTGGTCGCCGTCACGCTGGCCGCGCTGCTGCTGCTCGGCCGCAAGCTCGACCTCGTCTACCTCGGCGACGACCACGCCCGCATGCTCGGCGTCAACGTGCGCCGGGTCCGCGGCGGCGCCATCGTGCTCGCCGTCCTGCTGGCCGCGGGCGCCGTCACGCTGGCCGGACCCATCGGCTTCGTCGGCCTGGCCGCGCCCGCCGTCGTCCGGCTGGCCACCCCGTACGTGCCGGGCCTGCACAAGCACATCGCGCTGCTGCCGATCTCGGCGGCCATGGGCGTGTTCATGCTGCTGATCTCCGACGTCGGGCTGCGCGCCGCCATCGGGTCGCAGGGTGCACTCGAGGTGCCCACCGGCGTCATCACGACGATCGTCGGCGCGGTCTTCATCGTGGCGCTGGCACGCAGGATCCGTGGCGCGGACACCGTCGGCGAACCGCCGGCCGCGGGGGTGCGCGGCGGCGTGACCGGGCGGCGCTACGGCGTCGTCCTCGGCACCCTCATCGTCGTGACGGTGGCGGTCACCGCCGGCGCCACGCTGCTCGGCGACTCCGTGCTGCTCCTCGGCGACGTTGTCAACTGGCTGGGCGGGCAGGCCGGGCCGATCGTCAGCACCGTCATGGACACCCGGCTCCCCCGCGTCGCCGCCGGGCTGCTGGCCGGGGCGTCGCTGGCGCTGGCCGGCGCGCTCATCCAGGCCGTCGCCCGCAACCCGCTGGCCGAGCCCGGCATCATCGGCGTCGCCGGTGGCGCGGGCGTCGGCGCCATCACGATGATCACGCTGGTGCCCATGGCGGGCTTCTGGGCACTCGTCGGGGTCGCCGGCCTCGGCGCGGGGCTGGCCGCCGGGCTCGTGTTCGCGCTGGCCGCCAAGGGCGGGTTCGCCAGCGAGCGGCTGGTACTCATCGGCGTCGCGGTGTCGGCGGCCGCGCAGTCGCTCATCGTCGTGCTCATCACGCTCACCGACCCGTGGAACGAGGTCAAGGCGCTGACCTGGCTGGCCGGGTCGACGTACGGGCGCTCGTTCGAGCACCTGGTGCCGATGTCGCTGGCGATCCTCATCGCGATCCCGCTGCTCTTCGGCATGCGGCACACGCTGGACCTGCTCTCCGTCGACGACCACACGCCGCGGGTGCTCGGCGTCCACGTGCCGCACGCCCGCCTGATCCTGCTCGCCTGCGCCGTCGTGCTGACGGGGGCCGCCGTCGCCGGCGTCGGGGTCATCGTGTTCGTCGGGCTGGTCGCGCCGCACGCCGCCCGGGCGCTGGTCGGGCGCCGGCACTCACGAGTGCTGCCGGTGGCCGCGCTGCTCGGCGCGACCCTGGTCTGCGCCGCCGACGCCCTGGGCCGGACGGTGATCGCCCCGGCCCAGCTGCCGGCCGGTCTGGTCACCGCGATCATCGGCGCGCCGTACTTCGTATGGCTGCTCTACCGCACGCGCGTCCAGGGGAATACGGCACCGCGGCGGCTGAGTTTCCGTCGACATGCCCCTCACCGGAGAGTACGAACCGAGCACGTCTGACTGGGCCCGCAAGCAGGCGGAGAAGTACGAGGAGTCCGGCGGCACGTCGGCCCTCACCCTGCGAGGCCGGCCGGTCATCGTGCTGACGTCGGTCGGCGCCAGGACCGGCAAGCTGCGCAAGACCGCCCTCATGCGCGTCGAGCACGACGGTGAGTACGCGGTGGTCGCCTCGCTCGGCGGCGCGCCGAAGCACCCCGTCTGGTACCACAACCTCAAGGCCAACCCGCACGTCGAGCTGCAGGACGCCACCGCCAGGCACGACTACCTCGCCCGCGAGGTCACCGGCGAGGAGCGCGAGCTCTGGTGGAAGCGCGCCGTCGACGCCTGGCCCGACTACGCGAACTACCAGACCAAGACCACCCGCGTGCTCCCCGTCTTCGTGCTGACCCGCCTGGTCGACTGACGGTCGGCCGACGACGGCGTTTGTCTGACGGTCGGGCGGGTAGAGGCCGCGCATGACGACGCACGCCAGCGATCAGGCCGCCCGCCCGACCTCCTTCCCGCGCCAGCAGCAGGAGCCGCCCGGCACCACGACGGCCATGGACCCGGCGCCGGACCACGGTGAGGCGACGTACCAGGGCTCCGGGAAGCTGACGGGGCTGCGCGCCCTCATCACCGGCGGCGACTCCGGCATCGGCCGCGCCGTCGCCCTGGCGTTCGCCCGCGAGGGCGCCGACGTCGCCATCACGTACCTGCCCGAGGAGCAGGCCGACGCCGACGCCACCATGGGGCACGTCGCCGACGCCGGCCGCCGCGGCCTCGCCTACGCCGCGGACCTGCGCTCGCACGACGTCTGCGTCGAGGTCGTCACCCGGGCCGTCGCCGAGCTGGGCGGGCTGGACGTCCTGGTCAATAACGCCGGCTTCCAGATGGCCCGCGACGGCGGCATCGAGAGCATCGACCCCGAGCGGCTGGACCGGGTCATGAAGACCAACCTCTACGCGCTGTTCTGGATGACACAGGAGGCGGTCAAGCACCTGAAGCGCGGCGGCTGCATCATCAACAACTCCTCGATCCAGGCCTACGACCCGTCGGTGTCGCTGCTCGACTACGCCAGCACGAAGGCCGCGATCAACAACGCCACCGTCAACCTCGCCGCCGAGCTGGGGCCGCGCGGCATCCGCGTCAACGCCGTCGCGCCCGGACCCATCTGGACGCCACTGCAGCCGGCCACCCAGCCGCCCGAGAAGGTGGAGAAGTTCGGCCAGGACACCCCGCTCGGCCGGGCCGGCCAGCCCGCCGAGGTGGCGCCGGCGTTCGTGTTCCTCGCCTCCCCGCGGGACGCGAGCTACGTCTCCGGCACCGTCCTCGGCGTCACCGGCGGCAAGCCGGTGTTCTGACCGCTTCGGCTAGAGCACGCCGCCGAGGACGTACGGCATCGACCCGTCGATGGCCTCCATGTGCACGAGCGGGGCGGCCACCTCGCACTGCCCGTCGAGTCCGCAGCGCAGCACCACGATCGACGTCTGGCTGGGCCACACCTCGAGGACGAGGCCGCCGTCCGGCTCCCAGGCCACGCGACTCGCGTCCACTCCCTCGAACCGCACCTGCACGTCGCCGGTGCGCGCGTCGGCGACAGTCACGCCCGCCCGGCCGCTCGTGGACCGGAACGCCACGAAGCGGCTGTCGGGCGAGAACGACCGCGGGCCGACGTAGCCGCCCTCAGCGGTCCACAGCTGCTCACCGGTCGCTGTGTCGATGACGACCGAGCCTTCCGAGGTGGAACCTCGTGAGACGGCTGGCTCCCAACCGGCGGCGGCGAGCGCCCCGTCGGGCGAGACGGCGGAGGTCCCGGGCGGCCCGGCCCAGGGACCGACGGTCCCCGCGTCCAGGTCCCAGACCCCACTGGACTGCGACCTCACGCTGTCCAGGAGGACCCGGTCCCCGCCGAGGAAGCCCTTCACGATGCCGACGTCGGCGTCCGCCCCGGAGCGCACCAGCTCGTGTACCACCTCGCCGCTCGACACGTCGGTGACGTACAGGGTGGTCGGGCCCGAGCCCGGCTGAGCCCAGGCCAGGTACGCACCGTCCGGCGACGCGGCCATGCCGCCCACGCCGTCGGCACTCAGGACGGTGCGGACACCGGTCGCGTCCACGAGCGACAGCTCCACGGCGGTGCGTTCGGCGTTGACCGCGAGGAGGGCGATCCTGCCGCCGGCCACCGCCTCGATGGAGTACACACCGCCCTGAGGACCGTCGTACGGCACCGCGGTTCCGCCGGCGCGCAGTTCGCCGTTCGCGTACCACTCCACGTCCGGTTCGGGGCCCTCCGGAAGGGTGGCGACGTCGATGGTGACCGTGCCGACGGGCGTCGGCGCGACCGGGGGCGGCGTCTCGTCGGCCGCTGGGTCCGCGGACCCCAGGCTCGGCCGGTCGAGCGCCAGCGGGTCGGCGACGACGAACAATGTCCCGGCGGCGACGGCGACCGCGGTGCCGCCCGACGCGACCAGCCGCACCCTGGTTCGCCGTCGGCGCGCCTCGCGGAGGACGACGTCGGCCAGGCCGGTCCGGGGTGGGACGCGGGCGGCGAGATCGTCGAGTGTGTCGCGCACCTGGTCTTCGAGTGTCATGCCGAGGCCTCCTCGGGAGTGGGCGGGACGGTACCGGCGGCCAGCTCCGGGGCGAGGGCACGCACCCGGGCCAGCGACCGTGCGGTCTGGCTGCGGACCGTGCCGACGGAGCAGCCGAGGATCTCGGCGACCTCGCGCTCGGGCAGGTCCTCGTAGTAGCGCAGCACCAGGACGGCCCGCTGCCGCGGCGTCAGCCGGAGCAGTGCCTGGCGCAGGTCCAGCCGATGCGGAACGTCGTCGGCCGCATCGGTGACTGGGCGGTCGGGCAGGACGGCGACGGAGTCCTCGCGGACGGCCTTGCGCCGTCGCCAGCGGCCGGCGAAGTCGTGGTACATCGTCCGGCGGACGTAGGCCTCTGGGTTGTCGACCTTGTGCCAGCGGCGCACCAGCTTGACCAGCGCGCCCTGGACGAGGTCCTCGGCCGTGTGCGGGTCGCCGGTCAGGGCGTAGGCGGAACGACGCAGCGCCGGCGATCGGGACTCGACGAACTCCCGGAACTCGCTCTCTGCACGGGTGTCCATCCGATCCCTCTCGTCGGCGCTGCTTCCTCACTCACAGACGCACGAGGCCGGACTCACTATGTCAGTCGTCGTCGTGGTCATCGTCCGAGCCGTGACCGCTGTTGTCGTCGCGGTCGTCGTGGTCGTCGTCGTGCCGGTCGTCGTCGTGCCGGTCGTCGTCGTGCTTGTCGTCGTCGCGGTCATCACGGTCGTCGCGGTCGTGGTCGCGGTCGTCGTCGACGTCGACGCGGGTGATCTCGCCGCTCATCGCGTCCACGCGGACGTCGTGCTCGACGCCGTCGAGGTGGATCTCGACCTTCCACTCCAGCCGGCCGTGCTCCCACTCGCGCTCGACCTCGGTGACGGTGCCGCCGCCGACGTGGGCGAGGGCGATCTGCTCGGCCTCGCCGCTGCCCATGCCCTCGTCCGGAATCGGCGCCGCGCTGGGCGAGTCGCTCGGAGACGGCGACGCGCTCGGGCTGTCGTCGGGCGACGGTGCGTCCGACGGCGACGGCGAGTCGTCCGGCGAGTCGTCGGGCAGCAGATCGCTCTGCGACGGGTTGTCGTCCGGCGTGGGCGACGAGGTGATCGAGGACTGCGGGGCCTGGCCGCCGTCGTCGGAGGTCGTGACGGCGTACGCGACGCCGCCGGTGACGAGCAGTGCGGCCGCGGCGGCCGCGGCGGAGACGAGACGGTTGCGGTTCATGGTGGCTTCCTTCCTGACTGGTGCGTTGCCACCACGTTCCCGCCGGCCGCCCTAGCGCCGCGCTGGGCGACGGTTAAGGCGCGGCTAAGGCCGAACCGGCCGGTCCGCCGAGGTCGACGACGACGGTGAGCCCGCCGCCCGCCGGGGTCTGCAGGTCGACGCCTCCGCCGGACTGCTCGGCCGTCCGACGGACGATGTCGAGCCCCAGCCCGCTGGACCCGGAGCCACTGACCCCACGACGCAGCGCCCCCGTGTGCTGGCCGTCCGCCAGGCCCGGGCCCTGGTCGGCGACGACCAGCCGGGCGCCCCCGCCGGGCCGCGGCTCCAGCCGGACGGTGAACGCCGTCCCGTGCGGGGTGTGGGCGAAGACGTTGCCGAGCAGCGCGTCGACGCACGCCTCCAGATCGCCACGGGCGAGCGCGACCGGCAGCGGGCCGGGCGCGACGTCGACCGTCAGCTCGCGGTCGGTGTCCTCGGCGAGCACCGCCCAGAACGCGACCCGCTCGCGGACCGCGTCGGCGGCGTCGGCCGACACCCGCTCGGGGACGGCGCCACGCCGTCGCGCCTGCTGGATGACGTCGGTGACGGCGCGGTCGACGGCGTCGACCCCGGCGACGATCCGCTCGGACTGCTCACCGCCGGGCAGCGCCTCGGCGTCCATGCGCAGCGTCGTCAGCGGCGTGCGGACCCGGTGCGAGAGGTCGGCGATGGTCTCGCGCTCCTCGCGCAGCAGGTCGGTGATCCGCCCGGCCAGCCCGTTGAGCGCCGTCGCGACGACGCCCAGCTCGCCCGGCGCCGACGTGTCCGCGCGGGCGTCGAGCTCGCCGCGGCCGAGCCGATGCGAGACCGCCGCCAGATCCGTCGCCCCCCGCACCAGGCGCCGGCCGAGCCGGTCCGCCACCACGAGGCTGACCAGCAGCAACGCCACACCCAGCCCGGCCAGCAGCAGCCAGGCCCGGGCGACGCCCCGGGCGAGCTGCTCGTCCGGGACGAAGGTGCGGATGACGCCGGCGCTGTTCGCGGACTCACCGACCGCGAAGACGATCTCGCGACCGCCGTCGACCTCGGCGGACGCGCTGGATCCCCGCTCGCCCAGCTCGACCAGCGGGGACCGGTCCGCGTCAGCGCCGAGTCGCTCGCCGCCGGGCAGGAACACCGTCACCTCCGACGCGGAGTTGGCGTCGAGCTGGGCGACCGCGAGCGCGAGCGTCGCCTGGTCCGTCGTCGCGACCAGCGACGTCAGGGCCTGCGCCTCGACGGTGGCCGCCTGCACCGCGCGGTCGGCGGCGACGTCGCGGACCAGCAGCGCGAGCGGCAGCAGGAACGCGACCAGGACGAGCGTCGTCGTGGCGGCGACGAGGACGAGCAGCCTGCGGCGCACGCGCTCACGCCTCCGGCGCGGTCAGACGCACCCCGACGCCGCGGACTGCGTGCAGGTAGCGCGGCTGCTGCGCGGTCTCGCCGAGCTTGCGGCGCAGCCAGGACAGGTGCACGTCGACGGTCTTGTCGGCGCCGCCGTACGGCAGCTGCCAGACCTCGGTCAGCAGCTCGCGCTTGCCGACGACCTCGCCGGCCCGCGCGGCCAGGTAGTGCAGCAGGTCGAACTCGCGCGGCGTGAGGTCCAGCGCGTCGTCGTCGAGCGTGGCCTGGCGCGAGCGCGGGTCGATGCGCAGGCCGCCGACGGTGACCGCCTGGTCGCGCTGATCCTCGCCGCCGCGCCTGAGCACGGCGCGGATCCGCGCGTCGAGCTGGGCGACGCCGAACGGCTTGGTCACGTAGTCGTCGGCGCCGGCATCGAGGACGGCGACGACCTCGGTCTCGTCGTCGCGCGCGGTGGCGACGATGACCGGCACGTCGCTGACGCCGCGGAGCATGCGCAGCATGGCGGTGCCGTCGAGGTCCGGCAGCCCCAGATCGAGCACGACGACGTCCGGGCGCTCGCCGACCGCCTGCTCGAGTCCCGCCATGGCCGTCGGCGCCGACCGGACCGCGTGCCCGCGCTCGGTCAGCCCGCGGATCAGCGCGGACCTGATGGTCGCGTCGTCCTCGACGACGAGTACCTGTGCCATGCGGTCGAGGGTACGGGTTGGGGGCCGGGACGCCGGGCCACCGTCGCACCTCGCCGCGCGGGCTATACTGGTCTATACCGAATGTCGGCGTTCTCACGGACCCCGATCGCGGCCCGTTCCTCACTAGGATGGCCATGGCCCGACCACCGAGGGAGTCGACGAATGCCGAGGCGGCGCCATCAGCCCGCGGATGCCACGGCCGGCGTGTTCGTGGCCGACGACACCCGCCCCAAGGGTGAGCACATCAAGGACGTGCTCACCTCGCTGGTGCGTGAGTCCAAGGACGGCTCGCTCCTTCCGTCCGAACGGGTGCTATCGGAGCGGTTCGGCGTCGCGCGCATGACGGTCCGCGGCGTCATCAACGAGCTCGAGTCGCAGGGCCTCGTGCGCCGGGTCGGCGGCCGGGGGACGTTCGTGCAGCACCCGACCCTCACGCACTCCGAGATCTTCCGCTCGTTCACCGAGGACATGCGCAACCGGGGCATGACGCCGAGCTCGCAGCGCTACCGGGCCCGCACCCGGCCGGCACCCCGCGACGTCGCCACCCAGCTCGGCATCGAGCCGGGCGACCCCGTGCACTCCATCGAGCGCGTCCGCACCGCCGACGGCGTCCCCATGGCGCTCGAGAGCACCAACCTGTCCGCGCGGCGGTTCCCGAACCTGCTCGCCGTCATGGCCAAGGACGCGTCGCTGTACGAGGTCCTGACCCGCGTCTTCAAGGTGCGGTTCGAGTCCGCCGAGCAGACCGTCTCGATCGCCCGGCTCAGTCCGGTCCAGGCCGGCCGGCTCGACGTCCCCGCCTACGAACCCGCCTTCGCCGTCGAGCGCCGCGCCGTCGACAACATGGGCAACGTCGTGGAGTTCGGCCGGTCCCTGTACCGCGGCGACCGGTACTCCATCCAGATGCACGTCAGCCGCCCCTCGAGCTCCTGAGTGCGGCTCACCCCTTCTGGCCGGTCATGGTGACGCCCTCGGTGAAGTAGCGCTGGCCGACGAGGTAGGCCATGAAGATCGGCACGAAGGCCACCACCGAACCGGCCAGCACGACGCTGAGCGGCACCTGCTCGGCGTTGAGCGAGGCGAGCCCGGTGGTCAGCGTCCGCATCTCCTGGCTCTGGCCGACGACCAGCGGCCAGAGGAAGTCGTTCCAATGCCAGAGGAAGACGAAGACGCCGAGCGTCGCCAGGATCGGCTTGATGAGCGGCAGCACGATCGACCGGTAGATGCGCCACTCCGAGCAGCCGTCGATGGTCGCCGCCTCGAACAGCGAGTCGGGCAGCGAGCGGACGAACTGCCGGATGAGGAAGACGGCCTGCGCGTTGGCCAGCGTCGGCAGGATCAGGCCCCAGTACGTGTCGACGCCGCCCGCCTGGGACACGATGACGAACGTCGGGATCAGCGTCACCTGGTACGGGACCATCAGCATCGCGACGAACGACCAGAACATGACCTCCTTGCCCGGGAAGCGCTTCTTCGCGAACGCGTACCCGGCCAGCGAGGCGAGGAAGAGCACCCCGACCACGGACACCACCGCGTAGACGAGCGTGTTCAGCGCCCATCGCAGCACGTCGCGGGCCCCGAGGATCTGGTCGAAGGCCTCGGTGGTGAGCCCGGTGGGCGCGAGGCTCCCGGGGAACGTGACGGGACCGATCGGCTTCAGCGACAGGACGACCATCACGTAGAAGGGGAAGAGCGTGACGATCGCGGCGAGCAGCAGCAGGGCGGCGCGCAGGACCCGCCCGGTGCGGCTGGGGCGGAAGGTCCCGTAGGCGCGGCGCCGGCTCCGCGACGGGTCTCCGCCGGCGGCGGCCCGGGCCTTCTCCGCAACGGTCGTGCTCATCGGTCCCTCCCCACGGTGAGGCGCTGGATGACGGCGACGACCATCGTCATGACGAAGAGGGCGACGCCGATCGCGCTGGCGTAGCCGAAGTCGAAGTACCGGAACGCCTGGTCGTAGATCTGGAAGACGACCATGTAGCTCGCGTTGGCCGGGCCGCCTCCGGTCATGACGTAGACGGTGTCGAAGACCTGGAACGACACCGTCGTCTCGATGACGGCCAGGAAGAACAGCGCCGGACGCAGCTCCGGCAGCACGATGTGGCGGAACCGCTGCCAGGCGTTGGCGCCGTCGGTCAGCGCCGCCTCCTCGAGCTCGCGCGGGATGTCCTGCAGCCGCGCGAGCAGGATCAGCATGCCGTAGCCGAACCGCGTCCAGACGGCGACGACGACGAGCGCGGGGATCACCAGCGTCGTGTCCGACAGCCACGCCTGGCCGGGCAGCCCGATCGCTCCCATCACCGACGACCAGGGTCCGCCGGCCGAGAAGATCCAGGTGAACAGGATGCCGGCGAGGACCAGGCTGGTCACGACCGGCAGGAAGAAGATCGACCGGAACAGCTTGACCCCGCGGAACGCCCGGCGCACGAGCAGCGCCATCGCCAGGGCGGCCAGGATCGACAGCGGCACCGCGAGCACCGAGTACAGCAGCGTCGTGCGCAGCGCCCGCCAGAACAGCGGGTCCTCGGTCATCCGCCGGAAGTTGTCCAGCCCGGTCCAGCTGGTGTCGGCCCCGGGCTGGTAGTCGGTGAACCCCAGCAGAGCGCCGGCGATCGCCGGCCCGAACCGGAAGGCGACGAAGAACAGCAGGACCGGCAGGACGAACAGCAGCCCGATGGAGGCCTCCCGCCGGCGCGTCGCCCGGCGGGAGGCCGGACGAGGCGCCGTGCGGGAGGCCGACGCGGTTCCGCTCACGGTCATCCGAGCAGCGGCTGCGCCGCCTCGGCGGCGTCGTCCAGAGCCTGCTGCGGCTCCTTCTCGCCGATGAGGACGCTCTGGATCTCCGGCGCCAGGACACCCATGACCTCGCGCGCGGACTCGACGAGTGGGCCGACGGTCGCGAGGCCGGTGTACTTCTCCGACTCGCCGAAGATCGGGTCGCCCTCGTACAGCGCCCCGACCGACTCCTTGGTGGTGAAGAAGCTCCCCTCCGTGTCGTACTCGGCGGCGCTCTCGGCGCCCGTCGCGAACTCGATCCAGGCCCCGGCGGCGTCCTTGTCCTCGGCGCTCGAGAGCATCGACAGCGAGCCGACCGTGCCGTAGGCGACCTGCTCGCTCTCAGTGAGCGGCGGCAGGACCACCGTGTTCTCCTCGCCCCAGAACGCGGTGAGATGCTGCGGCTCGACGTGCATGGTGCACGCGACGCGGCCCTGCGCGAACTGCGTCTGCTCGATCGGCGGCTCGGTGATCAGCCGGTCCTCGGGCACGAAGCCGTTCTCGACCAGCTGCTGCACGAACTCCAGCGCCCGCACGCCCTCGTCGCTGTTGAAGGCGACCTCGGTGCCGTCGTCGTTGTAGACGTCGCCGCCGGCCTGCCAGAGCAGCGGGTAGAAGGAGAGGTTGAGCGAGCCCGCTACGTCGCCGCCGTAGGTGGTGACGTAGTAGCCCGCGTCCTTGAACGTGGGCCCGAGCTCGAGGATGTCGTCCCACGTCGACGGGTACTCGGTGACGCCGACGGCGTCGAACACCTGCTTGTTGCAGACGAGCGGGATGACCGAGGACAGGATGGGGGCACCCATCATCTGCCCGTCGATGCTCACCGACTCGACGGCGTTGTCCAGGTAGTCGTCCTTGGCCTCGTCACTGAGGTAGTCGTCGACCGGCTCGAGGTTGCGGGCATAGCCCGGCAGCTGGTCCGGGATCAGGTAGACGACGTCGGGGGCGCTGTTGCCGGCGATGGCCGTGGTCAGCGCCTGATCGCGCTCGGCCCACGGGAAGATCTCGACCGACACGTCGACGTCCGGGAACTCCTCGGCGAACGCCGCGACCTTCTCGTCCCAGAACGCCTGATGCGTCGCGTCGTCGGCGATGACGGGGTAGATCCACATCGACACCGACCCCGACACCGTGCCGTCGTCGGCGGCGTCGTCGGAGTCGTCGCCACCGCAGGCGGCGAGCAGCGCCGTGGACAACCCGATGGCGGTCGCGGCGACGATCTTTCGGCCTCTCATGGAGCTTCCTTTCATGGGTACCAGAGACTCTCGACCAGGCGGTTGTTGCCTTGGAGGAAGTACTTCGGACCGACGCCGGTGGGCGACGTGGCGAACAGGCTCGGCTGTGCCCGCACCCCCGGCGCCGTGTTGACCAGCGTGTCGGGGTCGATGCGCACGAACCGGCTCGCGACGGTGCCGTAGAGGAAGCCGTCGTGCGGATCGAAGACGAGGTTGACCGCGCGTGGCTGGAACCCGACCGTCGGCGGCCAGTCGTACGCGACGTACTCGGCCGACCGGGTCACCTGGCGGGTGGCCAGGTCGAGCTCGAAGCCCTTGCCGGCGGTCAGGCCGAACAGCCGGCCCTGGTCGTCGAACGCGAGCCCGT
The DNA here is from genome assembly GCF_014204975.1 of Jiangella mangrovi. NCBI lineage: Bacteria > Bacillati > Actinomycetota > Actinomycetes > Jiangellales > Jiangellaceae > Jiangella > Jiangella mangrovi. The sequence goes on from NZ_JACHMM010000001.1 coordinate 5,661,151, forward strand.
TGACGCCGTGCTCACCGGGCATCGGGACGGTGTCCCAGAGCTTCTCGCCCGTCGCCGCGTCCAGCGCGAACACCCGTCCGTCCTGCTTCGACGGGCAGCAGCCCAGCGACCCGCCGTAGACCACGCCGTCGCGGTAGGTCAGCGCGCTGATCTCCTGCGGTCCGGCGATCCCCTTGAAGACGCGATGCGTGCCGTCCTCGGGGTCGTAGAGGGTGAGCGCCCCCTCGGTCTCGCTGTTCTTCGGCGACGTGCCGATGGCCAGGTAGTCGCCCGCGGACACCAGCGTCCACGGCCGTTCCTGTCCGTACTCCTTGATGTCGAACACCAGCTTCGGGTTGGTGTCGCCGAACGGCAGCGCCGGGTCGTAGGCGTAGATCTCGGCGTTCGGGTAGACACCCAGGTAGAGGATGCCGTCGTGCGTGGCCATGCCCTCGATCTGGTGGTGGAACTCGTACACCGACCACTCGGCGGTGTCCGGGTCCCACGCCACCAGGCCGCCGGAGAAGTAGCCGCCACCGTAGACCCGGTCGTCCGGGCCGACGGCGAGTGAGCGGGGCGCGGTCGGTGTGCCGGTCAGCCCGTCGACGGGGCCGATGGAACCCTCGCCGGTCACGACGTCGTACTGGAAGATCACGCCGGTGGGCTGTCCGCCGACGATCATCTCGTGGCCGGTGGCGGGGTCGACCACCCGCTCGATGCCCTTGGCCGCACCGAGCCCGCCGAGGTCGGCGTTGCCCACGAACCCGGTCGGCCGGAACCGCCCGCCGTGCGGCTGGTACGCCGTCAGCTCGCCGCCACGCACCATGTACACCTCGCCGTTGCGGGCCGCGCTCGTCACCGACTGGCCCGCGTACGCGCCCAGGCTGCCGTGCCGGCTCCACTGCTGGCGCCCGACGTCGTAGACCCAGCCGACCGCCGGCTTGACGCCGCCGGCGAACAGCACGTAGAGGTAACCGCCCGCGTCGTCGAGCTGATAGGTGTACTTGTCGCCGGACACCCCCGGCGGCAGGGGGATCTCCGTCTTGGCACCCGACACCGGGTCGACGCGGTAGAACGCGGTGAACGGCCCGACCCCCACGTAGAGCTGCCCGTCGACGTACTCGACCGAGCGGACGTAGGTGTAGCGGTCGCCGAACGTGCCGTAGTCGCGGTATTGCCGGGTATCGGGGTCCCAGCTCACGAGGTGCGCGGGCGGCAGCCCACCCGTCGCGTACCCGTGATAGGTGCCGATGTAGTACGTCCCGTTCTCGTCGGTGTCGCCCTCCCAGAGGAAGCTCACATCGGGGAGCGGACGGCCCAGGTTCTCGATGTCGGCGCTGCCCCACGGCAGCCGGAACAGGTCGCCGTTGACGCTGGTGGCGACGTACACGTCACCGTTGTCGGCGACGGACACCCCCCACGCCCCCGATGCGTTCTCCATGGGGAACTTGCGCACCACCGTGCGGGTGAACGGGTCGATCTCGGCCAGGTAGGCCGGCACGCCGGCGGCGGGCAGGCCCGTGACGGCGAGCCAGGTCCGGTACGTACCGTCGGGCATGCGCGCCGTCTCGCCGCCCGACGTGGTGGTCGCGGTCAGCGGCACGGCGCCGCGGTCGGTGTACTGCGGATAGGTGGGCTCGGCGGTCGCTGCTGCTGCTGGTGTCAGCGCGAGGGCGGCGATCATCGCCGAGACGACCAGTAGCCATGAGATGCGTCTGCGTTGGGGCATGTGCATGCAACCTTCCTCTGCGGCGATCACGACGGCAGGACGAACGCGTGGCTCATGTCGGAGTCGTGCGTGCTGCTCGAGCCACGGGTGTCGGGGAGATCGAGCGCCGTGCCCTGGATGCCCGCCGTCTGGCCGCCCAGCCATTCGGCCTTGACGTAGGCGTTGAACCGCGGGATGCAGCCCGGCGCGTCGCTGACCGCGAAGTCGGCCTTGTTCAGCGGCACGTACTTGTGGTGCACCCAGTAGGGCACGTCGTGCGTGACCTGGACACTGCTGTCGGTCCTGCACAGCGTGCCGTCCGACTTCCACTGGTTGATGAACAGCGTGAACTTCACGAGCGTGGTGTCGTACTTGTCGCACGGCGTGCTCGGGTAGCAGACCATCAGCTCGGCATCGGCCACGACGTTCAGGTTCGTGACGCTGGACGGCATGGTGAAGTAGTCGAGCGCGGGCAGCCGTACCACCGGGTTGGCGGCGTTGATGCCGTGCACGCCCGCGCTGACGCTGTCCTGCACCGGCTCGCCGTCGAGCGCGTCGTTGACGACCGACGTGTCGGCGAACTGCAGGTACCCGCTCACGAGGTCGTACGTCGCGTCGGTGTTGCTCAGCGAGTTGCCGCGGACGTTGGCGGTGCAGGTGACCGTGCCGGCGACCCCCGGGTGGACGAGGAACCGGGTGTAGAGGGTCACGTCCTGGTTCGAGCCGGAGGTCCGGTCGTACACGTTCTGGCCGATGACCATGTTCTTGCTCCAGCCCCCCGGACCGGAGCAGACGACCTCGTTGTCGAACAGGCTGCGGATGGTCGCATTGTTCACGCGCATCTTCGCGACGACGTAGGCGGTCTGCGACGCCGTCATGTCCAGCGAGATGGTGCCCACCGGCGTCACGTTCTGGTCGACCCCGCCGCCTACGGGAAGCCCCGGGGCGAGGATCGTGCGCGGCGCGAAGGACACGAAGGTCGCCGACTGTGCGGCGACGGGATGCGGCAGGCCGGCGGCGAGGGCGAGCACGGCCGCCGCGGCCAACGTGCGGATCTTCATGACGGCCTCCAACGGGGGTATGGATTCCGGTCTAGACCGCTAAGCTAGACTCAGACCGGCCGACCTGGCAAGGACTTGGAGGGCCGCCCGACAGAGACGCCGACTCGGATCACGGACGCGCGGGGTCGCCGCCCGGCGACCGCGGTGAACGCTGTCCCGACGGCCGATCACGACGCCCTGACCAGGTGCTATCTCAGCCTTAGGAGTCCGTTAACCGGGCGCCGGGCAGACTGGGGGCATGGCGAAGTCGAGGATCGTGCGGATCGGCACCGTGGCGCTGCTGTGGCTTGCGGCCGCCGCCGGCGCGACGGCGGTCGGCATCACCGCGGTCGGGATGATCGGCAGCGACATCTTCGGCTCCAGCCAGGACCCGCTCACCGCCGCCGAGGTCGAGCAGCGCCTGTCGACGCCGTCCGCCGCCGCTCGGACTGAAGCGCCGTCGGAGACGCCATCGGAGACGCCGTCGGACTCACCGCCGGTGACGCCGTCGACGACACCGTCGCCGGCCCCGGTCGAGCCCCCGGCACCCCAGCCGCAGAGCATCGCCGCCGACGGCGCCGGCACCGTCATCGCCCAGTGCAACGCCGACGGCACCGTGACCGTCGTGGCCGCCACCCCCGCCCAGGGCTACGAGGTCGACAGCGACGACGACGAACGCGACGACCATCCGCAGATCAAGTTCGAGAGCGACGACCTCGAGGTCGAGGTCCGGCTCCGCTGCATCGACGGCGTCGTCACCCCCGAGATCGAGCAGAAGACCGACGACTGACCCGGCCGCTCCACTCTGCGCAACCTACGGTTGCTTTTATCCTCCGAGTCGTTCTACAGTGATACGCAACTAAAGGTTGCTTGTAGTTCTCTGGAGGAACAATGGTCGACATCCTGCACCGCATCGGCGCCGAGTCCGCCACCGTGGACGACGCCTACGCGGCCCTGACCACGATCGACGGACTGGCCGGCTGGTGGACCGAGGACACCACCGCCGTCGCCGACGACGTGATCCGCTTTCGCTTCACCCTGCCCCAGGGCGAGGACGGGTTCGACATGAAGGTCCTCGAGACCGAGCCGGGGAAGCTCGTGCACTGGGAGGTCGTCAAGGGTCCCGAGGAGTGGCTCGGCACGCATATCCGATTCGAGCTCGCCCAGGAGGGCGACTGGGCGATCGTGATGTTCCGGCACGAGGGCTGGAAGGAGCCGGTGCCGTTCATGCACCACTGCAGCACCAAGTGGGCCACGTTCCTGGTGAGCCTCAAGGAGCTGCTCGAGACCGGCAAGGGCTCCCCCAACCCGAACGATCTCCTCATCAGCGACTGGCACTGACGACCCATCCCAGACGCCGCAACACCTACGCGCCCAGGCGCTGCGATGCGCCACGCCGCGGGTACGTGAACTGATGATCATCCAGGATCGGTGGTGTCATGACCCCACCGATCCTGGATGATCACGAACGAGCCGCGACTGCAGCCGCCTGATGCCTGACGCCGCCGACGGGGCGCGGGGCGGTGGGCCTCTTCTTCAAGGGCGGGCCGAGAGTGCCCCGATGTGCCCTCAGAGAGGGCATGTCCACCCATGTGCGCTGATCAGCGAGCTGCGAACTCACATGTTGATCATGTGGCCGGAGATGCCGTGTACCGCTTCCTTGACCGCCTCGGAGAGCGTCGGGTGGGCGTGGATGTTGCGGCTGACCTCGTCGGCCGTCAGGTCCCAGAGCTGAGCGAGCGTCAGCTCGGGCAGCATCTCCGTCACGTCCGGCCCGATCAGGTGGGCCCCCAACAGCTCGTTGTGCTCGGCGTCGGCGACGATCTTGACGAAGCCGACGGGGTCGCCGAGGCCGTGGGCCTTGCCGTTGGCCATGAACGGGAACTTCGAGACCTTGACCTCGTGGCCGAGCTTGCGGGCCTGCTCCTCGGTGTAGCCGAAGCTGGCCACCTGGGGCTGGCAGTAGGTGGCCCGCGGGATCATGTCGTAGTCGATGGCCATGGTCTCGGCGCCCGCGATGGTCTCGGCGGCGACGATGGCCATGGCCTCGGCCGCGTGGGCCAGCAGGAGCTTGCCGGTGACGTCGCCGATGGCGAAGATGCTGGGGACGTTCGTGCGCAGGTACTCGTCGACCTCGATGGCGCCGCGTGCGGTCAGCCGGACGCCGGTCTTGTCGAGGCCGTATCCGTCGACGCGGGGGGCGAAGCCGATGGCCTGGAGGACCTTGTCGGCCTCGAGGACCTCCTGCTTGTCACCGGAGGTCACGGTGACGCGGACCACGTCGCCGGAGTCGTCGATGGCGTCGACCCGGGTGGAGGTGCGGACGTCGACACCCAGCTTCTTGTACTGGCGGGCGAGCTCCTTGGAGACCTCGGGGTCCTCGAGCGGGAGCATGCGCTCGAGGTACTCGACCATGGTGACCTGGACGCCGTAGTTGGCCATGACGTAGCCGAACTCGACGCCGATGGCGCCGGCGCCCGCGATGATGATGCTCCGCGGCAGCTCGCTCTCGAGGATCTGCTCCTCGTACGTGACGACGCGCTCGCTCAGCTCGGTGCCGGGCAGCAGGCGGGTCGTCGCGCCGGCGGCGACGATGCAGTGCTCGAACGTCACCGTCTCGCTGCCGCCGTCGTTCAGCCGGACGTCGAGGGTGTTCGCGTCGGTGAAGGTGCCCCAACCGTCGAACTCGGTGACCTTGTTCTTCTTCATGAGGTAGTGCACGCCCTTGACGCGGCCGTCGGCCACGGTGCGGCTGCGCTGGTACGCCTTCGAGTAGTCGGCCTTGACCTCGCCCTCGAAGACCAGCCCGAACGTGTCGGCCTCGTTCTTGACGATGTGGGCCAGCTCGGCGTTGCGCAGCAGCGCCTTGCTGGGGATGCAGCCCACGTTGAGGCAGACGCCGCCCCAGTACTTGGACTCCACGACGGCGACGGACTTGCCCAGCTGGGCGGCGCGGACGGCCGCGGTGTACCCGCCGGGGCCGGCGCCCAGGACGACGACATCGAAGTGCGCACTCATGATGGACAGCCTAGATGGCCCGCTCGGCTGCGATGACACAGTCATGAAGCCGATGTGAATCCACCTCGGTGTTCAGTGCCTGGTTGTGAACGACACCACGCGCGCCGACCTCGAGCGGCTGCAGATCCAGGTCGGGAGGATCATCGACGACCTCAAGGCCGCCCTCGACGCACCGCTGTCGATCATGGCGTCCGGCGAGGCGTGGACCGGCACCCGGGCCGACGGCTTCGGCACGTCGATGGAGATCCACAAGGGCATCCTGCAGCGCGGCGCCGACACCATCGACGGCGACATCGACGCCGCGGTGACCGCCGCCCCGGCCGAGGAGCCGCCGGCATGAGCTTCTCCTCGGTCTCGGTGACCGGCCTCGAGGACCTCGTGGCCAAGCTGCAGATCGCCCACCGCGAGATCGACGACTTCCTCGGGCAGACGGCGGAGCGCTCGGTCCGCGCCGACATGCGCACGCTCGGCCTGTCGTCGACCGGCTTCCAGGACCTCGAGGTCGTCCAGGAGTGGGTCGGCACCGCGCTGCAGGAGAGCCAGCGCCGCCTCGGCCTGGCCCGGGCGATGCAGAGCCAGCAGCAGCCCGGCGCGCCGATGGTCCAGGTCGACGAGGACCTGATGGTGCTGGACCCCGCGCTCGCCGAGCGGCAGGGCCGCGACCTCGCGATCCAGTTCAAGGACGCGGGCGGGGTCGACGGCGACATCTCCGGCCTGATGGAGGACTTCGCGGAGATCGCGCACGACCCGGACGCGATGGCCGGCTTCTACGCCGAGCTCGGACCGGAGATGGCGGCCCGGCTCGCCGCGGCCATGGGCATGCCGGAGGCCGGCGTCGGCGAGAACGCGCAGCAGTATCTCGAGCTGCTCAGCGTCGGCCTCGGCACGGCGCTCATGGACGAGACGCCGCCCGACGGCCTGAGCGAGCTGACCGCCGGGTTCGGTCAGGCGACCGACGATCCGCAGGTCGCATGGGGCCGGCTGGCGCTGCTGCAGTACGGCGACTTCTCCGGCTCGCAGCCGTTCGTGGAGCAGACGGTGAACGGGACGGCACTCGACGCCTTCTCCGCCGAGGACTGGGCCGACCCCAGCAACATCTCCGCCCAGTCGCTCGGCGACGGCGACACCGCCGTCGGGCTGACAGGCGACATCGCGGCGCTCGCCTTCGGCACGCTCAGCCGCTACCCCACGCTGGCCACGAAGGTGCTGACCGAGCAGGACATCTCCGCCAAGGAGATGACGCACCGGGTCTACGCGGCCGCCGGCGACCCCGCCCAGCGCGCCGACCTGGCCGACACGTTCGGCCTGGCCATCGAGGCCGGCACCGGCTCGCAGGGCGACCCGCCGAACACCGAGCACACGCCGGAGCAGGCGGCGCTGGCGTTCGAGTTCATCACCGGCTCGGCCGACCACGAGGAGATCCCGCCGACGATCAAGGGCACCACAGCCCGGGTCGCCGCCGCCTACGTCGACGAGATGCTGGCCGGTTCCTACATCGACGGCGGCGAGATGATGGGCGACCGCGGCTCGTCGATGACCGACGTCCCACAGGACTTCCCGCAGGGCACCGGGCTGAGCCCGGACTTCTACCTCAGCCCGCGCGCCGTCTACCGGTTCCTCGGCGGCTTCCAGGACCAGCTCGAGTACTCCGCGCCGTTCGACGAGGCCATGGGCGTGTACATGGACCAGCAGCTCGGTGGTGCGATCCGGGCCGACCCGGCGAACGGCGGCGGCGAGCGGTACCAGTCGCTGCTGTCGCTGTTCGGTTCGCTCGGCGCCCTGCACTACGAGGCCCGGCGCGAGTTCGCCGAGGACTTCGACGCCCAGGAGCAGGCCCGGAAGCAGGCCTTGTCCACTTACGTCTCCGACGGGCTCGGGCTGATCCCGGGCATGCCGCACCTGACGTGGTGGGCCGTTCAGAAGGGGATCAACCTCGGCCTCGGCGCCTGGCAGGCCGACTCCGACAGCGAGGAGGCCAAGATCCAGGCCGAGCAGCGGCAGGCCAACGACCTGCGCTGGTACGCCAGCGTTCAGCAGTTGGTCGACAACGGGGTGCTGACACCGGAGCAGGTGAAGGAGGCGCCGTCGTCGCTGCTGGAGAACGGGCGGCTCCGGCCCATCGAGGACATCTTCGCCGACGACGCCACCCGCAAGGACTTCTACGAGTGGGTCAACGGGGTGCCCGCGCTCAACGGCCCCGCCGATGCCGGCAACGAGTCGTGGAACAGCGGCTACCAGGGCGCCGAGAACTTCTTGGGCGCCACCTGACGGCGCTCAGAACAGGCGCGTGGTGGGGTCGTCGACGCCGCGGAGGGCGTCGTAGTCGACGGTGACGCAGGTGATGCCGCGGTCGACGGCGAGCGTGCGGGCCTGCGGCTTGATCTCCTGCGCCGCGAACACGCCACGCACCGGCGCCAGCAGCGGGTCGCGGTTGAGCAGGTCGAGGTAGCGCGTGAGCTGCTCGACGCCGTCGATCTCGCCCCGCCGCTTCACCTCGACGGCGACGGCGGCCCCTTCGCCGTCGCGGCACAGCAGGTCGACAGGGCCGATGGGCGTCGGGTACTCGCGGCGCACCAGCCGCCAGCCCGCGCCGAACGTCTCGACCTGCTCGGCCAGCAGCACCTGCAGGTGCGCCTCGACGCCGTCCTTGACCAGCCCCGGGTCGACGCCGAGGTCGTGCGAGGAGTCGTGCAGGACCTCGTGCAGGCTGATGACCAGGCGGTCGTCGGTCTTGCCGTTCTGGACCGTCCAGACCGCGGTGACGCCGTCGGCCACCTCGCCGTCGGCCGGCGTTCCCGGGTCGCCCACCGTCAGCGTGCACGGCGGGCTCATCCAGTTCAGCGGCTTGTACGAGCCGCCGTCGGAGTGCACGAGCACACTGCCGTCGGCCTTCACCATGATGACGCGGGTGGCGAGCGGGAGGTGGGCGGTCAGCCGGCCTGCGTAGTCGACCTGGCAACGGGCGATGACGATCCTCACCGCCCGAACTCTAGACGGCGACGGCGTGTGGTCCGATCCCGAACTCGGGATCGATGCTTGTTGATCATGGAGAAGGTCTGGTCTCCAGGCGCTCGGAAGGCGACCTTCTCCATGGTCAACATTCGGCGGCCGACGGAACGGGCGTAGCGTGCGGAACACACGCACCCGACGCGCGGGGGGCGACCATGAATCGGATAGCGCTGATCGCGCTGGGGCTCGTCCTGCTGGCCGTCGTCGGCCTGGGCGGGGTGGCGCTGCAGCGGCAGGGCGAGCGGATCGACGAGCTCGAGGCGACCGTCGGGGAGCTGCAGGCGCTGACGGCGGCCGCCGCGGCCCGGCGCGACGTCGACGACGCGACGCGGCTGGAGGAGATCGAGGCGCAGCTCGGCTTCGATGCCCCGGACTGGCCGGCGGAGAACTTCGCCGAGCGGATCACGCAGCTCGAGTGGGACCTCGCCCTGATCTGCGGCTACCTGCACCGCACCGGTGCGGAGGTCCTGTGCTGACGCTGCCCGCCGCGACGGGGTCAGCTGCCGGTCAGTGCCGCCTCCAGTGAGGCCCGTTCGGTCCGGAACCAGGCCTGGCTGCGCCGGATCAGGTCGCCGGCGCCGTCGGCCCACATGCGCGCCCAGCCGCCGCCGTCGGTCTCGGCGCGGTACTTCATGGCGTGCCAGGCACGGGTGAACCGGCGGTCGGCGACGTCGAGCAGTTCCCCCCGCTGCCGCGAGTCCAGCCCGTAGGCGTCGGCGAAGATCCGCATCCGCCGGCCCGCGTCGGCGTCGCGCAGGGCGGGGTCGCGGTCGGCGGGGGCGGTGAGCGGCGCCCAGTACCGCAGCGTCGTGACGACGTCGAGCACCCGGGTCGTCGGTCCGGCGAGGTCGAAGTCGATGATCCCGACCGGCCGGCCGTCGACGAAGATCGTGTTCTCGAAGGTGATGTCGTTGTGCCCGACGATGTCGGCGTCGCCGGGCCCGAACAGGGACGGCACGCCGGGCAGCTCGAGCGGCGGCGGCCAGCTCACGCCGTCGGGCAGCGAGACGTCTGCGGAGCGGTCGTGCAGCCGGCGCTGGATGACGGCGATCTCGCGCAGCGCGTCCTCCGTGACCGCCCACGGCGCGAGCGGCCGGCCGCCCATCTCGCCGTCGAGGAAGGTGAGGATCTCGCGGCCGCGGTCGTCGAGGCCGAGGAAGCGGGGCGCGTGCTCGAACCCGGCGCGCTCGAGATGCCGTAGGTAGGCGTGGACGGCGGCAGCTCCCTCGACCGGGTGGCGGCGGACGGTCGCGCCCACCCGCACGACGCCCTCGCTGACGTCGCCGCCGAGCAGCGGGACCTCGACGACCTCGTCCAGGAAGGCGTCGACGGCAGCCCGGAACGAGGCCGGCTGCTCGACCCACGGGTAGTGCCCGCAGTCGTCGACGACGGCGACCCGGCCGGCCGGGAACAGCCCGGCCAGCGCGACGACGGGCGCCAGGCCGGTCATCGCGTCGTCGGCGCCGGCGACCACGAGGACGGGCGCGGCCACGGCACGCACGCGGTCCGCGAGATCTGCGGGCGGGTCGACGCTGAAGTAGGCGCGGTTCGCGGGCAGGCCGTACCGGCCGACGCTCGCGTGCTCGCGCTCGGCCGGGCCCCAGTGCGCGTAGCTGGACGGCGCGACCCGGCGCTGCCAGTCGTTGAAGCCCTCGTCGTCGAGGACGTCGGGCCCGGCGGCCAGCGCCGCCCACGCCTCGGCGAACGCGGGCTCCGTCGTGCCGAGGCGCCCGGCGATCTGCTCCGCGTCCGGTGCGGCGTCGACGAGGTGGACGGACGGCGGTGTGACCAGCACGAGCGCGGCCACCCGGTCCGGGTGCCGCACGGCGTACGCGACGGCGAGCCGGGTGCCGGCCGAGTGCCCGGCGACGATCAGGCGGTCCTGCCCGAGGTGCCGTCGCAGCGCCTCGAGGTCGTCCGCCTGCCGCCAGTACGAGCCCGCTTCCGGCTCCACCGGCGCCGGTGACGAGCCGATGCCGCGCAGGTGCGGGACCACCAGGGGATGCCGCTCGGCCAGCCCGGCCAGATCGCCCAGGTAGACGGGGTGCCGCGCCGCCCCTCCCGCCAGGACGACGACCGGTGGGCCGACGGCGTCCGGTCCGGCCAGTTCCTCGTAGTGCAGGGGCGTGTCGTCGTCGGCGCGGTAGGTCGGCACCCCACGACGCTACCCGGCCGCAGCTGACGCCGTCGTCAATGGAAGTCGCGGGAGCGGTGCCGGGTGTGCAGGGCGCGGGCGGCCTCGGGGTGGACGTCGTCGAGGGAGGCGAGCTTGTCGGCGATGAGGTTGGTGACGCCGTCGTTGCGCTCGAGGATGCCGCGGACGATCATGCAGGCGGCGTTGCGGGCGATGCGCCGGTGCCGCTGCCAGAGGCCCACGGCGCAGACGACGTTGAGCATGCCGGTCTCGTCCTCGAGGTTGAGGAACGTGACGCCGCCCGCGGTGCCGGGCCGCTGCCGGTGCGTGACCAGGCCGGCGACGGTGAGCCGGCGGCCGGACTCCGCGGTCTGGAGGTCCTCGATGGACAGGATCCCCTCGCGGCGCAGCAGTGCTCGCAGGTGGGTGAGCGGGTGGTCCGACGGCGAGATGGACGTGGCCCACAGGTCGGCCAGGGTGAGCTCGACGTCGTTCATGCCCGGCAGCGGCGGTGGGGCCGGGGCGGCGGTGACGGCCTCGAGCTGCAGCTCGGTCTCGGTGTAGCCGGCGTTCCAGAGCGCCTCGCGGCGGGTGAGCCCGAACCCGTCGAACGCGCCCGCCGTGGCCAGCGCCTCCATCTGGCGGGCGTCGAGGCCGGCCCGCCGTGACACGTCGGTGGTGCTGGTGAACGGCCGCTCCTCGCGGGCGGCGACGATGCGCTCGGCGACGGGCTTGCCGATGCCGCGGACGTAGTCGAGGCCGAGCCGGACGGCGTAGCCGGTGTCGCGGCGGTGCTCCGGCGTGGGGTCGGGCGTGCCGGGCACCCAGTCGGTGATCGCGTGCAGCGGGCGCAGGCAGTCGTCGCGGCCGGTGGCGCGCGGCTCGCCGCCGGGCTCGAGCTCGAGGTCGGCGACGGCGCGCGAGTGCTGGATGTCGGGGCGCAGGACGGTGACGCCGTGCCGCCGGGAGTCGCCGACCAGCGACTGCGCGGAGTAGAAGCCCATGGGCTGCGCCCGCAGCAGCGCCGCCAGGAACGCCGCCGGGTAGTGCAGCTTGAGCCAGGAGCTGACGTAGACGAGCTTGGCGAAGCTGAGCGCGTGGCTCTCGGCGAACCCGAAGTTCGCGAACGAGAGGATCTTGGTGTAGAGCTGGTCGGCGACGGCGCCGGTGAGGCCCCGTTTGGCCATGCCCACGTACAACTTCTCCTTGATGCTCTCGATGCGCTCGATGCCGCGCTTGGAGCCCATGGCGCGGCGCAGCAGGTCGGCGTCGTCGGCCGTGCAGTCGCCGACGGCGATGGCCATCTGCATGAGCTGCTCCTGGAACAGCGGGACACCCAGGGTCCGCTCGAGCACCGGGATGAGGTCGTCGTGGACGTAGCTGACCTCCTCCTGACCGGTGGCGCGACGGATGTAGGGGTGGACGGCGCCGCCCTGGATCGGGCCGGGGCGGATCAGCGCGATCTCGATGGCGAGGTCGTAGAACTTGCGCGGCCGCAGCCGGGGCAGGGTGCCGATCTGGGCCCGGCTCTCGACCTGGAAGACGCCGATGGAGTCGGCCCGGCAGAGCATGTCGTAGACGGCCGGCTCCTCTTCGGGAACGCTCTGCAGCCGCCACGCCTCGCCGAGGTGCCCGGCCACCATGCTGAACGCGTGGTCGATGGCGCTCAGCATGCCCAGCCCGAGCAGGTCGAACTTGACCAGGCCCATCGACTCGCAGGCGTCCTTGTCCCACTGCAGGACGGTGCGCTTGTCCATGCGGGCCGGTTCGATGGGACACACCTCGGCGATGGGCCGCTCGGTGAGGACCATCCCGCCGGAGTGGATGCCCAGGTGCCGCGGCGCCCGCATGAGCTGGTTGGCGAGGTCGACCACCGGGCCGGGGATGTCGTGCCCGCCGTCGCCGCCCTCGGCCACGGTGCTCCAGCTGTCGGTCTGTTTGGACCAGGCGTCCTGCTGCCCGGGTGAGTAGCCCAGCGCCTTGGCGGCGTCGCGGACGGCCATCTTGGGGCGGTAGCTGATGACGTTGGCGACCTGGGCGGCGTTGCGGCGGCCGTAGCGGCGATAGACCCACTGGATGACCTCTTCGCGCCGGTCGGAGTCGAAGTCGACGTCGATGTCGGGCTCTTCGTCGCGGTTGACGGAGATGAACCGCTCGAACGGCAGATGGTGGAAGACGGGGTCGATGGCGGTGACGCCGAGCGCGTAACAGACCGCCGAGCTGGCCGCCGAACCCCGGCCCTGGCAGAGGATGCCCTCGTCGTGGGCGAACGCGACGATGTCGTGGACGATGACGAAGTAGCCGGCGAAGTCCTTCTGGTCGATGATCTTCAGCTCGTACTCCACGCGCTCACGCGCCTCGCGCTCGTGCGGCTTGTCGCGGTAGTAGTGCTGGAAGCCGCGGTCGACCAGGATCCGCAGCCAGCTCATGGCCGTGTGGCCGTCAGGGATGTGCTCCTTCGGAAGTCGCGGACTGGCCTTGTGCAGGTCGAACGCCAGCTCGTCGGCGAGCTCGACGGAGCGTGCGACGGCGCCGGGGTAGGCGGCGAACTTTCTGGCCATCTCCTCGCCGGTGCGCAGGCCGGCCGCGCCCCAGGCGGGCAGCCAGCCGTTCATCTCGGCCAGGCTGCGCCGCGCCCGCACCGCCGCCATGGCCGCGGCCAGCCGGTGGTCGGACGGGTCGGCGTAGTGGACGTTGTTGGTGGCGACGACGGGCAGCCCGCGGTCGGCGGCCAGCCCGGCCAGCACCCGGTTGACGTCGTCGTCGCTGGGATGGCCGTGGTCGTACAGCTCGACGGCGACGTTGCCCGCGCCGAACATCGCGGTGAGGCGGTCCAGCTCGACGGCGGCAGCTGCCGGTCCGCCCGTGGTCCCGCCGCCGGCCAGGGCGGCGCGGACGGCGCCCTTGCGGCAGCCGGTGAGCACCAGCCAGTGGTCGCGCCCGAACCCCACCAGCTCGTCGAGGTCGTACTCGGGCTTGCCCTTCTCGTCGCCGCGCAGCTGCGCCTCGGTGATGGCGGCGGCCAAGCGGTGGTAGCCCTCGACGCCCCTGGCCAGCACCAGCAGGTGGCTGCCGCGGGGGTCGGGCACGCCGTTCTGCGGCGCGTCGAGGCCCAGCGACAGCTCGGCGCCGTAGACGGTGGAGAGGTTCGCGGCGGTGTACTTCTGGGCGATCTCGGCGAACAGCGGCGCGCCGTAGAAGCCGTCGTGGTCGGTCAGCGCCAGCCCGTGCAGCCCCAGCTCGATGGCGGCCTCGACCAGGCGGTCCGGGCCGCTGGCGCCGTCGAGGAAGCTGAAGTTGCTGTGCGCGTGCAGCTCGGCGTACGGCGTGACGGGACCGTCGGGAGGGCGCACCTCGGCCTTCGGCTTGTACGGCTTGCGCTTGCGCGACCCCGGGCCGTCCTCGGGCGGCACCGTCGGGCGGTCGGAGAGCCGGCGCTCCAGCTCGCCCCAGGACATCGGCGGGTTGTTCCAGCCCACTGCTCTACGCCCCCTCGTTCTCAGTCATAGGCGGCCTCGATGTACCAGCCGTCGTCGGCGCAGGTCATCAGCCAGGCGCGGCCGTCGACGCCGACGATCTGGAAGCGGGCCACCCAGCTGGCGGGGTTCTCCCACCACAGCTCGTCGACCGGCCACGGCCCGGCCCACGCGGAGATGGGCTGCCACCCGGGGGAGCCGCCGTTGCCGCCGTCGTCGCTCGTCCGGAAATGGGTGGGAGGCGCGCTGACGACGCCGCGCTCGCTGACCCACACGAGCTTCCCCCGCTGGTCGACGACGGCGACCGGGCGCGGCTCGGTGTAGATGCGGGCCGGCGCCGGCGGCGGAAGGCTGCCAGGCCACGGCAGCTCGGCCGGGCGCAGCCCCACCGGCCGCTCGCCCCACGGGACGAACGCCTGCCGGTCGGCCGGCGCGCGGCCGCCCTGCACCGCCGGGACGGTGACCGCCTGGTGCCCGAGCATGCCCTGGACCCGCGCGACCGCCCGCTCGACGCGCTCGTCGGTGCCGCCGCCCCACAGCCCGGCGGCGTGGGCGGCGGTCGGCTCGACGGTGTCGGGGACGAACCGGACCAGCTCGACCGGCTTGCCGACCCCCATGGTGTTCCGCAGCTGTCCCCGGAGCTGCCAGTGGACGCGGTCGACGAGGTCGGAGGCGCCGAACCAGCGCGAGTGCGCCCACACCCGCGACGAGGCGATCTCGTGGTCGCACTCGGCCTCGATGAGCACCTCGGTGCAGACCAGGCCACGCGCGGCGAGCTGGGCGACGAACCGCTCGGCGGTCTGGCGGACGCTGAAGCCGACGGCCTCGGCGGTGTCGAGCGGCGGCTCGAACCGGATCTGGCACTCGAGGTCGGGCGGCGGCCGGCGAGCACCCAGCAGGGCGTCGTCCTCGCCGCGGGCCAGCCGGTGGACCTTGGCGCCGTAGCCGCCGAACCTTGCCTGGACGTCGCTGCCGTCGAGCTGCGCGAACTCGCCGAGCGTGCGCAGCCCCAGCCGTCGCAGCAGGCCGGCCACCTCGGCGTCGTCGATGACGCTGACCGGCAGCTCGCGCAGGAACGCCGCCGACCCGCCCGCCTCGACGACGACGGTGTCCTGCGGGTGTGCCTGCCGGGCCGCCTGCTCGGCGGTGAAGAGGTCGTCGGCGATGCCGATGCGGCAGTCCCACACGCCGACCCGGACCAGCTGTTCGGCGATCAGCGCCCCGGCCGACGACTCGCCGCCGTAGAACCGGCCCGGCGCGTACACCGCCAGCAGCCCCGGCCGCAACGGCGCGACGCCCGGCCGCAGCTCCTCGACCGCGACCACCACCGGCTCGAACGCCCGGGCATCGCGATCGGGATTGTGCTCGACGAGCCGGAGCTCGGGGCAGCGCGACTGCGCGTCGCGGCGGCGCATGCCCCGGCGGACCCCCTCGGCCCGGGCCGCCTCATTACAGGCGACGACGGCATTCGCCGCCAACACCGCAGTGGGCGCGCTGGTCACCGGTGTGGTGGGGTCGGTCTCGTCACTCATCGCCGCGACCACCGGCCAGTCCGGACACCACACGACCAGCACCCGCCGCCCGCTCATCCTGCTTCCAAGGCTTCGAGGTCCGCACCACTCACCGTGCCGTCGGGGCCCGGCAACCACAACCAGGCGGACCGCGGCCGGGCCCCGGACCCGCGCCCGGACGCCTCGACCTTGACCCGCCGGCCGCGCAGGTGACCGTCGCCCTGGCCGGCCCCCACCCACAGCGACGACGCGATGCGCAGCCGGGTCTGGGCGCCCTCCCAGTCGCCGACGCAGACCAGCGCCGATCCGTGCCGTCGCGCCAGCGCCACGAGCCGCCGCGCCAACTGGCCGCCGACCTGCACCGGCGGCTGCACGAGGACCAGCTCGACCGAGGTCAGCAGCACCGCCACCACCTCGGCCCACTGGTCGCCGGGGTCCTCGACCAGCACGACGCGGTCGAGGTCGGCACCGAGGTCGGAGGCGGCCAGCACCCCGAACTGGGACAGTCCGACCACCGCGGACCACGACCCTGCCGCCGTCGCCCCGGCCAGGAGCGCCAGCGGCAGCACACCGGCGGCGTCGACCGCCACCACCTGCCCCCGTCGCAGTCCGCCGAGCAGCGTGCGCAGGGCCGGCAGTACCGTGACCAGCTCGACCGGCTGGACGGCGACGCCCGCTCTGGCCAGCACCGCTTCGGCCTGCTCGCGCCTCAGAACCGTCACCCACTCATCGTCGAACACGTGTTCGATAGGTGTCAAGTCGATGCTTGCGATCCACACCGCCTGGCACTACGGTCTCCGCCAAGCGGTTGCAAATCACAAGCAGAAGGGAGCCGGCCGTGTTGACGCAGGTCGCGGAAGGCGTGCTGAACCACCAGAGCGAGTTGCTCGAGAACAATGCCGTGGTCGTGCAGGGCCGGGCCGGCGTGTTGCTCATCGACGCCGGCATCACGGGCGCCGAGATGGCGTGCCTGGCCAACGACCTTCGCGAGCTGGGCCAGCCCGTCGTGGCAGGCTTCTCGACGCACGCCGACTGGGACCACGTGCTCTGGCACCCCGACCTCGGCGACGCGCCCCGTTATGGCACCGAGCGCTGCGCGGCCTTCATGCGCGAGGTCCGGTCGGGTGTGGACTGGAGGGCCCGGGTCACCGAGGGGCTGCCGGAGGAGATCGCCGACGAGACACCGCTCGACCTGTACGGCATCATCACCGCCCTGCCGGCCGGCACCACGCGGGTTCCCTGGGACGGCCCCGCGGTCAGGATCATCGAGCACGACGCGCATGCCCCGGGCCACGCGGCACTGCTGGTCGAGGAGAGCGGGGTCCTCGCCGCCGGGGACATGCTCTCCGACGTCTTCGTCCCGATGCTCGACGTCAGCACCGCCGACCCGATCGGCGACTACCTCGCCACACTGGACCTGTTCGAGGGCGTGGCGGATGGCGTCGCCGCCGTCGTCCCGGGTCACGGGTCCGTCGGCGGAGCCGAGGAGTTCCGCGCCCGGATCGACCTCGACCGCGCCTACGTGGAGGCCCTGCGTGGCGGCGGCGGTGGCGACGACCCGCGGATCGGCCCATCGGTCAGGGAAGGCTGGGAATGGGTGCGCGAGATCCACACCGGGCAACTCCAGAGCCTCGCCCAGAAGGGTTGACCCGCGGTCCCGCGGCCAAGAACCCGGCAGCTATCGCGAACAGCGATGATCATCAAGGATCGGCCACATCATGAGGCTTACCCGAGCCTCAACACGATTGCAGGCGTGTTGAGGCTCGGGTAAGCCTGGTGGGCGGCCCAGAAACAGCGACTACGACGCGCGTCAGGAGGGAGTTCTCCCCGCTATAGCGAGGAAAAGTCCCTCCAGACAGCACCACGGCCCGACTTCGAAGACGACCAACCACAGCCGGCCCGCCAGGACGCCCCACCCGTCGCCAGACTCCCCCCGTCCCCCTGATAGCTGCCCGTTCTTAGGCCGGGGACGGGCGGGTCAAGCGGTCCTCTCCGCGCGAAGCGCCGTCAGTCCGCTTGAGGCGCCCGTCCCCGGCGAAGAGAATGGGCAGCAGGGGGACGGGGGGTCACCCCACCAACGTCCGGGCGTAGCGGATCTCGGGCAGGACGTCGGGGCCGACCTGCTCCTCCTGGCGCGCGCCGTCCGGGACCCAGCCGGACCGGTCGTAGAACGCCCGCCCCAGGGCGTTCCCCTCCAGCGTCCACAGCGTCGCCCGGGTGAACCCCTCGGCCCGGAGGAACTCCAGCGCCGTCGTCATCAGCGCCCGCCCCACGCCGGTCCCCAGCTGCGACGGATCGGCATAGATCGCGTAGACCTCGCCCACCGAACCGATCGAAGACCCGACCGAATCCGAATCCCGCGACGCACCCGCGGCGCAGAATCCGGCCACCTCCCCCGACCGGACCGCGACCAGCACCGTCGACCGTGGCGCCGGCTCGGACAGCATGCGCCGCCACCCGGCCGCCCGCCGCGCCACGTCCAGCTCGGCCAGGAACCCGGCGTCGACGACGCCGGCGAACGCCCGCCGCCAGCCGGCCACGTGCACCGCGGCGATCGCGTCGGCATCGGCCGCCGACGCCGCGCGCACCGTCACCTCACCGCCGTCGGGCACCGACATGCGTCCGAACCTACGCAACCCATCATGTCTTCGGCCACCCCTGACGCTCCGGCCCGTCATGGCGCATGATCAAGTGATGCAGGCTTCGCGTCACGTCGTGCGGCAGGCGTTGCGCTCCGACGTCGGCGTCGTCGCGCGCGTGCTGGCCGAGGCGTTCGACGGCGACCCGATGATGCGCTCCATCGTCCCCAGTAACCGCCACAAGGACAGGCTGACCTCGCTGTTCGCGTTCGAGACGCTGCTCAGCCCGCACGGGTCGTGGGTCGACATCGTCGACGGCGAGATCGCGGGGGCCGCGCTGTGGGGACTGCCGGGCGCCGGCCAGCCCGGGTTCTGGGCGACGCTGCGCCACAGTCCGTACCTGTTCCGCGCGTTCGGGAGGGGGCTGCCGAAGGCGATGCGGGCGTTCCGGGCCATCGAGGACGCGCATCCGCCGGCGCCGCCGCACTGGTACCTGCAGACGCTCGGGGCGGCCGTGCCCGGACGGGGTGTGGGTGGCGCGCTGCTGCGCGACGGGCTGGCCCGGGTCGACGCGCAGGGGATGCCGGCGTACCTGGAGTCGTCGGCGCCGGAGAACGTGAAGATCTACGAGCGGTTCGGGTTCCGCCCCACCGGCGAGATCATGCTCCCGGGCGGCCCTTCGCTGACGGCGATGTGGCGAGAACCGGTCCGAGGGGGTCAGTAAGGTCGGAGGCGTGGCATTCGACGCATCCGGCTCCCCGCAGCCGCACCCGACGGCATATCCCCCCGCCCCGCGCGGCGACGACGCCGACGTGCTGCACGGCGTCACGGTCCCCGACCCGTACCGCGCGCTCGAGGCCGAGGACGACCCCGTCACGCAGACGTGGTCCAAGGCGCAGCGCGCCCTGTTCGACGAGGTCCGCGCCGGCTGGACGACGCGCCCGGCGTTCGCCGACCGGCTGACCCAGCTGCTGCGGGCCGGCTCCGTCGGCACGCCGGTCTGGCGCGGCGACCGCGTGTTCCACACCCGGCGCACGGCCGACCAGGAGCACGCCGCCCTGCTGACCACCGACCCCGGCGGCGACGGCGGCACCGAGCGGGTCCTCGTCGACCCCGTCGCCGTCGATCCCTCCGGCGCCACCACGCTCGACGCCTGGCAGCCGTCCAAAGAGGGCGACCTGCTGGCCTACCAGCTCTCCGAGGGCGGCACCGAGGAGTCCGTGCTGCGGGTCATCGACGTCGCCACGGGCGAGGTCGTCGACGGCCCCATCGACCGCGCGCGCTACTCCCCCGTCGCCTGGCTGCCCGGCGGCGAGGCGTTCTACTACGTCCGCCGGCTGCCCAAGGACGCCGTCCCCGAGGGCGAGGACCAGTTCCACCGGCGCGTCTACCTGCACCGGCTCGGCTCCGACCCCGCCACCGACGTCGAGATCTTCGGCGACGGCATGGAGAAGACGAACTACTACGGCGTCTCGGTCAGCCGCGACGGCCGCTGGCTGACGGTCAGCGCCGCCCAGGGCACGGCGCCGCGTAACGACGTCTGGCTCGCCGACCTCGACGGCGCCGACCCCGCGGCCCCGCGGCTCGACCCCGTCGTCGTCGGCCAGGATGCCAAGACCGGCCTGCACCTGGGCCGCCACGGCCGGCTGTACGTGTGGACCGACCTCGGCGCGCCGCGCGGCCGGCTCGCCGTCACCGACCCCACCACGCCCCAGCCGGAGCACTGGCGCGACCTCCTGCCCGAGGACCCCGAGGCCGTGCTCGAGGACTTCGCGCTGCTCGACGGCACCGAGCTCGACGCCCCCGTGCTGCTGGCGGCCCGCACGCGGCACGCCATCAGCGAGGTGACGGCGCACTCCCTGGCCACGGGCGAGGCCCTGCACACGCTCGAGCTGCCCGGCATCGGCAGCGTCGGCGGGCTGTCCGAGCGGCCCGAGGGCGGCCACGAGTCCTGGTTCGCCTACACCGACCACACGGTCCCGGTGCGCATCCTGCACTACGACGCCCGGTCGCGGACGGTGTCCACCTGGGCCGACGCGCCCGGCATGGTCGACGTCCCCGCCGTCAGGTCCCAGCAGGTCACCTACCGTTCCAAGGACGGCACCGAGGTCCGCATGGTCATCGTGTCGCCGACGGGGTCGGCTGAAGGCCCGCGGCCCACCGTCCTCTACGGCTACGGCGGTTTCAACATCGCGCTCACCCCGGCCTACTCCGCCAGCATCCTGGCCTGGGTCGAGGCCGGCGGCGTGTGGGCGGTCGCCAACCTGCGCGGTGGCTCCGAAGAGGGCGAGGAGTGGCACCGCGCCGGCATGCGCGAGCACAAGCAGAACGTGTTCGACGACTACCACGCGGCCGCCGAGTACCTGGTTGCCGAGGGCTGGACCACCAGTGAGCAGCTGGCGATCTTCGGCGGCTCCAACGGCGGCCTGCTGGTCGGCGCGGCGCTGACGCAGCGACCCGAGCTGTACCGCGCCGTCGTCTGCTCCGCCCCGCTGCTCGACATGGTCCGGTACGAGAAGTTCGGCCTCGGCGAGTCCTGGAATGACGAGTACGGCACGGCCGCCGACCCCGTCGAGCTGGGCTGGCTGCTCGGCTACTCGCCGTACCACCACGTCGACGACGGCGTCGAGTACCCGTCGGTGCTGTTCACGGTGTTCGACGGCGACAGCCGCGTCGACACGCTGCACGCGCGCAAGATGGCCGCCGCGCTGCAGGCAGCCACGTCGGGCGACCCCGCCACGCGGCCGGTCCTGCTGCGCGCCGAGGCCAACGTCGGGCACGGCGCCCGGGCCGTCTCGCGCACCGTCGACCTCAGCGCCGACCAGCTCGCGTTCCTCGCCGCGCAGTTGGGTCTGGAGGCTCGGTGATCCCTGTCATCGGCCTGCTGGGCGCGGCGGGCGTCCTCGGCGCGGCCGGGGTCGTCACCGCGCCCGACGTCACCGAAGCCGAGCAGTACTCGTCGGAGTGGTGGCGCGACGTCCTGCTCGACGTGCCGCTGCGGCTGGCCGGGCTCGTCCTCATCGCCATCGTCGCCCGGTACCTCGCGCACAAGGTCATCAACCGCACGGTCCGCCGCACGGTCGAGAAGGAGCCGCCCAAGGCCGTCCTCGGATCCGCCCGGGCCGCCCGCATCGTGTTCGGCGGCGCCGGGGCCTACTCCGAGCGGCGGGCGCTGCGGGCCGAGACCATCGGCTCGGTGCTGCGCAGCATCACGACGGTCGCCATCAGCGCCATCGCCACGGTCACGGCACTCGAGATGCTCGGCTACGCCGTCGGCCCGGTGCTGGCGTCCGCCGGTGTCCTGGGCGTGGCGCTCGGCTTCGGCGCGCAGAACCTGGTCAAGGACTTCCTGGCCGGCGCTGCCATGCTGCTCGAGGACCAGTACGGCGTCGGCGACGTCATCGACATGGGTCACGCCGTCGGCACGGTCGAGGCCGTCAGCCTGCGCATCACGCGGCTGCGGTCGGTCGACGGCACCGTCTGGTACGTCCGCAACGGCGAGGTCGTCCGGGTCGGCAACTCGTCCTACGGCTGGTCGCGGGCGCTGCTCGACGTCCACGTCCCGGCCGACGTCGACGTCGCCCGGGCCCGCCGGCTGCTGCAGGAGCTGGTCGACGGCCTCGCCGCCGACGACACGTGGGGCGAGCTGATCCTCGAGCCGCCCGAGGTCTGGGGCGTCGAGGACCTCACGGCCGACGGCGTCCTCATCCGCGTGGTCGTCAAGACCAAGCCGCTCGAGCAGTGGGGCGTCGCGCGCGAGCTGCGCGAACGCATCAAGAGCCGGTTCGACGCCGAACGGCTGGCGCTCCCCGTCGCCACCGAGGCGCCCGCGGCAGGTCCGGGCACCGGCGCGAGCGACCCCACCAACCCGCCGCCGGCCACGTCCGCCGCGCCACCGGCCGCTCCGCCGCCGGCCACCTCGACCGACGAGCTGTGAGCGACGACTACTGATCAGCGACGACGGCGGCAGCTTCCGGAACCCCGTGGGGAACAGGAAGCTGCCGCCGTCGTCGATGAGAAGACGGTCAGGCGTCCGCGAGCGCGGCGTCGAGCGTGATCGTCGTGCCGGTCAGCGCCTTGCTGACGGGGCAGTTGGCCTTGGCGTCCTCGGCCGCGGCGACGAAGTCCTCGTTCGAGATGCCCGGCACCACACCGCGCACCGTGATCTTGATGCCGGTGATGCCCTCGCCGGGCTGGAACGTCACGTCCGCCGAGGTCTCCAACGAGGTGGGCGGCGTGCCCGCCTTCGCCAGGCCGTTGGAGAACGCCATGGAGAAGCAGGACGAGTGCGCCGCGGCGATGAGCTCCTCGGGCGACGTCTTGCCGTCAGGCGTCTCCGCGCGCGAGGCCCACGTGACGTCGTAGGTGCCGATGCCCGACGAGTCGAGCGAGACGCGGCCGGCCCCCTCGAACAGCGAGCCTTCCCAGCGCGTGGTGGCGGTACGGGTGGTTGCCATGAACGTGTCCTCCCATGCGACGTGTGTGACCGCCGACCATCCTTCCCTGTCCGCTCCGCCGCCGTGTGGTCAGGGGCACTTTGCATCTCGGCCCGCTCGACGACGACGATGGTGGGGTGACCACGCGCCTGGACAACTTCTACGACGCCGTCGGCGGGCACGAGACGTTCGTGAAGCTCGTGCACCGCTTCTACGAGGGCGTCGCCACCGACCCACTGCTGAAGCCGATGTACCCCGAAGAGGACCTCGGCCCGGCGGAGCAGCGGCTGCTGATGTTCCTCGAGCAGTACTGGGGCGGCCCGACCACGTACTCCGACCAGCGCGGACACCCCCGCCTGCGCATGCGTCACGCCCCGTTCAAGGTCGGCCCGGCGGCGCGCGACGCCTGGCTGACGCACATGCGCGTGGCCGTCGACGAGCTCGACCTGCCGCCGGTCTACCGCACCACCCTGTGGGACTACCTCGAGCGGGCGGCCCACTCGATGCTCAACACCTTCGAGGACTAGCCGCGCAGCACGATGCCGCGCACGAAGGCCGCCTGGCCGATGTGCTGGTAGTTGTCGCCGATGACGCTGACCAGCCGGACGCCCATGGTCACCGGCGGGTCGTAGCGCTCGTCGACGACGCGGCCGAGGGTCTCGTCGTCGAGCTCGCGCAGGAAGCCCTCGGTGATCTCGTGCGTGGCGGCGTGGTAGCCGATCAGCAGCGCGGGGTCGTCGATCTTCACCGCGGCGACGTCCTCGCTGGTGTGCCCGTAGCCGGTGGCGTCGTCGGGGAACGGCAGCCCGAACCGGTCGTTCCAGTTGCCTGACGTCCACACCTGGTCGATCCCCGCGACGTGCGCGATGTGGTCGTCCTGGATGCGGGTGAGGTGCCAGACCAGCCAGGCGATCGAGTTGGCGCCGGGGTCGACGCGGTGGGCGAGCTGGCTCGGCGTGAGCCCGTCGACCGTCGCGTTGACGCGGTCGCGGATGCGGCCGAAGGCGTCGATCAGCAGGTCGGGTCCGTGCACGGTGCACCACTCCTCTGGCGTTAGCGTCAACCGCCATGACACCACATCCACTGCTGGCCCTGTTGCTCGACGCCGCCGCGGGCCGGTTCCCGCCGGTCGACGGCGCGGTCGACGTGCTGCCGCCGGTGGAGGACGGGCTGGGCGGCGGGCTGGAGTGCGCGACGGCGTTCACCGGGCACGCGGTGGTGTCGACGGCGCTGCCGGCGGGTTCCGTGCTCGGGCGCGGGCCGGACGGGTTCGGCGGGGCGATGGCGCCGGACTTCCTGCGCTGGCTGGCCGGGCCGGGCGGCTGGATCGGCGAGCTGGACCTGCTGCTCGTGGCGTCGGGGGCGGGTGACCACGGCGGCGCCGAGGCTGACGCCGTCGTTCCCCGCCGCACGGATCTGGAGGAGCACGCCAGGGTGCGCCGGGCGCGCGGGCTGCGCCGGGAGGTCGAGGTGTTCGGCGACGAGCGCGGGCTGGTCACGCTCGGGCGCGGGCCGGCCGGACGGCGTGAGCTGTCGGTCGAGGTGCCGGCGGGGTCGGAGGGGCGCGGGGGCGGCCGGTCGCTGCTGGCCGACGCGCTGGCGCTGGTGCCGGCCGGCGAGCCGGTGTTCGCCGCCGTCACGCCGGGGAATGCCCGCTCGCTGCGCGCGTTCCTGGCCTGCGGGTTCATGCCGATCGGCAGCGAGGTGCTGCTGCGGCCGGAGCGAGACTCCGTCGCAGCGGCCGGAGGGCTGTTCTAGGCTGGTGTCCCGTGACTCAGGCAACCCGTGACTGGTGGAGAGACGCCGTCATCTACCAGGTGTACATCCGGTCCTTCGCCGACGGCAACGGTGACGGCGAGGGCGACGTCGCCGGCCTCCGCGACCGGCTCCCGTACCTCCGCGACCTCGGCATCGACGCGCTGTGGATCAACCCGTGGTACCCGTCGCCGCTGAACGACGGCGGCTACGACGTCGCCGACTTCCGCGACATCGACCCGCGGTTCGGCGACCTCGCGCAGGCGAAGGCGCTGCTCGACGAGGCGCACGGGCTGGGCCTGAAGGTGCTGCTCGACATCGTGCCGAACCACAGCTCGTGGGACCACCAGTGGTTCAAGGAGGCGCTGGCCGCCGGTCCGGGGTCGCCCGAGCGGGCGCGTTACGTCTTCCGCGACGGCCGCGGCTCCGATGGCGCCGAGCCGCCGAACAACTGGCGCAGCGTCTTCGGCGGGCCGGCCTGGGAACGGGTCACCGAGGCCGACGGCACCCCCGGCCAGTGGTACTTCCACATCTTCGATGTGTCGCAGCCCGACTTCGACTGGGAGAACCCCGAGGTCAAGGCCGAGTTCCTCGACATCCTGCGGTTCTGGTTCGACCTCGGCGTCGACGGCTTCCGCATCGACGTCGCGCACGGCATGGTCAAGGACATGAACGGGCCCGACCTCCCGTACGACGAGTCCGGCCTGCTCGACCGCCCGAGCATCGCCGACCACCCGTTCTTCGACCGCGACGGCGTGCACGAGATCTACCGCGGCTGGCGCGAGGTCGCCGACTCCTACGACCCGCCCAAGCTGTACGTCGCCGAGGCGTGGGTCGAGCCGGCCGCGCGGCTGGCCCGCTACCTGCGCGACGACGAGCTGCACAGCGCGTTCAACTTCGACTACCTCAAGTCCTCGTGGACCGCCGCCGACCTGCGTCGTTCCATCGACGACTCGGTGACGGTGCTCGCCTCGGTCGGCGCGCCGGCCACCTGGGTGCTCGAGAACCACGACGTCGAGCGGGTGGTCACGCGCTACGGCCGTGGGGTGACGGCGGCAGGCGCGGGTCACGCGGGCCGGGTGTCCGGCCCGGTCGACGTCGAGCTCGGGACGCACCGGGCCCGGGCGGCGGCGCTGCTCATGCTGGCGCTGCCCGGCGGGGCCTACGTCTACCAGGGCCAGGAGCTCGGGCTGCCCGAGGTGCTCGACCTCCCCGAGGAGTCGCTGCAGGACCCGGTCTGGGAGCGCTCCGGCCGCACCGAGCGCGGCCGCGACGGCTGCCGGGTGCCGCTGCCCTGGGCCGTCGACGGCTCGTCGTACGGGTTCGGCGACGGAAGTGCGTGGCTGCCGCAGCCGTCGGGCTGGGGCGAGCGGTCCGTCGAGGCCGAGTCCGGCGACCCCGCGTCCATGCTGTCGCTGTACCGGTCGGCGCTGCGGCTGCGGCGCTCGATCCCGGCCGACGAGCCGCTGTCCTGGCTGCCGTCTTCTGCGGACGACGGTGACGTGCTCGCGTTCCAGCGTGGTCCGGGGTTCGCCTGCGTGGTCAACCTGGGCGCGGCTGCGGTCGAGCTGCCGGCCCACCGCGAGGTGCTGCTGTCCAGCGGCCCGCTCGACGCCGACGGCCGCCTGCCCGCCGACACCGCCGTCTGGCTCGCCGTCTGAGGACCTGACCGCCCGCGCCTCTCGTTGATCATGGAGTAGGTCGGCTTCCGCATCGCTCGGGAGCCGACCTTCTCCATGATCGACAGGCGCCGGAAGCGGCCGCCCGCTGCGTTCGGCGGGCGGATCTCGTCAGAGGGCGAAGAGCGCGAGGCCGGTGCGGGCGAGCACCGAGCCGTTCGGCGCGTCCAGCCGCCACCAGGCGCCGACCGTGCGCAAGGCGACCTCGGCGCCGTCGGGCCCGTGGAGGAAGCCGTACGAGGAGGCCGCGTGGGCGAGGCGCAGCGGCATGCCGGCGGCGAGCTCGCGGTCCCAAATCTCCGCCGCCAGGCCCTCGAGCGCGGCGCGGCCGGCCCGCAGCGACTTGCCGTCGGCGACGCCCACCGCGCGGGTGCGGAACTCCTCGACGCCGTGGTCGACGTCGGCGACGACGGCGGTCAGCGGGAGGCGGGCGAGTTCCGTCCAGCCGGAGCGGGGCGGGAGGCTGCTGGCCCAGCGCAGCGCGGGCAGTGCCGGCGGCAGCTCGAACTCGCCGGCCGCGCCGACCGCCCGGGCGGCGAGGTTGCCGGCCTCCACGACGACGTCGAGCTCGGCGGGCTCGGCCAGGGCGACAGCCCGCAGCGCCAGCGCGTCGAACGGGGTCTCGGCGAAGCAGCCGGCGACCGTCCCGTGGGCGACGATGCGCAGGACGGAGTCCGGCTCGTACTTGGCGACCCGGCGGGCGAACGTCGCGAGGTCGCCGGCGGCGCCCGGGTGGGCGGGGACGAACGAGGTCACGGCTGCGGCTCGAGGAAGCGTTCGAGGATCTCGCGCTCGGGCGGGCTGACCGGGCGCGGGGTGTTCGCGCGGACGTCGAACGCGACCAGCACGCCGGTGGCGCGCGCGTACAGCGTCGTGTCGTCCTTGACCTCGTAGGCGACCTCGAACGACGTCGTGCCGACGCGGGTGACCCACACCTCGACCTGCAGCGGCTCGGTGCGGAACGGGACCGGCGCGAGGTAGTCGATGCTCTGGTGGACGACGACGGAGCCCTCGTGCGGCGAGCTGCCCGTGCCGGCGAGCTGCCGGTGCGCGAAGTCGACCCGCGCCTCCTGCAGGTACTCGGCGAACGTCACATTGTTGACGTGGCCGAACGCGTCGAGGTCGTCGAAGCGGACCGAGCATTCGTAGATGTGCCTCACGCCGCCGCCTTCCCCGGCTCGGGCCCGTCGAGCTCGAGGAACGACTCGAGCACGAGCCGCTCCTCGTGGGCGACGCGGCGCGGGTGTGCGTCGTCGAGGTCGTACGGCACCAGCACCGACGAGGCGACGGCGTACACCGTCCGGGACCCGTCGTCGGCGACGTCGAGCACCTCGTAGCCGAGGTCGAACGACGAGTTGCCGACCCGCCGCACCCACGTCTCGACGCGGACCGGCTCGGCCCGGTAGTGCAGCGGCGCGTGGTAGCTGATCTCGTGCCGCGCCACGACGACGCCCTCGGCCAGCTGCTCCGCCCCCTGCTTGGGCGCATGGACGAACAGCATGTCGACACGTGCCTCCTGCAGATAGCGCAGGTAGACGACGTTGTTGACATGGCCGTAGGCGTCCATGTCGGCCCAGCGCAGGGGCACGTGTGTCACGTGGCGCGGCACGCGGGGCCCTAGTCGCGGCTGAGCTTGCGGTAGGTGACCCGGTGCGGGCGGGCGGCGTCGGCTCCGAGGCGCTCGATCTTGTTCTTCTCGTAGCTCTCGAAGTTGCCCTCGAACCAGAACCACTTGGCCGGGTCCTCGTCGTCGCCCTCCCACGCCAGGATGTGCGTGGCGACGCGGTCGAGGAACCACCGGTCGTGCGACGTGATGACGGCGCAGCCGGGGAACTCGAGCAGCGCGTTCTCGAGCGACTGCAGCGTCTCGACGTCGAGGTCGTTGGTGGGCTCGTCGAGCAGGATCAGGTTGCCGCCGAGCTTGAGCGTCAGCGCCAGGTTCAGGCGGTTGCGCTCGCCACCGGACAGGACGCCCGCGGGCTTCTGCTGGTCCGGGCCCTTGAAGCCGAACGCCGACACGTAGGCGCGGCTGGGCATCTCGACCTGGCCGACCTTGATGTGGTCGAGCTCGTCGGAGACGACCTGCCACACGTTCTTCTTCGGGTCGATGCCGCCGCGCGACTGGTCGACGTAGGACAGCCGGACGGTGTCGCCGATGCGGAACTGCCCCTCGTCGGCCGTCTCCTGGCCCACGATCATCTTGAACAGCGTGGTCTTGCCGACGCCGTTCGGGCCGATGACACCGACGATGCCGTTGCGCGGCAGCGAGAACGACAGGTCGCGGATCAGGGTGCGGTCGCCGAAGCCCTTGGTGACGCCCTGCGCCTCGACCACCAGGCTGCCCAGGCGCGGGCCCGGCGGGATCTGGATCTCTTCGAAGTCGAGCTTGCGGGTCTTCTCGGCCTCGGCCGCCATCTCCTCGTACCGGTCGAGGCGGGCACGCTGCTTGGTCTGGCGGCCCTTGGCGTTGGACCGGACCCAGTCGAGCTCTTCGCGCAGGCGGCGCTGGCGCTTCGCGTCCTTCGCGCCCTCGATCTTGAGGCGAGCCTCTTTGGTCTCGAGGTACGTCGTGTAGTTGCCCTCGTAGCCGTGGACGCGGCCGCGGTCGACCTCGGCGATCCACTGGGCGACGTGGTCGAGGAAGTACCGGTCGTGCGTGACGGCGATGACGGCGCCGGGGTACTTCTCGAGGTGCTGCTCCAGCCACAGCACGCTCTCGGCGTCGAGGTGGTTGGTGGGCTCGTCGAGCAGCAGCAGGTCGGGCTGCTGCAGCAGCAGCTTGCACAGCGCCACGCGGCGGCGCTCACCACCGGACAGCACCGACACGTCGGCGTCGGGCGGCGGGCAGCGCAGCGCGTCCATGGCCTGCTCGACCTGGGAGTCCAGCTCCCACGCGTTGCGATGGTCGAGCTGCTCCTGCAGCTTGCCCATCTCTTCGAGCAGCTCGTCGGAGTAGTCGACGGCCATCTTCTCGGTGATCTCGTTGAACCGGTTGAGCAGCTCGAGAGTCTCGGCCACGCCCTCCTGAACGTTGCCGAGCACGGTCTTGTCCTCGTTGAGCGCCGGCTCCTGGGCGAGGTAGCCGACCGTCGCGCCGGGCGCCAGCTGGGCGTCACCGTTGGACGGCTGGTCGAGCCCCGCCATGATCTTCAGGATGCTCGACTTACCGGCGCCGTTCGGGCCCACCACGCCGATCTTCGCACCCGGAAGGAAGTACAACGTGACATCGTCGAGGATGACCTTGTCACCGTGCGCTTTGCGCGCCTTACGCATGGAGTAAATGAAGTCCGCCATAACGAGACCAAGAGTACGGCCTCGGCCCCTCCGCGGACGACCGCGTCCCCCTCTGTGGGACTGATGCGACGGATCCCGTGGTCGCCGCCGACGGGCGTGCTGCTCCCCCGCTGGTGGCCTGCCGGTTGCGGACGGCCGTTCACGCTGGTCAGCCCGCCCGGCCTCGCCGCGGAGCGCGGCACGAGCTCCGCGGCGAGGGATCCGAGCCGCTCGTCGCCGCCGGGAGGGAGTTCTCCCCGCTAGAGCGAGGAGAAGTCCCTCCCGACTCGGCGACGAGGGCGACACAGCATGGGCGGGCCCGGGTCAGGCGGGCGCCTCGGCCTTCTCGCGCCTGCTGCGGCTGGCGGGTCGCGTGCGCGAAGTGACGTTGGCGAGCGGACCGGCCGGCGCGTCGGCGTCGCGCGGCACGTCGGCGTCGCGCGGCTCGCCGGCAGCGCGCATGCCGCCGTCACTGCTGGGGCCTCCCCCGGCAGCAGGTGAGCCCCCGGAATCGGGACCGGACTCCACGCGCAGCCCGCCACCCGGCAGCCCGTTCCCGTCGGACAGCCCATTCCCGCCGCCGGGCAACCCGTTCGCGCCCGGCAGCTGGCGCCCGCCACCGGGCGGACCGTTCCCGACCCCGTTGCCGCCGGGCATCCCGTTGCCGATGCCATTGCCGCCGGGCATCCCGTTGCCGATGCCGTTGTAGGTGTCGCCGCTCGCGGCACCGCCGAGGGCGTCGGCGCCGTAGGCGTACATCTCGCGGACGTTCTCGACCGCGTCGTCCTCGTCGGGGATGAGCGGGGGCCTGGTCACCTTGGTGAACATCGAGGTGCCGCGGTAGAGGTCGTGGCCGAGGCTGCGCGCCGTGATCTCCGGCGACACGCGCGAGGCCTCGTTCTTGTCGCGCCACTCGCGGTTCTTCAGCCGGCCGTAGACCACCACCGGATCGCCCTTGTGCAGCGAGGCCGCGATGTTGTCGGCCAGAGGCGAGCGCCAGCAGTACACGGTGTAGAACGACGTGTCGTCGTCGACCCAGGACCGTGATCGGGCGTCGTAACGCGCGTTGTTGCACGCAAGCCGGAAGTGGGCGAACGCGTCGCCGTTCTTGTTCTTGTCCAGCTTGGGTTCGGTCGCGACGTTCCCGACGACCGTGATGTTGACCTCGCTCATGTGGCGTCTCCTGTGCTCGTTCCCGATGAGGTTGACGAACACGAGATTTCCGCCTGGCGAGGCCGCCCGAAAGCCGGAAATCGCGAAATGTGGACAACTCCGCGAATTGGTCGGGCTTGTGGACGACCGCCGCGACGGGTGAACGGTCATCCGGGCCCACGGGGCGTCCACGATGTGGGATTTCGGGCGTTTTCTGGGCCGCCCGCCACGATTACCCGAGCCTCACTACGCCTGCAACCGTGTTGAGGCTCGGGTAAGCCTCGTGATGTAGCGGATCCTTGATGATCATCGCTGTCCACAGCCCGGCGAACACCGCAACGAACGCCGCGAGGCGTGCCCAGGGCCTCCCCGTCCCCCTGATAGCTGCCAGGTTCTTGGCCGCGGGCGCACGGGTCAAGTCCAAGCCCCCAACCACAGCGGCAAGCAACCACAGCGGGCGCGGACTTGAGACGTGTGCACGCGGTTAAGACACTGGGCAGCAGGGGGACGGGGAGCCAACCTCAACCCCGGCAGAACCCCCGACGCCGCGCCCCCGCTGATCGTGGACGACAGGATCAGGAGCGGGCGCGGTCCAGGGCGGTCTTGAAGGCGCGGTACTTGCCCAGCTCGGCGTCGACCGGCTCGACGACGACCTCGTCGGTGACGGAGGCGATCAGGTCGCGCAGCTGGTGCCGGACCCGTTCCTCCTGCCGCCGGCTCCCCCGTCTGGCCGCCCACAGCCCGGCCAACCCGACCAGCACGCCGAGCACCAGCCCGCCGGCCAGCAGCACCGTCGGCACCGGGATCCCGCCGACCGACGGCTCGGCGACGTCGAAGCGCAGGAACGACGTCCCCGCCAGCGCGAGCAGCCAGAGGACCCCGGCGGCCGCCGTCAGCAGGGCCAGCCACTGCAGCGCGTTCAGCAACCGCCACCAGCCCGGCCGCGTCGCGATGCCGAAGTCCGTGCCGCCGACCCGGCGGTCGAGCTCGTCGGAGAGCCGCGCGCTCGACGACGTCGCCACCGAGCGGACCGCGTCGCGCCACGAGGACGGCAGCGTCCCCGCCGCCGCGTCGCCGTACGCCCGCACCGCCGCGTCGGACCGCGACCGCTGCACCGGCGACGTCACCGGCAGCGAGATCCGGGCGATCTCCTCCGCATCCGGAGGAGAGCTCGACAGCACCGACGACCGCCGCACGCGCACGCCCAGCTTCGCCAGCGGGTCGCGCCGCAGCCGCCCGAGCCACCGGGTCACCGGCCAGCCGGTCGCCGCACGCGCGCGCTGCAGGTAGGACCGCCCGGCCGCCGTCGCGACCACGTCGGCTCCCGACGCCTCCGCCACCGCCGACGCCAGCCGCTCGCGCTCGCCGGCGCCCACGGAACCCGGCGCCCCGTCCCCAACGGCCGAAGCGACCAGTTCCGCCGTCATGCGGATGTCGGCCTCGATGCGCTCGTCGACGGCGCGGCGCTTGGTCACGGCGGTCCGGATCAGGTCGACCAGCGTGTCGACGCCGTCGCCGGTCGCGCCGGACAGCGCGACCACGGGGACTTCGTCGAGCCCGTCAGCATCCAAGAGCCCCCGCAGGTCGGTGACGCACTCGACGACGTCGGCCCTGGTCAGCCGGTCGATCTGGTTGAGCACGATGACCGTGACCGCCTGGTGCGACGCCAGCGGCCGCAGGTATCGCTCGTGCAACGCGGCGTCGGCGTACTTCTGTGGGTCGAGGATCCAGACGAACAGGTCGACCATCTCGACGAGACGGTCGACGGTGTCGCGGTGCGACAGCTGCGTGGAGTCGTGGTCGGGCAGGTCGAGCAGGACGAGCCCGTCGAGGTCGTCGCCCGCGCCGGAGTCGAGCACGCTCTCGCGCGAGACGCGGTGCCGCGGCGGCACCTTCAGCCAGTCCAGCAGCGGGATGACGCCCTGGGTCCCCCACACGCACGCGAGCGGGTCCGACGTCGTCGGGCGGCGGACGCCGACGACCGAGACCTCCATGCCGGCGATGCGGTTGAACAGCGTCGACTTCCCGCTCCCCGTGGCGCCGGCCAGTGCGACGACGGTGTGCTCGACCGACAGCTGCCGCCGTTCGCCCGCACGGTCGACCACGACCTGCACGGTCTCGGCGAGGTCCGGGGACAGCCGCTTGCCGCCGACGGCGACGGCCTCCTGCAGCGCGGTCACCCGTTCCGGAAGCGTGATGCGGTCGCGGCGGGACCACCTCTTCATCCGTGGTCCTCCCGGGCCTGCTCGACGGTGACGAGTGCGGCACGCAGCGCGTCGCCCGCGCCCACCTCGACAGATAGCCCCCCGAGCCGATCCGTGAACCGTACCGCTTCCGTCCGCAGCAGCTCCTCGACCCGCTGCGACAGGTCGGCGCGCGCCCGCGCGGCCAGCCGCCGCACGGCCTCGTCGCCGAAGAACGCCTCGAGCAGCTTCTGCCCGACGACGGCGGTGCCGCCGGCCACGCCGACCTCGGCGCCGGTGACGCCGCCCGTCGACGCGAACACGACGATCATCAGCGAGAGCCCGAGCCCGTTGACGCCGAACGACAACAGCCGCGCATTGAAGCGCTTGTCGGCGCCCTCGGACCGGACCATCGCCAGGACCGCGTCTTGCCATTCGCGGACGGCCCTGGCGCTGCGTTCAGGAAGGTCACTCGCCGTGCGAGTGAGGTCGTCGCCGGCCAGGAGCGCCCGGCCGGCCGCAGAGTCGCGCCACTTGCCGTCGGCCTTCTCGGCCGCCCGGTTGGCCTCCTCGACGATCATCGTGGCGAGGCCGTGTTCGATGGCCTCCTCGACGGCGGCGACCGGCTGCGGGCGGCCGCGCAGGAACGCCGTCACCTTGTCGCGCAGCCGGCCGACCTTGGCCTCGAGCGAGCGCATGAAGTCGCCGGTCCCGACGAAGTCCTGCCAGCGGGCGAGCACCTCGCCGCGCAGCATGCTGCCGTCGGCGGACGTGTCGTCGATGCGCTTGGCCGCCTTGCCGTACACGTGCTTGATCTCGGCCTGCAGCCGCGCCAGCACCTCGACCTGTCGGTCGGCGGCGTCGGCGAGCTTCGGGACCTGTCGCAGCGCGCCGCTGATGGCGCCGTCGAGGGTCCGCCGCACGATCTCGTTGCGCGCGGACTCGTCGGCGGCCAGCCCGTCGAGCCAGCCCCGCACCGACGCGACCGCCTCCTCGGGCAGCAGGCCGGAGTCGTCGGGCGCGGTCTCCTCGACGACCAGCAGGGGCGCGTCGCTCAGGCCGTGCTGCGTGAGCATGGCGGCGAGGTGGGTGCGGACCTCGCTGACGGCGTCGGGCGCGACCCGGTCGAGGACGACGGCGACGGCGGTCTGCCGGTCGGCGGCGGCGCGGAGGAAGTCCCACGGGACGGCGTCGGAGTAGCGCGCCGCGGTGGTGACGAACAGCCACAGGTCGGCGGCCGCGAGCAGCTGTGCGGCGAGTGTGCGGTTCTCCGTCACGACGGAGTCGACGTCCGGCGCGTCGAGGATCGCCACGCCGGCGGGCAGCCCGTCGTCGGCGACCAGTCGCAGCGCACCGCCGGCCTGGTCGTGGATGGCGACGCGCGGCAGGTCCGGCAGGATGCGCAGCTCGTCGAACCAGCCGACGTCGTCGGGGTGGTGGACGAGGACCGGTGAGCGCGTCGTCGGCCGCAGCACCCCGGCGTCGCTGACCTTCCGCCGCACGAGGGAGTTCACGAGCGTGGACTTGCCGGCCCCCGTCGATCCGCCCACGACGGCGAGCAGCGGCGCGTCGAGCTGGTCGAGGCGCGGCAGGATGTAGTCGTCGAGTTGTGCGAGCATGTCGCGGCGCGTCTGGCGGGCATCCTCGGCGTCGCTGACGTCCAGCGGATACTGCACCCCGGAGAGACGGCCGCGAAGAGCGGCGAGAGCACCATGAATGCTCACCTCAGCGGTATCCACTGGCGAATCTTGCACTCTCGCACCGCCCCTGGCCAAGACTCATGGCGTCATTGATGCCAATCGTTCACATGCCGAGTCACAGTACAGAGTCGATGGACTAACGTCGGCAGAGCCGGATCGCCATCCTCGGAGGACTCGATGTCGCTCGAACGTCCCACCCCGCCCGACCCGTACACCCTGCTCCCGGCCGTCGCCTCCATGACTCTGACCAGCGACGATGTCAGCGACGGCGAGCAACTGGCGGCTGACTTCATCTCGGCGGGTGCCGGCGGGGCCAATCTCTCGCCCCAGCTGTCGTGGTCCGGCGCGCCCGACGGCACCCGCAGTTACGCCGTCACGTGCTTCGATCCCGACGCGCCGACGCCGAGCGGCTTCTGGCACTGGGTCGTCGCGGACATTCCGGTCACGACGACGTCGCTGGCGCGTGGTGCGGGCCTCCCCTACCCCGCGTTCGCCGTCCGCAACGACGCCGGCACGACGGAGTACTCCGGCGCCGCCCCGCCACAGGGCGACGTGCCGCACCGGTACTTCTTCGTCGTCCACGCGGTCGACGTCGAGACGCTGGGGGTCGACGGCGACGCCTCGCCCGCCGTCGTCTCGTTCAACCTGGCGTTCCACACGCTGGCGCGCGGCATGGTGGTGCCGGTCTACTCGCACTGACGGGGGCCGACGGCGACGAAATTGCGTTGAGGGCGGCCGCGGCCGGTTCCTAGGCTGCGGCGGGTGATCCATCAGCATCCGCTCGCGTACCTGATCGGGCTCGAGGGCGTGGCGCTGCTGCGCGCGTTCGCCGGCGAATACGACGAGGAGTTCGTGACCGCCCGGCTGGCCGAGATCCGCGCGCTGCTCGACCCCGCCGGCGAGCTGGGGTCCGGTGGCGCCGCGCGTCCGCTCACGTCCGTCGAGGCGTACGGCTCGTGGGCTCCGTCGTACGACCAGCCGGGCAACCAGCTCCTCGACATCGAGGCCGGACTGGTCCACCCGCTGCTCGACGCGCTCCCGGTGGGCGTCGCGCTGGACGCGGCCTGCGGGACCGGCCGGCACGCGGCGTACCTGGCCGAGCTCGGGCACACCGTCATCGGCGTGGACAGCTCGCTGGACATGCTGGCGGTCGCGCGGACGAAGGTGCCGTCGGGCTCGTTCCTGGACGGTTCGCTCGAGGCGCTGCCGGTTCCGGACGACGCCGTCGACGTGGTCGTGTGCGCGCTGGCGCTGACCCACGTCCCGGACCTGAGGCCGGTGTTCGCCGAGTTCGCGCGCGTGCTGCGGCCGGGCGGCTCGCTGGTGGTGTCGGACCCGCACGGCCCGGTGATCGGCGTCGGCCTTCCCATCGTCGTGCGCGGGGCGGACGGCGCCCCCGGCTACCTGCCGAACCGCAGCCGGTCGGCCGCCGAGTACCTGGCCGCCGCGCTGCCGCTCGGTTTCGAGGTCCGGCACTGCGAGGAGCCGGTGCGCCGGCCGCCGTTCGTGGATCCCGAGGGCGTTCCGCGCGGTGCCGTGACACCGGTGCCGCCGCTGAGGCCGTCGGGCACCCCGCCGGACATCTGGTCGCTGCACCGGTTCGCGCCCGACGCGACGAACGCCGCCTACGAGGGCGGCCCCCTGGCGATCGTGTGGCGGTTCGAGCTGACGTCGTAGTCGAGCCCTCGGGTGATTGCAGAAGCACTTTGCAAAATGTGTTTGGAGTCGTAGCCTGCCTGCATGGAGGGCTCGCACCCGTGGCCGCCGTCGTGGTTCGACCCGGACCGGCACGACCTGCTCACCCCGCTGAACGTGCGCGCGCTGGCCCACCCCGTCCGCCTCACCCTGCTCAGGTTGCTGCGCGAGGATGGTCCGGCCACCGCGTCCGGACTGGCCGAGCGGATCGGCCAGTCCAGCGGCGTCACCAGCTACCACCTGCGGACCATGGCCAAGGCCGGGCTCGTCGTCGACGAGGTGGCGCTGGGGAACCGGCGAGACCGCTGGTGGCGGGCGGCCCACGCGGCGACGACGTTCTCCTTCCGCGTTCCCGGGCAGGCCGGCGACACCGAGCAGCTCGAGGTCGCCGAGCAGTACCTGCGGATGGTCGCCCAGGTCGGCTACGAGCGGGTCCTGTCCTGGATCGGCACGCTGGTGGAGCGCCAGGACGAGCTCGCCACGTCGCCCTGGCAGCTGGGTGAGTCGTCGCTGAGCCTCACCCACGACGAGGCACGGGAGCTGTCCGAGCAGATCATCGCGCTCGTCGCTCGGTATCGGCGGGACCAGGAGGGCCGGGCCCGCGGATCGGGCGGGCCGGACGAGACTCCGGCGCCCGGCGGACCGGAGCGGCGGCGGGCGGTGTTCCAGTTCCAGTTGCTGCCCGACCCGCATCCCGATCCCCGTCCCGCCGGCGTCGAGCCGGGCTGATGGGCGCGGCGCCCGCGGTCTCGGCCGCACCACGCCGGCTGCCGCTGGCCGCCGTCCTGGGCGCGTACCTCACGTCGGTCACCTGCACCGCCGTCTCCGCGATCGCCATCCCCTGGCTGGTGCTCAGCACGACGGGCAGCGCCACCCGTACCGGCGTGGTCGTGTTCGCCGAGATGGCTCCGTACGTCGCGATGCAGGCGCTCGCCGGCCCATGGGTCGAGCGCATCGGGCCCCGGCGGGCCAGCTGGCTCGCCAACCTCGTCGCGGGGCTGGTCCTGCTGCTCGTCCCGCTGCTGTACGCGAGCGGGCAGCTCGGCTACGGCGTGCTGGTGGCCCTGGTCGCCGTGGTGGGCGCGGTGCGCGGCGTGGCCGACTGCGGCAGCGCACCGCTGGTCCCAGGCTCCGCGTCCCTGAGCCGGACCTCGCTGAGCCGGGCGGCCGGACTGCACGCCTCGGCCAGCCAGGCCGGCAACCTGCTCGGCGCACCGCTGGCGGCGGTGCTGCTGAGCCTGCTGCCCGCGCCGCTGGTCCTGATCGTCAGCGGGGGCGGGTTCGTGCTCGCGTCGCTGCTGGTCCGATTCCTGGTGCCGGGCGAGCTCGGCAGGGGCACCGACCCGGTCGAGCCGTACCTGCGCCGGATCGCCGACGGCCTCTCCTTCCTCGTCCACGACCCCCTGCTCCGCGCGCTGGTCGTCATGATCGCCGCGACGAACCTGCTCGGCACCGGCTACCTGAGCGTGCTGCTGCCGTCGTGGGTCCGCGACAACGGACTGGCGGTGGCCGCCGTCGGCACGGTCGCGGCCGCGTCGGGGCTGGGCGCGCTGGCCGGCAGCCTCCTCGGGGCCTGGCTGGCGCCGCGGGTGAACCGATGGCTCGCCTACGCCGTGGGCTTCCTGGTCGGCGGATCGCCGCTGTTCGTGGCCCTTGCCGTGAGCAGCAGCCTGCTCCCCGTCGTCGTGGTGGCGGCCTGTTGCGGCCTGGCGACGGGCGGCATCAACCCGATCATCGGCGCGGTGCAGTACGAGCGGATCCCGGCCGAGATGCTGCCCAGGGTCCTGGGCGCGGTGAAGGCATCCGCTTGGGCCGGCATCCCGCTGGGCCCGGTCGTGGTCGGCGCCCTGACCGATCAGGCCGGCGTCCAGACGGCGCTCGTAGCCGTCGCCGTCGTCATGGCGCTGCTCACGCTCGGCCCCTTCGTGGTCCCCGCCTTCCGGCTCATGAACGAACGGCGGGCGCCGGCGCGGTCACGTCATGCGGAGACGTCGTAGTCGAGGCGGACGGTCCAGCGCACGCCGTCGCCGTCGTCGATGGGTTGGACGGAGCTGCTGACGTCGCGGGCGCCCTTGATGATGACGTCGACGCCGCGCTGCTCGCGGAAGGCGGTGCGGATCGCCTCCTCCGGGTCGGCGCCGTGCTCGAGCAGCCCACCGACGGTGACGCCGTCGGGCCCGTGCCCGTACGCCGCGACGCGGTGCTCGACCCTGACGCCGTCGGCGATGGGCGGGTTCGGCTCGCGGGGCGTGAGCCGCACGCCGTCGCCGTCGTACATGCCCATGCCGATGGCGACGAGAGGGACGGCGTCGAGGCCGGCAAGCTTGTCGAGCGGCACCCACTCGGCGAGGTCGCTGGTGCCGCCGACCTCGGGCGTCAGCTCGCCGCCGACGACGTGGCCGCGGTAGACGATGCGCACGGCATGCACGTCGACGCGGTCGAACCCCTCGGGCACATGCCTCTCGCTGACGAAATGCTCGACGTCGATGCCGAGGAGCGCGTCGAGCTCGCCGATGTAGCCGGTCTCCTCGAACAGCTCGCGCAACGCGCCATCTTGCGGATGCTCGACGGGGTCGAGGCCGCCGCCGGCCAGCGACCACTGCGGGCCGTCCTCGTAGCCGATCCAGCGCGAGAGCAGGACGCTGCCGCCGTCCTCACAGATGACGTAGGCGGAGACGCGCAGACGCTGGAAGAGGGTCACGAAGAGGGGACCGTAGCATCGGGGGGTGACAACTCCGAAGATCGGCCGGCTGGCCACGGAGCCGGCGCTGTCCCGTCCCGACCTGCTCGCGGGGCCGGTGAAGTCCGCGCTCGAAGGTGCGGGTTCGTTGGCCGAGTCGGTCTTCGTGGCGCCGATCGACGCGTCACTGGCCGACACGGCCTCGTTCTGCGCCGCGTACGAGGTGTCGTTGGCGGAGTCGGCGAACTGTGTCGTGGTGGCGGGCAAGCGCGAGGGCGTCGAATATGTGGCGGCATGCATGGTGCTGGCGACGACGCGCGCCGACGTCAACGGGGTCGTGCGAAAACTACTGGGGGTGCGGAAGGCGTCGTTCCTGCCCATGGACGCCGCTGTCGCGGCGACGGGGATGGAATACGGCGGGATCACACCCCTCGGCCTCCCCGCCGACTGGCCGATCCTGGTCGACCCCGCCGTCGCCGCGCTACCCTTCGCGGTGGTCGGCAGCGGGGTGCGCGGCTCGAAACTGACGCTCCCCGGCTCGGTCCTGGCCTCCTGGCCCGGCGCTCAGGTGGTCGAGGGCCTCGGCCGGCCCGTGCAGCAGGACTGACCTATCGGTCACAATGGTCCCTGTCTGCGATGCGCCTGTAGCTCAGTCGGATAGAGCAGGAGCCTTCTAAGCTCTTGGTCGGGGGTTCGAGTCCCTCCAGGCGCACCTCATCCGTTCCGGATGTAAGGCCTCAGCGCGTCGCCATTGCTCGACGCGCCGAGGCCACCGGGATCATCGGCGTGCCAGCACCTCCTCCGGCGACCACCAGCCTAGACGGTCCCATCTGTCCCGGGCAGCAATGCATTGACGTTCGGTATAGGGCTGGGTCATCCTGAATGCACAACTCCATCGTGCATTCCCGCTCGGTGAAGCCATCTGCGGATGGTGACCGAGCGGGCTGTGCCAGCGGCGCGTTCGGCCTCTCCATCTGCTCACGCTAGGGAGAACCATTGCTCCGCGACGGCAGGAAGGCCGGTCCACGCAGCCTGCTCGCCAGGCTGACACTCATCAGGGCGCACACGCGCATCCTCGGCGAGACCCTTCGGGATCTCAGACCGTTGATCGTCGCGTTGACGCTCCTGGGAGCCGGGCTGGTTCTCGATGCAGATGATGCTCTGCGCCACCTCGTCGCGCTGCTGACGTAGCGGACGAGGCCGCAGAGAACGAGTCGCCCGGCCGAGTGCCGGGCGATCGTGCGTCAAGCCCCGGTCGTCACCTCGCCCTCGGCGGCGTCCTCGGCCTCGTCATTGATTCCTTCATTCAGGGGTTCGGCCGCGCCGTCCTCCGCAGCCGTGGGAACGGCCTCCGCACCGTCCTGGGAGGAGAGTGAGGTCGAGACCAGCGCGGGCGGCACATCGGGCTGGCGCTCGGCCGCGTCCGGCTCGGGACGCAGGCGAGGAGGTGCCGCCGACCACGCCTTCACGTGCTGGATGACCTCGCCGTAGAACGTGTCGACGGCGGCCAGCAGCGAGTCGATGAACGAGCCACGGCCGCGACCACGCTTGCTGCCCATGGGCAGGCTCAACGCCACCCGGAACGAGCGGAGGTCCTTCGCCGGGTCGCTCACCAGGACGGTGGGATCGTCGCGGACGACCTTGAGCAGTTCGGCGGCTCCCGCGCCGCGCCCGTGCATCACGAAGGCCTCGACGCGCAGGTCGGGTGGCGCGTTCTTCAGCTGCCGGACCAGCCAGTTGACCCGCGTCGTCTGCCGGCCCTCCTTCGGCGCGTCGACGTCGACGTGGCAGGTGAGGCGCCCGGCGCGCAGGTCCGCCGTCACGACGAGCTCGCCGACGGTGTCGGGGATGCGGATTGCGCCGCAGAGGGTGCCGTCGTGCGCCAGGGTCTCGATGAGCGACTGGGTGCGCAGCGACGGGTCCGCGAGCTCTTTGCGCGCCAGCACCGGCGTGACCTCGGCGCCCAACTGTCGGCCGAGACGGAGACTGGCGAACCGCAGGAGCGCGTCGAAACGGTTGGCGACCTCGCTGACGCCATTGTCGGTCGGCCGCAGCGTGCCCGCGGCGATCGCGTTGCGCGTCCCGACC
The DNA here is from genome assembly GCF_014204975.1 of Jiangella mangrovi. Lineage (NCBI taxonomy): Bacteria > Bacillati > Actinomycetota > Actinomycetes > Jiangellales > Jiangellaceae > Jiangella > Jiangella mangrovi. The sequence goes on from NZ_JACHMM010000001.1 coordinate 5,702,246, forward strand.
CAGGTCTCGCCCATGTCGTCGAATTCGAGCGCGCCGGATCGAGGGTGCTCGAGGTAGCGGATGAGTTCACCGAGGATCCACGCCTGATCGGGATCGGCGATGCCGCGGAACTCCTTCTGCATGACCGCCTCGGTCAGCACTTTCGTCCACGACAGGTGATGCATCGCGACCTTGCGCAGCTTGCGCTTGTCGACCTTCGTCGGATGCTGCCCGGCGATCGCCGGGATCTCGTTCGAGATCGTCAGTACCGCGTCGAAGCCCTGTTCGCGGGCGATGTCGAGATAGTTCTCCAGCTGCTCCGCGACGAGCTCGTTGCTTCCCGTCTTGACCTCGACCAGCGCCGTCCAGGACTTCTGGCCGCGGCTGACCCGGACCAGGCCGTCGGGGAACAGCTTCTTCTCGCCGAGAATGAACGGCACCTCGATGTAGGTCTCGACGTTGCCGGCGGGTGCACCGATCGGCTTCGTCAGCGCCCGGCCGAACTCGCGCACGGCGGTCATCACCGCCAGCAGCGCGGACGTCGCCCGACGCTCCTGCTCCTCGGCGCCGTTGATGCCCGAGGTCGGAATCAACCGCGCCTCGTGCCAGGACTCTTCGGTCATGCTGACCGCCCCCACTTCTCGCTCCCCTGGTGCGCCGGAGGGTAGCGACGGGGCCGGACATTTCAGGTGGACGGCGTCAGGAACTCGCGCGCGCCGCGGAGCCGAGTGCGGAGATGCTGCTGCGTCGATCGACAGTCGAGTCGCACGTCGAGCGGGCCGGGCGGACCCAACGCGGCCCGAGTCCCCGTCGTCAGCAGGTCCGGGTCGAGGCCGTCCCGCTGCGCCACGAGCAGGCCGAGTTCGTACCGGCTCAATGCGTCGGCACCGGCGACGTGACACACACCCGACCGGTCGGAGACCGCGAGTTCCAGCAGAGCCGAAGCGAGGTCTGACACGTGGACGGGGCAGCAGATGTCGTCGGTGAACAACACTCCGGACCGCCGGCCGGCCGCCAGGTCGTGGACGAAACGCTCGTGCGGCGAGCCGCCGTCGCCGACGATCAGCGACGTCCGGGCAATCACCGACGACGGCGCGACCGCCTTGACGACCGTCTCGGCCGCCGCCTTCGCCGCGCCGTAGGCGTTGACCGGATCCGGAACGGACAGCTCGTCGTAGACCACGGCGGCGCCGGAGAAGACCGCGTCGCTGGACACGTGGACGAGCCGCGCCCCAGCGTCGGCCGCAGCCACTGCGACATGGGCCGCACCGTCCGCCGTCGTCGTCCAGTCGGCCTGGACGTAGGCGGCGTTCACCACGACGTCGGGCGACACCGCCGCCAGCAACGCAACCACGTCCGAGCGGCGACGGATGTCGAGCGGCCGCCAGTCGAGACCGCTGCCGGAGCCCGTACCCGACCGGCGACGGTACGTCGCCACCACGTCGAGACCCGCAGCTATGGAGCGCCGGATGAGCTCACCACCCAGGAAGCCGCTGCCGCCGACGACGAGGATCCTCACAGCCGCGAACGATAGTGCGCTCTCCGAGATGGCTGAGAATTCGGGCCGCCGGAGCGACCCGAATCCTCAGCCATCGAGGTGCCCTATTCGACTTTGACCCATTCGCCGCAGCGAACGGTTTCGAAGTCGTGTCCCTCCTCGACGGTGACCTGCGGATTGCCGCCGCTCGGCAGGTCGTTGGAGACGATGTCGTCACCGTTGGTGCCGGTCCGGAGGATGGCCCAATAGCAGGAGTCCGATACGTCCGTGGCGCGATACGTCCCGGGTGCGATGTCGACGCCGACGGTCCAGACACCGTCGGTGACGGTGTTGGCCTCGATACCGGCTTCGGTCTCCTCGATGGCCGTCTGTCTCTGGTCGAGTTCGGACTCGCGCTGATCGAGCGCAGCGGACCGTTCTTCCAGATCGGTGTTGGCCTGCTCGGCCTCGTCGAGGCGCCGTTTCAGGTCGTCGCGTTGGACCTGCGTCTCTCCCAGATCGGTCTCGAGCTGGTCGGCGCGGGCTTCGGCCTGGCGGCCATCGGCGACGAGCTCAGCGGCTTCGGCTTCCATTGCGGCTTGCTGATCGCTTGCGCGACCCTCGCGAACTCCCCACCCTGCGGCAAATGCTGCGGCGAGCAACAGCAGGCCGATCACGACGGGGATCAGGAACCGGCCTCTCCGCGCGGATTCGGCCGATACCTCCGTCGGCGGTGGAGGTGGCGGTGGAACATCGACGCTCGTGTCCACTGCAGCCGCCTACTCGCAGGCTTCGATCTGCTCGGGCGTGTCCGCCTCGGCAATGCAGTCGAGACCCTCGTCCAGGTCCTCGACGGCACCGAAGACGATGGTCATCCCCCAGATGCCCAGCGCCATGGCACCAGCACTGACGAGCACGGCGATTCTCGTCGTCCACTTGTTGGTCGCCTGGCGACGGCGGACTCGACCCAGCGCCGCCAGGCCGAGTGCAAGCCCAGTGAGGCCCAGGATGATGGCGATGAAGCCCGTCAAGGGCACGAGACCGAAGACCAGTCCGGCCATTCCGACGATGATCGCGGCGAGGCCGATGCCATTCCTGGGTGCCGGCGGCTGCTGTTGGTAGTAGCCGGGCGGTGGCTGCTGGTAGTAGCCGGACGGCGGTGGCTGCTGCGGGTATCCCGGCGGCGGCTGATCGTAGCCAGGCGGCGGCCCTTGGACGGGTGTGTTCGCTGGATCCGGCGACGCCGGTGTCGTGTTGGACATGATGGAGCCCCCCTTGCTGCGAGATCCGTTCTCGCAGCGGCGGAACCTACTCGCGGGGGCGGACAATTCAGTCGAACGTCGCGCAGGCGACACGTGCCCCCCGTACGCTCGCCAGCGTGGCCACGCTGCACGAGCTGAGCACCTGGATCCCCGCCCTCGAGACCCTCCTTCGCGACGCGCCGGCGCACGTGGACCTCGTCGAGTTCAGCGGCACCGTCGGCAGCGGCTCGAGTGGCGGGTCGCACCGGATGGACGGCGGCAGCCCGCCGGACGGGTGGCACGCGGACTTCGCGCTGTTCGACGCGCTCATGGACGTCGCCGGCCAAGCGAACGGCCGCACCGTCGGCGTCGTGTTGCGGGCGAGCCGGTCCGGGCGCCGCGAGGTCGAGCTGATCGAGCTGCCGGAGGCCGCGTCCTACGGCATGGGCGACATCGTCGGCGACCTGATCCTCGTCTACGGTGCCCTGCCCGCGCTGTACCGGCGGCAACCGGGCCTCGCGGCCACGAGCCGGCCCACCGCGCCGTCCGCCGACCCTGCCGCGCTCACCCGGCTCGCCCACGACAAGCTCCCGACCAGCGGCGGAGCCACCTCGGCACAGCTCGACGCGGTCGAGAGCCGGCTCGGCACCACGCTCACCGACGAGGTCCGGGCCCTCTATCTGGCGGCCGGACGGGGTGAGCTGATCGTCGGCGGCGAGGACGGGTTCTACGGCATGGAGCTGATCCCGCTCGACGACCACGAGACCCGCGGCTGGTACCTCCCCGAGGCGCGGATGTCGGAATGGCGGTTCGGCGCGAAGGAGACGCTCGGCCTCGACCCGCAGCGCAAGGTCCAGCCGCTCGGCGCGACGCCGCTGTGGTTCCCCGTCGGGCACGACTGGGGCGGCAACGCCTACGCCGTCGACCTCACGCCGGACGTACGCGGGCACCGCGGCCAGGTCGTCTTCCTCGACCACGAGCAGAACGCGGGCGCGACCTTCGTCGCCGAGTCGCTCACCGAGCTGCTCGTCCACGGCCGCGAGGGCGAGCCGACCGGCCCCGTCGCCGACGCCCACACCGCACACGTCAACGACCGCAACGGCGTCACCGTCGCCCAGGCGGCGAGCGACGACGATCTCGAGGTCGTCAGTCTCGGCCTGCTCGACGCGCCCGCGGACCTGACGCCGCTGCTCGACCGGCCGCGCATCCGCACCCTCGACGCCCCGCCTGGCACGCTCGCCGACCCGCGGCAGGCCGCGCGCTTCCCCGGCCTCGAGTATCTGTCGATGGGACTCGCCGAGTGGCGGACGGTGCTCGACGGCGACAGCGTGCCGTCCGGGCTGCTGGCGGCCCGCGTCGCCGGCCGCTACGGCGACGACGACCTGGCGGCGGTGGTCGCGACGGCGAACGAGGTGCTCGGGCGGTGGGGACGGCCCCTCATCCAGGTGACGCGGCTGGCTGGTCCCGACGGCCGAGCCGGCGGTTGAGGACCACGGCCCCGGCGAGGCTGACGGCGGCGCCGGCCAGCCCGCCGTACGCGACGACGCTCGCCGTGACCGGGACGGTCCGCTCGACGGTGCCGTCCTCGAACTCGCAGGTGAGCTCGAGCGGCAGGTAGCCCCGGTGCAGCTCGACGGCGCGGACGCGCTCGCCGTCGACCGTGCGCCCGCGGGCACACGCGACATCTACCCGCGCAGCGACTCGAGCCGGTCCGGCCTCACCTCAGCAGCAGCCACAGCAGCACCCCCAGGGCGACCCAGAAGACCGCCACGATGCCGAGGGCCAAGGCAAGCCCGCCCATGCTCGTGAGCCGGCGGTCCGCCGCGACCGACCGGGCGGGACCCGTCATGACCGTCTCGCCTCGACCGCCTGCGGCCGTCCGGGCGACAGCGGACCGCTCCGCGACCGCCGATCCGGTCAGCTCCCCGCGCAGGCCGTGCAGGCGGAGCAGCAGATCGTCGACGGCGGCGACGGCGTCGTCCGCACTCAGCTCCCGCGACTCCGCAGCGAGGTCCAGCAGCGCCGCGTCCAGGGCCGCGACCCGGTCGCGCAGGTCCGGCAGCAGCCGCACCGGCCCCTCGTCGGACGACGACACCGTCAGCGAGGTCAGCTCGGCCGCGAGCCGAGCGGCCTCGGCGGGCTGCAACTCCGCCACCCACTGCAGCGAGCCGTCGGCCGGTCCCGGCAGCACCACGTCGACGACCGGGCTGCCGCCGTCGTCGATGGAGGCGACGAGGTAGCCGGCGCCGAACGACGACCACGTGAACGGGCCGGAACGTGCTGCGGACACGGTCCCTCCGGGGGCGCTCGCGGGCAGCCGGGAGGTCCCCGTCCCCCGACGGACCCGCTGTGCCGAGTCTGGGATGACCAGGGCAACCGGGAACTTTCTCGCGCGCACCGTACCCCGTTCCCCGGACAGTTGACGCCCCTCGTCAGGGATGAATCGGCAGACTCGGCACCATGACCGACCGAACGCCGGACCACATCGCCCGTCTGGTCCCCCGGCTGGGGCTGACGGGCACGGAGCGCATCCTCGAACTGGGCGCGGCGCCGGGGGCCGCCGTCGCGGTGATCGGGCCGCTGCTCGCGGGCGACGGGCACGTGACGGCGCTCGACCGGTCGGCCGTCGGGGTGCGGCGGATCCACGAACGCAACCGCGATCTCGTCGACGCCGGGCGGCTCACCGTCCTCGAGCAGGACCTGACGATGCTCGACGGCGACAGCCTGAGGCCGGCGCGGTTCGACGTGATCTTCGCATCCAACGTCAACGTGTTCTGGACGCACCCGGACAAGGCGAACGTCGCCACGCTGGCAGGGCTGCTCGCGCCGGGCGGCCGGCTGCACCTCTTCTACGGCTACGGCCCCGGCGACGGCGTGAGCCGCCCGGGCGGCCCGGGCAGCGGCCGCGACACGGGCGGCCTCGTGGCGGCCACGTTGGAACGCGACAGCGCGCTGACCGCCGTCACGGTCGACGGGGTCAGCGCGCCGCTGGAGATCCGCGCGTCGCGGATCGTCGGCTAACGGGCCGACAGGAACGCGTCGAGGCCGGCGAGGTCGTCGGTGTTGAGGTGGTCGACGCCGGCGGCGAGCAGCTCGGTCCAGATCGCGTCGCGCGCCGGGCCGGGGGTGTCGGGCGTCGCCCAGAACCGGACCCGGTAGCCCGCGGTGTGCGCCGTCGCGACGATCTGCCGCAGCTTCGCCCGCTCGGCCTCCGGGATCGGGCCGACGCCGCGCCAGGTGAAGTGGTTGCCCCAGTTGTCACTGAGCAGTGGCATGAAGCTGGCCGGAAGGCCGCCGGTCAGGTCGCCCAGCCGGCCGTCGTACCCGGCGAAGCGCAGCCGCTGCGACAGCAGCGTCGCGCGCGGCCGGTCGCCGCTGATGACCGCCGTCACGGCGCCGGTCTGCACGCGGTCGCCCATGAACCGGGTCATGATGTCCTGGTAGCGGCGCAGCACGGAGTCGATCTCCGCGTAGGTCGCCTCGCCGGTGTTCTTGATGTCGATGAGCAGCTGCAGCGAGCCGTCCCAGCCCGGGTACACCGAGCCGCCGTTGGCGTGGACGACGTCGCGCAGCGGGTCGAGGTACAGCGACTCCAGGGTGCGGCCGGGCTGGACCTGCCAGGCGTCGTGCGCGACCAGCAGCTCGCCGTCGACGAGCCAGACATCGGCCTCGACGCTGGTGAACCCGTGGTCGAGCGCGTCGAGGAGCGGGCGCTCGTGCTCGTAGTCGTTGTGGGCGTGGGCTGGGTCGTGGGGGTCGCCGACGGCGTTCGCCGTGGCCGTGACGGCGAGGCCGAGAGCGGCCGCCAGCGGGACCACGACGACGGCGCGGACGATTCGACGGAAACGGGACCGATCGCTCATGACCGCTACCGTCGAGGCGATTGACAACGAGTCAATGTCGGGTTCGCGACGGGCGGACGACGACTGTGCGAACGGTTCCCCCCGGCCGCTCCGGTCGCTCAGGTCGTGGTGTCGGACCCGCCGTCGACGGAGAACTCGACGGCGTCCCAGTCGCCGTAGTCGTCGAAGCCGATGAACTGGGCCTCGACGGAGTCGCCCGCGGCCAGCGCCGAGACCGACGTGGTGAGCGTCGACACCGCCTCGTCGCCGTTGAGCACGGTCGCCGTCAGCGAGGCGAAGTCGACGTCGGCGTCGCCGTCGTTGGTCACCGTCGCGCGGACCTCGAAGTCGCCGGCGAAGTCGCGCAGCACCTCGACGTCGGTGAACGTGTAGTCGCCCACGGTGAACTCGCCCTCGAACGGCGTCGGCTCGGACTCGAGCGGCTCCTCCGGCGTCTCGGTCGCCCGCGACTCCAGCTCGGCCCGCGCCTCGTCGAGCCGGCGTTTGAGGTCGTCGCGCTGCTCCTCGATCTGGGCGAGCCGGTCGCGCAGCCGCTCGAGCTCGTCGCTCTCGTCGCCGGTCTCGCCGGGCGACGGCGTCTGCTGGGCGGACGGGGTGGAGTCGTCGTCGACGGCCAGCCCGACGACGAGCCCGGCGCCCGCGCCCACGAGCAGCGCCAGCACCGCCACCAGCGGCCACACCCACCGGCGCCGACGAGGCTCGCCCGGCGGCGGCGGCGGCGGGGGTGGCGGCGGGGCGGACGGCACGGGCTGGAAGCTCATTTGGCGCAGAATGCTACCCGTTCACGCCCGTCAGCTCGTTGGGGATCTCCGGCAACGCGGCCGTGGCGGTGACGGTTCCGGCGGCGAGGTCGACGGCGTGGATCTCGCTCGCCACGGGGTCGGTCACGTACGCCGTGTCGCCGTCGACGACGAGGGTCGGCCGCGGCTGCTGCCAGTCCTGCGGCTCGGTCCATTCCTCGATGACCGGGATCGTCGACGTCACCCGTCCCGTCACCGGTTCGATGACGTGGATGGCGCCGTCGGTGCCGAGCACCAGCGCCTCGCCCTCGGGGCCGCGGCCGAGCGAGCGGAACGTGTAGCTGACGCCCAGGTCGACCAGGCGCAGCGTGCTCGTGGCGGTGTCGATGAGCGACACCCGCTCGGGCCGCTCCAGCTCGGCGTCCGGGTCGGACTTGTAGTCGCCGAGGACGACGGCGGACGCGTCGGTTCCCGCCTGGTTGCCGATTCGTCCGTACGGGTCCGGGCTGGCGATCTTGGTGAACGCGCCGTCGCGGTAGACGAGCACGCCGTCCTCGCAGCCGACGACGACGGCCTCGTCGGCGGCGACGGCCTCGCCGTGCACGCCAGGGCACTCCTCGCTGCGGGCGATCTCGGCGCGGCCGGCGTCGAGGACCTTGGCGCCGGTGCGAGTCGTCTCGTCGCCGAGCGTGACGAGCAGCTCGTCGTTCGCGAGCTGGACGGCGACGCCGTGGTGCGGCTGGTCGGCGAGGACGACCTCGGTCTCCGGGGCGACGCCGTCGGCGCGGTCCTCGGCGGCGAGGTCGGCGGCGGCGAACAGCTCGATCCGGCCCGAGCCGTCGCTGAACAGGACCGTCGCGCCCGCGTGCCGGACCACGTGGCCCGGGTGGTCGGCCTCGAACTCGACGTCGGTGAGGGCCGGCTCGCCGACGTAGTGGTGGGCGTGGTCGCCGTGCCGGGTGCTCCAGGCGCCGGTGTCGAGGACCCGGAACGCGGCGTCGGCCGAGACCAGGACATGCCGGCCGTCGCCCGCCGCGTTGACCCTGATGAAGCCGGGCAGCTCGATCGTCTCGAGCACCTCGAGCGACTCCCCGTCGAGCACCATCAGGCCGCCGTCGTACGTCGCGACCAGCCGCGACTCGGCCTCGTCGACCTCGCGACCGCCGTCGGACACAGGCGTCGAAGTGCTCCGCGACGTGCCCTGCGGTGCGGAGCTCTCGCCGCCGCACGCGGCGAGGAGGAGTCCGGACAGCGCGAGCGTGGCGGCGACGGTGATGCGTGGTGTGGTCATGGCAGGACGGTAATCGAGAACGGTTCTCAAATTCAAGTAGTGATCGGTGCCCGGAATGGGCGATCGAGGACTAGGCTCGGCGGCGCATCCTGATCGTCCGTTCCACGCTGCGAGGAGTTCCGGTGTCGAAGCGCCGTCAGGCAGGCCGGCGGGCGGCAGGCCGGCCCGACCCCGGCGAGGGCGGCGACGACCTGCCGGAAGCGGCGGCCGACCCGCTCCTTCCTGCCGACGACCGCGCCGGCGGCCGGGCCCCGGGTGGCCCTGCCGCCGAGCGGGCCGCGGCCGGCGCTCGCGCGGCGCAGCGCCTCGCCGCCGGCCGGCGAGCGGCGAGGGGTCCCGCCCCCGTGCAGCCCTCCCCCGTGCAGCCCTCCCCCGCTCGACCGGCCCCCGGTCCGCCGGCCCCCAGTCAGCCGGCCCCCAGTCAGCCGGCCCCCGGTCAGACCCTCAGTCAGCCGGCCCCCGGTCAGACCCTCAGTCAGCCGGCCCCGGCCGTGGATCCGAGCGCGGAGCGCGCCGCCGCCGGAGCTCGTGCGGCCCAGCGTCTCGCCGCCGGTCGCCGGGCGGCCCGTCGCGGCCTGCCCGAGCCGGCGAGCAACGAACCCTCGACCCGCGACAGGGAGGCGACGGCGACCTGGTCGGCGTTCCCCGACTCACCGCCCCGCCCCCGCCGCGCCGCCCGCCAGCCGACGCTGCCGCTGTCGGCCCCTGACCACACGGGACCACCCGCGCGGCCGCAGGTGACGCCGTCGGGCCCCGTGCCGCGCCGGTCCGGGCCGATCGAGATCCCGTCGATCGGCGAGCTCGCGCTGTACGGGACGCTCGCGACCGCCGTCGCCGTCGCCGTCCTGATCGTGAACGACCGGCCCTACTGGCAGGCTGCCGCCGTCGTCGCCGGTGCCGCCCTGCTGATCGTGCTGCTGGCCGTCGTGGCGGCGCGATCGCGGCCGGACCGGCCCGCCGACGATCCAACACGACCGCGACCCGAGGACCGACGACGCCGGCGCACGTAGGGCGTTCCCATAGGGTTGTGGGCGTGACGAATGATCGAATGGTGTGGATCGACTGCGAGATGACCGGCCTCGACCTGCAGCGCGACGCGCTCATCGAGGTGGCGGTACTCGTGACGGACGCCGAGCTCACCGTCCTCGGCGACGGGGTCGACGTGGTCATCCGCCCTCCCGACGCCGCGCTCGAGAACATGAACGACGTCGTCCGCACCATGCACACCGCCAGCGGCCTGCTCGAGGAGCTCCCCGGTGGCGTCACCATGGACGAGGCGAACGCGCTGGTCATGGCCTATATCAAGGAGCACGTGCCGGAGCCGTCGAAGGCGCAGCTCGCGGGCAACACCGTCCACATGGACCGGCTGTTCCTCGCGCGCGACCTGCCCGAGGTCGAGAGCTGGCTGCACTACCGCAACATCGACGTGTCGTCGATCAAGGAGCTCGTGCGCCGCTGGTATCCGCGGGTCTACTTCGCCAGCCCCGCCAAGACCGGCAACCACCGCGCGCTCGGCGACATCAAGGACTCCATCGACGAGCTGCGGTACTACCGGCGCACGGTCTTCGTCCCCATGCCGGGGCCCGACAGCACCAGCTCCCGCGCCGCCGCGGTCTCCGTCATGAACGAGGCCCGCGCCGAGGGTGCCCGCGCCGATCAGGCGTCCGACGGCGCCCCGACGTAACCCGTTCTCGACCACTCCGTCCGGCACCGTATACTTGTTCAGCCGCGCCCCTTCCGGGCGCGCATGGTGGGTGTAGCTCAGCTGGTAGAGCACCTGGTTGTGGTCCAGGAAGTCGCGGGTTCAAGTCCCGTCACTCACCCCACACGAAGAACGGCCCCGTCGATCCGACGGGGCCGTTCTCGCGTTCTCATCACCCGCCGATCATGATCATCAAGGATCGACCACACCATGACGGGGTCGATCCTTGATGATCATGAGACCGGCGGACCGGCGGACCGCCGGACCGCGGGACGGTCAGCCGGCCGCCGCCGGGGCGCGGACGCCGAGCTCGGCGAGGACCGCCCAGCCGTTCGACGAGGTGATCGAGACCCGGACGGCGTCCACCACACCGGCCGACCGGAACCAGGTCAGGTCGTCACCCCAGCGAACGGCGGACTCCAGCGTCCCCACGTCCCGCCACGCTCCGTCCACGGCGGACCGCACCGACACCACGGCCGCCGACGCGTAGCCGGGCTTCAGCGCCACCCCGACCGAGGACAGTCGCTGCGGCCGGTCGAACTCCACCGTGTACGAGGCCGGCGCGGCATGCGGCGCCCACGAGGCGTCCCAGTACCCCACCACTCCGTCGATGGCGCCCAGCACACCCACACCCGGCCGGCCCGCCTGGACGTGCGTCATGTCGGTCGACACGCTGGCCGCACCAGCGGACACCAGAGCCGCAAGGTCGACGCGACGGGGATCGGGCCGGTCCGGGCGTACCTCCGACACCGGCACGAAGGTGCCCACCAGCCTGCTGGTCGCCGAGTCGAAGCCGATCACCAGCACGCGGCCGGGCCGGACCTCGACGGCCGCGGGGTTGGCCTGGTCGCCGGTGCCGGAGTCCCACACCAGCTCGCGCGGCGCTCCGGTCCACGGCGACAGCGGCGACCGGATCACCGCGCCCACCGTCCCGCGCTTGTCGGTGAAGTGCCCGGACAGGTCGCCGTAGGCGAGGAACACCGAGCCGTCGCGCAGGACCTCCGTGTGCGCCGACGACGTCACGAGGTCGATCTCCGCGGGCGCCGACCACGTCCGGCCACCGTCGCGCGACCACGACTCCTGCGAGTGCACCGCGCCCATCGTCGACGCCGAGGTGCCGATGCGCAGCAGCGCGTGCACGACGCCGCCGGGTAGCACCGTCAGAACGGGCTCCTGGTAGTGCGTGCCGCTCGCCGACGCGACCAGCGACTCCGTCGACGCGGACCAGGTCTCACCGCCGTCGGTGCTGCGGACGACGGTCGCCTTCTGCCACTTGTCGTCGGGGACGGTGCCGTACAGAGGGATGATCAGGTCGCCGCCGGGCAGCTCCTTGACCTGGCCGTGGCTGGCGTTCCAGCCCAGCTCGTAGGTGTCGACGATGTCGGACTCGCCGCTGAGCATGGACTGCACGGCGACCGGCGCGGACCACGTCGTGCCGCCGTCGTCGCTGTGCGCCACGAAGGTGCCCATCGGCTCGGCCGGCGTGACGGAGTAGTCGTTCTGGAACCAGCTGAGCAGCAGCCGCCCGGACGCGAGCTGCGTGATCATCGGGTCGCGGTCGTCGTACGGGCTGTCGAAGACGACCTCCGGCGCGGACCAGGAGCTGCCGCCGTCGTCGCTGGTCATGATGAGCAGGCGGCCGTCCTGACCGGTGTGCCCGGCGCCCTCGCGCGCGACCGCGACGACCGACCCATCGGCCAGTCGCTCGGCGTTCGGGAAGTGCAGCTTCTTGCCCGGCGCGGCCTGTGCGATGACGACGTCGGGCGTGCCGGGCGACCAACTGGGGGACGACGGCGCCGGCTCACCACTCGCCGGAGTTGCGAGCAGGCCGAGCGCGACGACGCCGGCCAGCACGATCGGAACGGATCTCATGGTTCCTCCAGGCCGGATCGCGGCGCGAGAGCCGGCGGTCGAGGTCGGGGGTGCCGATCATGCAATACGGCACACCGTTCCATGTCAACGCCCGCCACCCCCCAAAAAGACGACGCCGCGCCCGGACGGATCCGGGCGCGGCGTCGGAGGAACCGCTGAGTGAGGTGCGTCAGGCCTGCTTGATGGCCGAGATCTCGAACTCGAGCGTGACCTTCTCGCTGACGAGGACGCCGCCGGCCTCGAGCGGAGCGTTCCACGTCACGTTCCAGTCCTTGCGGTTGATCTGGAGCGAGCCGTCGAAGCCGACGCGCTGGTTGCCGAACGGGTCGGTCGCGGCGCCGGTGAACTCGAGGTCGAAGGTGACGGGACGGGTGACGTCCTTGATGCGCAGGTCACCGGTGACCTGGAACGTGACCTCGTCCTTCTGGCCGATCGCCGTGGAGGCGAAGACGATCTCGGGGTAGGTCTCGATCTCGAAGAAGTCGTTGGTGCGCAGGTGTCCGTCGCGCTGCGCGTTGCGGGTGTCGACGCTGGCCGTCTTGATGACGATGTTCACCGTCGACTGGCTCGGGTCGCTGCCGTCGATGCGGGCCGTGCCCTCGAACTCGTTGAAGGCGCCGCGCACCTTGGTCACCATGGCGTGCCGGGCGACGAAACCGAGCCGCGAGTGCGCCACGTCCAGCGTGTAGTCGCCGGTCAGCTGGTTCAGATCGGTCGTCGTGGTCATGTTCTCCTGCTCCTTGCCGGGGTCTGTGGGTCAACTATCATTAGTTGACGCGTCACAGACTACTCAACTTTGGTGACGTGTCAACTATTCCGGTAGACTGCTGGGCATGGAAGAGACCCGGTGGCTCGACGACCACGAGCAGAGCGCGTGGCGGGCCTACCTCCGGATGAACACCGTGCTGAACGCCGCCCTCGCGCGGCAGCTGCAGTCCGACTCGATGCTGTCGATGCCGGACTTCGAGGTCCTCGTGCACCTCACCGACGCCGACGACGCCCGCATCCGGGTGTCCGAGCTCGCCCGCGTCATGCGCTGGGAGAAGAGCCGGCTGTCGCACCACCTCAGCCGCATGGAGAAGCGCGGGCTCGTCGGGCGCGAGGAGTGCGCCTCGGACGGCCGCGGCGCGTTCATCGTCCTGACCGACCAGGGCCGGGCCGCCATCGAGGCCGCCGCCCCGTCGCACGTCGACGCCGTCCGCCGCTACTTCTTCGACGCCGTCACCAGCGACGACGTCAAGTCCCTGGCCGCCATCGCCGACCGCGTCATCGCCCGCGTCGAGGCCACCGACACCTGCCCGTCGGTGTAGCCGTCGCCTCCCTGGGTACGGGCCGAGAGACCCGATCGACGGAGGGGATCACGATGGGCGCAGACGACAAAGTGAAGAACGCTGCTGAGAAGGCCGCCGGTGAAGCCAAGGAGGCGCTCGGCAAGCTGACGGACGACGAGGGCAAGCAGGCCGAGGGCAAGGGCAAGCAGTCGAAGTCCGACCTCAAGCAGGCAGGCGAGAAGGTGAAGGACGCCTTCAAGCGCTGACCGCCCCCGCCGGACCATCCGCCCCCGCTGGGTCACGCCCGCGGGGGCGGGTCCGCGTCTAGATCAGGACGGTGAGCGCGATGCCGCCGGCCGTGGCGCCGAGGATCGCGAATGCCTCGGCGAACGTGGCCTTGCCGGCCCGCGCGACCCGCTCGGAGCCGTCCGGCAGGTACCGGATCGGAACGGTCTCGCCGACGGTGAACCGCCCGGGCAGCGTCGACGTCCGTGTCACCGCGTCGTCGTCCAGGTACTCGACCGTCGACACCCAGCGGCTGCTTCGCTCGCCCTGGCCGATGTTCCGCTGGTGCTGCTCCGACCGGGTGACGACGGCGTCAGCCTCCAGTCCGCGGCGGCGCAGCCGCAGCGAGCGCGACGCGGACCACGCGGCCGCCGTCAGCCCGGCCAGGCCGATGACGATGCGCAGGATGTTCCCCACGGGGTCAGGTGTCCTCGGGCGACTTGCGCTTGACGCCGTGGCTGCGCTCCCACATGGACAGCTGCTTCTCCAAGCCCTTCATGATCTCGAAGACCTGGCTCGGTGGCACCCGCACCCTCGTCACGACGCGCGTCGGCACCTTCAGCACGCGGCTCCCGTCCTCGTTGACGGTCGGTTTCGGCGGGCGCTTCAGGACGGCGAAGTCGAGGACGAAGGAGTCGGCGGTGTGCCAGATGGAGGCGAAGTCGGCGTAGGTGCCGGGCTCCACCTCGGCCGGGATGTCGATGTCGTACTCACGGCGTTCGGGCGGGTTGGCCATGCGTTCTACCCTGCCACAGCGCCCTGTCCCGATGAGGCGTCCCCGTCGCCCGTGACCGGGCTCACCGCGCGGCGCCCTTCGCCAGCTCGGCGCGCAGCACCGCGAGTGCCGTCAGGTCACAGTCCCGTCCCGCGGTGATGTAGCACTCCATCCACGCGACCTGCTCAGCGCGCGGCCACGCGGTCAGCCGGTCGTGGAGCGTGGCGTCGAGCGGCCGGTCGTGCGGCCCGTCGACGGTGGATTCGACGACCATGCCGCCGGTTCCCGTCGCCACCGTCTGCTGATCGGCACGGGGATCGACGCCGGCCCACAGCAGGGCGACGTCGTGCAGTTCGCCGACGAGCTCCGCGCCGTCGGCGTCGGCGCAGAACCCGCTGGGCAGCACGTTGCGGACGAGGTCGGTCTCGAGTGCGCCGCCGTAGGCGCCGCTGCGCCGCAGCGTCCCCGCCCAGGAGATGTACTGCTCGACCGACGTGTGCACGCGGCCGTCGTCGAGGTCGTCGTAGCTGATGACGGCCTCGACGCGGCCCGGCAGGTTGCCGATGCCGTCGAGCCGGGTGAGCGTCTCGCGGGCGGCCACGGCGAAGTCGCCGAGCAGGAACTCGGTCTCGCGCGTGGTGCAGATCTCCGGGTCGCCATCCACACAGACGAGCTCGCGGGCGACGGGGTCGGGCTGCCAGCGGTCGTCGGTCGGTCCGGTCGCGATGACGACCCCGGCGGCGACGGCTAGAGCCGCGGCTCCCGCGGCGGGCCAGCGCCGCCGGCTGCCGACGAGGGTCAACGCCGCCACGGCGAGCAGCGCGAACCAGGCAGCCTGCAGGAGGTGGTCGCCGAACGGCAGGTAGGACCCGTCCATGACGGCGTTGACGGCCGGGCTGAGCCAGAGCCGGCCGTCGTCGACGTAGGTCAGGATGCCCAGGCCGAAGTAGCCGGCCAGCCCCACGACCGGCGCCGTCAGCCGCCACGGCAGCAACATCCCCGCGGCCAGGCCGACGGCGGCGGCCGCGCCCAGCGCGATCACACCGACGACGACGAGCCACCACCAGCCGCCGCTGGAGTACGTCGCGACCCGGCCGACCAGCAGCGCGCAGACCGCGGTGGCCAGCAGGAAGCCCGCGACGACGCCGGCCGTGACCGAGCCCCACGCCGCGGTGGTCCGCTGCCAGAGCGGCCGCGACGTGCTGGTGAGCAGCTCTGCCGTGCGCCGGCGGTGATCCCGTCCGCCCTGCCAGGCACCGGCCGCCAGCGTCAGCGGGATCAGCACGATCATCACGACCCGCAGGTACGCCGCCAGTGCGGACCACCGCCCGGCCCAGGTCCCGACCTCGCTGAACACCATCGCCAGCGTGGCGGCGCCGATCACCAGGGCGGCCGGCGCGGCGACGCCCCGGAACGTCTCCGCCCGCAGGACGCGCCGCATCAGGCGGCCCGGGCCGCGCGCAGGACGGCGGTGTAGCCGCGCTCGATGGGGCTGTCGCCGTCGCCGCCGGTCCCCCGTGCCGCGAGCTCGGCGGGCGTCCCGCGGAACACCGCCCTCCCCTCGTTGAGCAGCGTCACGTGCGCGCACGCGGCCGCGACGTCCTCGACCAGATGCGTACTGACCAGCACGCACGCGTCGACCCCGATGGCCCGGAGCAGTTCGCGGAAGTCGACCCGCTGCTCCGGGTCGAGGCCGGCGGTCGGCTCGTCGAGGAGCAGCAGGTCGGGGTCGTTGACGATCGCCTGCGCGATGCCGGCGCGCCGCAGCATGCCGCCGGAGAGCCGCTTGAGCCGGTCGTCGGCGCGGTCGAGCAGGCCCACCCGCTCGATGGCGCGGTCGACCGCCGCCGGGATCCGCTCGCGCGGGACCTCCTTGAGCCAGGCGAAGTACTCGACGAACTCGCGGACGGTGAAGCGCGGGTAGTAGCCGAACTGCTGCGGCAGGTAACCGAGCCGGCGGCGGACCTGGCGCAGCCGCGCATCGGCCGTGACGTCGCCGTCGAGCACCGTCGCGCTGCCCGACGCCGGGCGCACCACCGTCGCGAGCACCCGCATCAGCGTCGTCTTGCCCGCGCCGTTCGGCCCGAGCAGGCCGTGCACGCCCGCGCCCAGCTGCAGGTCGAGCCCGTCCAGCGCCGTGCGCCCCCGGTACCGCACGACGAGGTCGCGGACGTCCACGTGGGTGGCGGTCATGGTCATCAGGCCTCTCGGTGCGGACGACGGACGTGGACGCGGCGGTGCTGGTTGAGGACGACGGCGACGGCCGCCAGCGCCGTCAGCGGGATCCAGACGGCGACGGTGTCCGGCTCGAGCAGCGGGCCGGACGCGTGCTCGCCGACCGACGGTCCCGCGACGACGGCGGCCCACCCGAGCCCGACGACGACGGCGGCCGGCGCGAGCCCCGTCACCGTCCCGACCGCGAGCGTGACCGCCGTCAGCCCCAGCGCCGGCAGCAGCCAGACGGCGGGCGACCCGGCCCAGATGCCCGCGACCAGCGCCGCAGGCAAGGACACCGCAAGGACGGCGAGCGTGCGCCAGAGCAGCAGCCGCAGCCCGCCCGACGGCGTCGACGCTATGATCTCGCCCGGCTCGTCCAGGCCCGATCCGTACGCCGTCGCGACCCCCGCGACCGGCAGCAACGGCGCGACCAGTGTCAGCCACGCGAACCCGCGCTCCTGCCACGTCGTGTCCATGGCCACGGCCAGCGTGAGCACGACGCCGACGGCGACGATCCACGCCGTCCGCGCGGCCGGGCCGGACGCCGTCAGCATGATCGCGGCCCGCAGCCGGGTGGCCCGCCGGACCCGGCCCTGCGGCGGCAGGTCGGCGGGCGCGGCGGCGCGGACGATCGTGCGCGTCTGTGCTGTCGCGACGGCGCCGACGGCGTGCCGGCAGCGCTCGCAGCCGACCAGGTGCGCCTCGACCGACCACGCGTCGGCGTCGCCGATGACGCCGTCGGCGTAGGCCCGCAGTGTCGTCTCGGGGACGTGCCAACTCATGAGAGCGCCTCCCTCAGCTGACGGCGCGCCCGCACGGCGCGCGACTTCACGGTTCCCTCGGGCACGTCGAGCAGGATCGCCGTCTCGCGGACGGTGAACCCGTCGAGCACGGTGGCCTGCAGAACGGCGCGCAACTCCGGCGAGAGCCGGTCGAGCGCCGTCGCCAACTCCGCGCCGTACGTGCTGGCCAGTGCCTCGTCCTCGGCGGACGGAGCGGGCGCGATGGCCCGCTCGTCGTCCGGTTCGCCGACGTTGACGCCCCGCACCACCCGCCGCCGGTGCGCGTCGATGAGCCGCCGGGTCGCGATGGCCCACAACCACCCGCCCGACTGCCCGTTCCCGGCGTACGACCCGGCCGCCCGCCACACCGCGATGAACGTCTCCTGCAGCACGTCGGCGGTCAGCTCGGCGTCGCCGCCGCACCGCCGCCGGATGCGGACGGCCAGCCAGGCGGCGTTGCGCTCGTAGTACGTGTCGAACGCCGCCCGGTCGCCCCGCCCGACCCGGCGCAGCAGCTCGTCGTCGGAGCCCTCTCCTGCCGTCACATCAGGTGGAGACGCACGGCGGGCCCGCATCGGTTCACGATTTCAGCTTCCCGAGCGGGGGTGGTAATCTTCACCGTCGTTGCGCCATTAGCTCAATTGGCAGAGCAGCTGACTCTTAATCAGCGGGTTCGGGGTTCGAGTCCCTGATGGCGCACTCCCCAGCAGGTCAAGACCTTGGCCGAGCTGTACCCACCTCACAGGCCATGGTTTACCCATGGTTTTCGCCTCCCTCGCTCATCGAGTCGAGGGTGTGCCGTAGCGCCTGGTCGATGACTTCGGCGGCGTGTGGGTTCCGCACGCGGCGGGCCAGGTAGTGGTCCTGAGTGATCGAGACGCGAGCCTGGCCGAGCTGGTCCGCGACCTGCCGTGCCGAGTGGCCGGCGGCGTCGAGCACCGTCGCCGTGGTCTTGCGGAATGCGTGCGATGTGAGCCAGGCCAACGCGTCTTCGCCCCGCGCGTGGCGGATGTCGCGGCGCACGTTCGACGGGTCACGCAGGCCCCTGATGCTGTCGGGGAACACCGGGCGTTCGAGCTGTGTGCCCGGCACGAAGCGGCGGCGGAGCATGAACACGAGCGTCGGAGGCAATGCGAGGGTCCGGACGCCGGCCGCGCTCTTGGTGGTCTTGCGGATCAGCCCTTGACCCCGGACGCGGATGACGGTGTGTGTGATGGCGACCTCTTCGCTCTGAAGGTCGATCTGCTCCCACAGGACGGCCAGAGACTCACCGATGCGGACACCGGTGCCCAGCATGAACAGCGTGAGGTCCGGGAGGTCCTTGCGGACTGCCTGAGGGTCTGCGCGGAGCGCGGACAACCACGTGACCTGCTCTGCCTCGGTCAAGGCTCGGGGCGGCTTCTTCGGCGGTGCCTCGATGCGGTCGACCTCCCGCACCGGGTTGATGTCGATGACGCCGTGCCTGACCACCAGGCCCATGACGCTAGAGATGATGCTCCGACATGTCTTGGCGGTGGGTGCCCCCGCGTCGGTCTTGATGGCCGCAATGACCTTGTCGACAAGAGGTGTCTTGACCTCACCGAGCCGGACCTCTCCGAGCGCTGGCAGCACATGTCGCATCTGTCGCTCGTACGTGTCGAGCGAGCCCGCGGACCGCCGACCATCCTCGACCATCCCCTTGAACCGGGCCATCCATAGATCAGCAGCAGCCGAGAACCGATGCATGCCGGTCAACTCCCCCGCCTTGCCGGTCGACACACGGCGTTGCAGCTTCTCCCGGAGCGCGTTCGCAGCTGCGGTGGCGGTCTTCCCGTGCGCTTCGACCTGCCGTGTGCGGCCGTTGAAGTCGCGGAACTGCGTGACGGCACGGTGGCGGATGGGCTTGCCCTTGTCGTCGACCTTGTCGACGTAGGTGCGGATCTTGCCCCATGTGCCGATCGGCAGCGGTGCGCGGCCCATCAGGCAGCCTCCATCTGTGCGGCAAGCCATGCCTCGACGTCGGCACGTAGGTAGCGGAGGTTACGGCCGACGCGAGCAGCGGGCGGCCCGTACTTCTTCCATCGCCACTGATAGAGCGTCGCGACCGGCACCCGCAGGTACGCGGACACCTCCTGTGTCGTCCACGTCGGTTCGACCTGGATGCTCGGGTTGAGATCCACCATGTCTGGGTGTCCTTCCGCTCTGATGCCTGCGAACGCGGAGGCATCTCCTATCCAAGGGGTGGCCCCAGCCGCGCACATTTGGCGGACGCCGCCCTGTGGGAGCGGACCGGGCGCCATCGGGACGGCCGGCAGATTGTGCTTCGCTCGCGGTCACGCTGCTCCGACGCGGTGAGCAACTGCTGGTCCACGCGCAGACCCGGCAGAACGTCAACGGGGTCTGCTGCACGGATGGGTGACACCTGATCTGTGGTGCCGGAGGGCACCGCTGAGAGGATGTCGAACGTGCCCAGACCCCATCCGAAGGAGTTCCGCGACGACGTCGTGGCCGTGGCCCGTCGTGGCGCGGCCCCGATCGCGCAGATCGCGAAGGACTTCGGGATCAGCGAATCCTGCCTGCGCAACTGGTTGCATGCCGCCGATGTCGAGGACGGCCACCGGCCCGGGACGACCGCGTCGGAGTCGCTCGAGCTGCGCGAGCTGAGGCGCCGCAACCGGCTGCTGGAGCAGGAGAACGAGGTCCTGCGCCGCGCCGCCGCCTATTTCGCCCAGGCACATCTGCCGGGAAAATGATCTACCCGCTGGTCCGTGACCTTGCCGCTGCCGACGCCGGTGTCCGGTTGCCGGTCGCGGTGACCTGCCGGGTCCTGAAACTCGCCCGCCAGCCCTACTACCGTTGGCTCGCCGACCCGGTCACCGCTGGTGAGTTTGGGCAGGCGTATCTGGCCAACACGTTGTTCGACGCCCACCGTCAGCCGCGGCATCGGAAGAGCGACGCCCCCAAGTTGCCTTCGACAACTACCCGCGTGACTCCTCAGGCGCCGTGTCGGCGTCGCGACCGTTCCGCGACGCCGTTCCGCGTGCCGCCTCTGCGGGAAGGATCCGGCCACAGTGGCGGGAATAGCGGCTTCTCATCACGCCCAGGCCGACGCCAATTGCGTCTGAGTAGGATGTGTTCATGTCGCCCGCGCTGTTCAAGCTGCCCTTGTATGGGCACGACCGCGACCGCGGCGACCTTGCTCCATGTCGGTGATCCGCTGTCTCCCCTTCACTCACGTGAGTGATCTTTCCTTAGTCGACCGACATCACCCTGGAGCCCTGCTTTGTCCATATCCTCGTTTATCGCCGCGCTGCCCAAGACCGACCTACACGTACACCTGGTGGGATCGGCCTCGGCCTCGACTGTCCTTGAATTGGCACGGCGCCGACCCGATGCTGGGGTGCCGACGGATCCGGCCGCGCTGGCGCAGTTCTACACGTTCACCGACTTCGCCCATTTCGTCGAGGTCTACTACACCGTCGATCGGCTGGTGCGAGAGCCCGAGGATGTCACTGCCCTCGTGGTCGGCGCCGCCCGCGACGCCGCGGTGTCGAATGTGCGCTGGATGGAGCTGACGGTCACGGCGACTACGCATCTGCGGGCCGGCATCGACGGCTCGGCGCTGAGGGACGCCCTAGAGCTCGGCGCTGAGATCGCCAGCCGTGACCACGGTGTCCAGCTGGGCTGGATCATCGACATCCCGGGCGAGTTCGGTCTCGACGCAGCCGACGCCACCGTGGCATTCCTGCAGGACCACGCTCCTATGGGAACGGTCGCCATCGGGCTGGCCGGCATCGAACGAGACGTTCCGCGCGCGCAGTTCGCCTGGCATGTGGACCAGGCACGAGACCTCGGCTACCGGGCGGTCATCCATGCCGGGGAGTCCAGCGGACCCGAAAGCGTCTGGTCCGCGCTGGACGACCTACATGCCGACCGGATCGGGCACGGGATCCGCGCCGTCGACGACCAGGCCCTGCTGACCCGTCTCGCGCGCACAGGCGTGCCGTTGGAGGTGTGCGTGACCTCGAATCTGCGCACCAACGTCGTTGGCGAGCTCGCTACGCATCCGGTCGGCATACTGCTTGCGGAAGGGATCCGCGTGGTGGTAGCCACCGACGACCCAGGGATGTTCGATACCGATCTGAACACCGAGTACGAGCATGTCGCAGCTGTCACCGGCTACGGCGAGACCGAGCTGGCCGAGCTGGCCCGCGCAGGCGTGCGAGCCTCGTTCGCCCCAGATTCGGTCAAGGAGCGCATCCTCGCCGACATCGACGGATAGGCGGCAGGGCGCAGTGGCGCGCACCTGACGATCGTCACAGCGGCGTCGCGCCGTGGCGTTCCTCGTCATGCACGAGCCGACCGTCATCGAGTGGTCCGTAGAACTTGGCTAGACGAGATTGGGCTGGTCGAGGCTATTGGGATGGGCGTCCATTACACGACGGGTACCGAACACGCGCGATCGACTATTCAAGGGTGATATCAATGTCGTGCACATGATGAGGACTTACCTAGAATTATATCGGTTCCTCTGCGATCAGGAGCATCCCCAGGCGACGAGGTTCCGACATGGTGCGGGCCGCCCGATGGCGACGCTATTGAGACGCTGGCGACCGCGTTCAGCGGAGGAGGAGGCGCTGGGGGTTGGCGGGTGCTTTGGCAGGCGCTGCCGCGGTCCGTCCGCCCGGTCCGTCGGGGGCCATCGCTGGCGCGATCACCTCGGTCGTCGGATGAGATCAGTGCTCTTGGCATTGCAGGGCATCCGGTTCGCCAGCGGGACCCGCACTCGGTGATCCTTGGCTCCGTCGCCGGACCCTCTCGGGGGATGCTCGGTTGGGGGCCGGGTCGTGACGGCGCGTTTGACCGCGAGCGCGTTAAACCCGATCCGGCGAGTTCGTGAAACGGAAGTTGGCCGCGACGATCACCATGAGAGCGATGCCGCCGGCGGCGGCGAACATGGCGGGGCGGAGGCCGTTGCCGGTGGAGTTCGCCAGTGCCACCAGCAGCGCCAGGCCGACGGCGCTGCCGACCTGCTGCCCGGTGGAGGCCATGCCGGCCGCGACACCGTGCTGGTGTATCGCCACGCCGGTGGACGCCGCGGCATACATCGTGGTGTAGGTGATGCCCTGGCCGATCCCGAGCAAGACCAGCGCTGGGGCGAGCGCGACGAGCGACCGGCCGGGCGACATGAGCAGGCCGAGCAGGATGGTCCCGGCGGCGCCGAGCGGAAGCCCGACGAACAGCGTCCTGCGGGTGCCGATCGCAGTCGCCAGCCGCCCGCCGACCGCGGAACCGATCAGCACGCCGGTCGTCGGGATGATGAAGGCGGCGCCGGTGCTCAGCGCGCTGAACCCGAGCACGCCCTGGAAATAGATGGTCAGGAAATACAGCAGCGTGGCGAAGGTCGCCGCGAACAGGAAGGTCGTGGCCACCCCGGTGCCGAGGTTCCTGCTCGTGAGCAGCCGGATCGGCATGAGGGGGTCGGCACTGCGGTACTCGATCGCCGCGAAGAGTATGAGGAGCGCCGTTCCGGCGACCAGGCTTGTCATGACGATCGGCGAGTTCCACCCGGTTTCGGGGCCTTGCACGAGCCCGGAGACGACCGACGTGATTCCCGCGGTCGCTGTCAGCGCTCCGGGCAGGTCGAATCGGCGCCCTCGGATAAACCTGGCATCGGTCGGGAGCAGCCGGACCGCTGCGGCGGCAGCGACGACGGCGAGCGGCACGTTCACGACGAACACCGCCGGCCAGCCGAAGGCGTCGGTCAGCAAACCGCCGAGGAGCGAGCCGGACACCATACCGGCGGCACCGGCACCGGCCCAGACTGACATGGCCCGATTGCGTTCCGGACCCTCGGCGAACATGGTCGTGACCAGGGAGAACGTGGCCGGGAACAGCACCGCGCCGCCGAGGCCCTGTACCGCGCGTGCGGCGACCAGAATTCCCGGCGTGCTCGCCAGTCCTCCGACCAGTGACGACACGCCGTAGAGCAGGAGTCCCGCAACGAACATCCGGCGCCGGCCGAGCAGGTCGGACAGCCGGCCGCCGAAGAGCAGGAAGCCGCCGAACACGACTGTGTACGCGCTGGCCACCCATTGCAGGGTCTGTGCGGAGAACCCGAGATGGTCGCCGATCTGCGGGAGCGCGACGTACACGATGTTGTAGTCCAACGCCATGATGAACTGGGCGAGTGCCAGCAGGGCCAGGGCCAGCACGCGCCCGCGGGTGGCGGGCGTGGCCGGGTGAGGTCGCAGGGTGTGCAGCGACATGACGGTACGGTCCTCTCGGGGGTCGGGGCGGGGACGGCCGGCGCTCACGCGGCGACCGGGAAGTTGCTGCGGAACACGCCGTGCGGGTCCCGCGCCTGCTTGATCGCGCGCAGCCGTCCGAGGTCGTCCGTCGGGAAGGCTGCCCCGGCGCGGTCGCCGCCGGCGAGGAACGTGAAGGGCTTGCGACCGCTCGTGTACGGCAGGAGGGCCTCGGCGATCTCGGTCTGACGACGCCGGACCTCGGCAGCGATCTGCGGTGTCGCGGGGACACCAAACGTGTACAGCAGGTAGGGCTCGGCGAGCTGGCCGCACGCGCCGCCGTCGCTCGCGGGTCGGGCCAGCGCGCCGCCGAGGCGGCGCAGTTGGACGCTGAGCAGCGGCGTGATGGGCCGGTCCAGCAGGGTCGCCGCCACCGTGTCGTCGAGTTCGAGCAGCAGTTCGGCGCGGGAGGTGCCTGGCGAGGGGTCGGTGGGCTCGGCGCAGATCGACCCCAGGTCGGCCACCGGCATGCTGCGGCGGTTGTCCAGGTCGGTGCCGCCGATCTTGTCCAGCGGGCGGAGCAGCTCCTCGGCCTCGGCCGCCGGTCCGAGGTAGGTGCTGTCCACCGCGACGAGTGAGCGGCCACGCAGCAGGTCGGGCAGGAACGGCAGGTCGGGGAACTCGAGCAGGTCGAACCAGACCGTGAGCTCGTCCGGCGCGTCGGCGGCGATCTGCCGGTAGGCGGCGAGCACCTCTCTGGCCCGCTCGGCCGGCCACATCATGCGCCCGCCGTACAGCTCCGGCGCCGGGTGCAGCCCGAACTCGATCGCGGTCACCAGCGCGTAGTCGCCGCCTCCACCGCGCAGCGCCCAGAACAGGTCTGCGTCGGAGTCGGCCGTCACGGTGGCACGCTCGCCATCAGAGTCCACGATGTCGAAGGAGCGGACGCTGTTCGCAGCGAACCCGAACCGGCGGCCGAACCAGCTCAGCCCGCCGCCGAGCGAGAACCCCGCCACGGTGGTGGCCGGTGTACTCCCTGCCAGCCCGGTCAGGCCGTGCGGGCTCGCGCCGGTGAGCACGGCGCCCCACGAGGCGCCGGCGCCGGCGCAGGCCAGCCGTTCCGAGGGCCGCACCTGCACACCGTTCAGAGCGCCCGTGCGCAACAGGATGACGCCGTCGACGTCGCCGGTTGCGCCGTGGCCGCTGGGCTGGGCCGCGACCGACAGGCCGGCGCGACGGGCGAACCGGACCGTCGCGGCAACATCGTCGGCGTCGGCGGCCTCCACGACCGCCCGCACCGGCTGCTCGACGGCCAGGTTCCAGGGCCGGCGTGCTGCGTCGAAGCCGTCGTCGCCGCTCGCCAGGACTCGTCCGCGGATCGTTCGCCGCAGGTCGTCGCCAACGTTCATGATGTCCTCCTTGGTCGGTCGTTCGGTGTGACCCCACGGTGCAGGGCGCTGCTTGGATGCGACTTGAGGCCGACTTGAGGTGGAATACGAGCGGAGACCGGCAGCAGCGCCGGGGTGTCCTGCCGATCGAAGGAGGGTGCGGGTGACACTGACCTTCCAGCTGTTCGGCCGTTTCGAGGTGCAGGACGCGTCCGGTCGCCTGCTCGATGTGGGCGCCCTCAAGCAGCGAGCGGTGCTGGCACTGCTCGCGGTGGAGCCCGGACAGGTCGTGTCACTGGACCGGCTGATCGACGACCTGTGGCCCGGCGAGACGCCCGCCAGCGCAACGGGATCGCTGCAGGCCTACGTGTCGCACCTGCGCCGGGTGATCGAGCCAGATCGCAGGCCGCGCACCCCGCCCCGGGTCATCCTCACCCGGCCGCCCGGCTACCTGCTCGACGTCCCAGCGGAGCGGGTCGACCTGTCCCGGTTCACGGTCCATGCCGATCAGGGCCGGCAGGCGCTTCGCCGGGGCGACCATGAGCAGGCGGTGACGGTCCTGGACGCGGCGCTGGCGCTGTGGCGCGGTGAACCGCTGGCCGAGTTCTCCTCCCTGCGGTCCCTCGCGCCCACGATCACTCGGCTCTCCGAGTTGCGGATCGCCGCCATGGAAGACCGCTTCGACGCCCGTCTGTCCCTGGGCGACGCACGCGGCTGCGTGGCGGAGCTCGAGACGCTGGTCGAGCAGCACCGCTACCGCGAACGCCTGTGGGCCCTGCTCGTTCTCGCCCTGTACCGGTCCGGACGGCAGGCCGACGCGCTAGCGGCACTGCGCCGGATCCGCGCGTACCTCGCCGACGACCTCGGCATCGAGCCGGGGACGGAGCTGCGACGACTCGAGCAGGCGGTCTTCGACCAGGCCTCAGAGCTGGACCTCCCGACGGCACCGCCGCCGGCTCGCGTTGTCACGGCCCAGGGCGCGGACGGCGAGCTGATCGGCCGCGACGACGACCTGGACCGGCTGCGCCGGCGCCTGGACCGCGCCCGCGACGGCCACGGCGGCGTTATGCTGATCTCCGGCGAGGCCGGCGTCGGGAAGACCAGCCTCGCCCGCGCCGCCGTAACGGCCGGCGCCGCCCACGGCATGACCACGGCCTGGGGACGCTGCGCCGAGGAGGCCGCTCCCACGTACTGGCCGTGGCGCCAGGCACTAAGTGCCGCCGGTATCGACACCGGTGTCCTCACTGTGCGAGAACAGCAGCGCATCCCCGATCCCGATGCGGCGCTCTTCGAGTTGCACGAACGCGTCATCACCGCCCTGGGCTCCGTCGGCCGCCCGGTCCTGCTGGTGCTGGACGACCTGCACTGGGCCGACATCTCCTCGCTGCGGCTGCTCGCCTTCGTCGCCGGTGACCTCGGGGACCGTCCCGTCCTGATCGTCGCCACCTTTCGCCCCGAGCCGGGCTCACACCCTGAGCTGTTCCGGGACATCCTCGGCGCGATATCCGGCGAGCCGTCCACCGACCGCATCGATCTGAGCGCGTTCGGCGCCGACGAGGTCGCAGCCTACCTGCGCCTGCGGCACGCACCGGACGACCGCGATCTGGTCCGAACGCTGCTCGAGCGCAGCGGAGGGAACCCGTTCTATCTAGGCGAGCTGCTGCGGCTGCGCGACAGTGAACAGCAGGAGGGCGTGCCCGCCGGCGCCCGCGACGTCATCGATCGGCGGATCTCCAGGCTCCCCCGACAGACCCGGGAGCTCATGCGCACCGGGTCCGTCATCGGCCGAGACCTCGACGTGGAACTGCTCGCCGCCGTCGCCGACCGGCCCACCCCGGAGGTGATGGCAGCGCTGGAGCCGGCCGTGGCGACGGGCATGCTGCACGAGCCGCCACACGGCCACGACTACCGGTTCGCACATACCCTTGTCCGCGACACCCTGTACTGGGGGATGAGCCGGCTCGAGCGGGCCCGGACGCACCTGGCCGTCGGCACCTGCCTCGAATGGCGGCCCGGGGTCGACCCCGTCGAGCTGGCCCACCACTTCGCCGCTGCGGCCAAAGTAGGCGCCGCCGCCAAAGCAGTCCACTACGCCTCACGGGCGGCCCGTGAGGCCACCACGCAGCTGGCCTTTACCGAGGCCGTCCAACACTGGGAGACCGCCCTCGGCGCCCTGGGCCCCGACGACGACGCCGATCGCTGCACTTTGCTGACCGAGCTGGGCCAGGCGCGGCGCGATCTCGGCGACGCCGCCGGCGCAGTCCGCGACCTCGACTCGGCCATCACGTTGGCACAGCGCACAGGCAACCGCGCGGCCCTGGTGCCGGCCATCAGCGTGTTCGGCGGGCCGGCCGTATGGAACTGGCGGCCTTACGGCACGGTCGACGACGACATCGTGGAGCTCCTGGAGGAGCTACTCGCCGGCCACCTCGACGACACCGACCGAGCAGCACTGCAGGGCACGTTGGGCGTCGAGTTGCACTACAGCGACCGCCGCGCCGAGGGAGAGCGGCACGCCGCCGATGCCGTCGACCTCGCCCGCCGGCTGGGCGATCCCGAGCTGCGCGCACGCACGCTGAACAACTACCTGCTCGCCTCCTGGGTCCCCGGCCGCAACACCGAGCGGCTGCGTGCCGCCGATGAGATGCTCTCGATCCCAGGGCTGCCCCGTGCCACCCGGCTCGTGGCCCGCGTCCTGCGGATGGCCTGCCTCCTCCGCGCCGGTGACCTCGCCGAGTGGGATCGCGACCTCGAGCGGTGCGAGCGACTACTGCAGCGCGGCTCGCGCCCGGAACTCGAGGCGATGGTCCGCATCGCCGAGACCGCCCGCCGCACCCTGGACGGCCACTGGGCCGAAGCCGAGGATCTCCTCGCCCGGTACGGCCGCGTCAGATACGGCTCCACCCCCTGGGGCCTCGACTTCCACCGGCTCGTCACGCTCTACACCTGCCGACGCGGCCAGGGCCGGGTCGCAGACATCGCCGAGGAGCTCACCACCGCCGCCGCCCGGCCGGACCTGACCTCGCTGCGCCCACTCGCGATCCTCGCCGCCGTCGACCTCGGCGACGACAACCAGGCGCGACGGCTGGTCCGCCGCTGGGGCAGCCGGATCGCCAAGGACTGGACCGCCGACTTCCTAATCCCGGTTTGGGGACTCGTCGCCGCTCGCCTCGGCGAACCCGATCCAAAGCACCTGTACTTGACGCTGCTCGGCACACCCGACCTGCTCGTCATCGGCGGCATGGGCAGCTCCGGCCTCGGTTCCACCCGTCATGTCCTCGCCGACCTCGCCCAGCGGCTCGGCCGCCCAGACGACGCCCGCCGACACGCACGCGCCGGGCTGGAAACCCACCACCGGCTCGGGCTGGCCCACTGGGAGGAACACAGCAGGCGCCAGCTCGCCCAGCTCGGCGCACCCCGCCCGGGCGGCTAGCACCTTGTCAGTTCGTTCCGCCGGTGTTGCCACCGGGTCCTCGTTGCGGCTCGAAATCAGACTCGTTGGTCGGAGCCGCCGTCGGTGCAGTCGAGCCAACCGCCGTAGCCCGCCTGGGACTGAATCGTTCTGGATCTCCCGGAGGGCCGGCGACAACGCCGCCATGGAGTCGTTCTTCGCCCTACCGCAGAAGAATTTCGTGGA
The DNA here is from genome assembly GCF_014204975.1 of Jiangella mangrovi. Classification (NCBI taxonomy): domain Bacteria; kingdom Bacillati; phylum Actinomycetota; class Actinomycetes; order Jiangellales; family Jiangellaceae; genus Jiangella; species Jiangella mangrovi. The sequence goes on from NZ_JACHMM010000001.1 coordinate 5,730,933, forward strand.
CCGCCGCCGCTGGACCACCCGCCACGAGCTGCATTGGCGAACATCACCTGGATCGAACGCACCTACCACCGACGGCGCCGCCAGACTCGCCTCGGACGCCTCACCTCGATCGAGTACGAGACCATCAACACCGCACTCGCCGCCTTAGAACCCCTGTCACCTATCCGTGCGCGACACATCAGTTGCTCGACGAAACTCGCCGCTGACCGCGAGGCCCGCTTGGCAGATCGTCAGAGTCCGATGAGGAAGCCGACTCCAGCAAAGAGCACACCGATCTCGATTACGACCACGAATAGGCGATTGCTCATCCGCTGAACGGTCTTCTTGCCAACCCAGGATCCCCCCAGGATGGCCGGCATCAGCCCAGCCGCCAGCACGAGAACCTCAACAGACAACAGGTCCGCCGTCCCGTATGCGGCGACCTTACTCAGGTGCACAACAACCGATGCCGCGGCCTCCGTCCCGATGTACGCCTCACCGACTAGCCCATACGCTAGGAAGAAGGGAGCGGCTATCGGCCCGGCGGCTCCGAGCATAGAAGAAGCCAGTCCCGTGAACCCACCAACGGCGACAAACCATCTCTCCCCCGGTCGTACAGGGAAGAGCCGTAGCCGGCGCCACAGAATTGTGGCAATCAAACATCCCCCCAAAATGCGTTGAAGTGGCCCGGGCGGCATGTGAGCCAACAACAGGCCACCCGCCAAGGCAAACGGGACCGCTCCGACGGCGTGCCAGCCAACGAGCCGCGCTCGCACAGCGGTGCGGTTGAGCCAAACACGGCAACCGTTGCTGGACAGCTGGGCCAAGGCCAACGTGGGCACCGCCACCTCCAGCCCGACCATCCAGGTCAGTGCTAGAAGCATCAGCACTCCACCGCCCACACCGCCTACGGCGGAGAGCCAACCGAGAACCGCGAACAGCGGCAAGATCGGGAGAAACTCGCAGATGGGCACCAGGACCTCTCTGGCTCCCACGCACGCGGGAGCCCGGGTCCTCCAGGCTTTTATCCCTTAAGATGACCGGCCGTCATTCTCAGGCGACCGGTGGTGTCGCTCGGACCAGGCCCGCTGCTCCTGCAAACAGAACAGCGACGGAACCCTAGACACTACGTTGCAACAGTACCGCACCCCCTTGGGGAGTGTGAAGCGCCCCAGGTTCTCTGTGAACCGCCCCGGGGTTTCCGGACACCTCCAGAAACCCCGGGGCGGTTCAGGCGTAGCTGTGGGTCGCGGCGTGCCTGTCCACCCGACCACGTACCGGTAGAAGTCAGCCACAGTGGTTGTCACACTGGACAAGACGATGTTCCCCTTCACTTCGCTGGGACGGACGTCGTTGCCGGCGTCAGCCCAGGGTGAGAGTCACTACGAGGCAGGCCTGTAACGAGCCACGCCGCGGGACGGCAATCCCCGTGGCGGACATGCTTCTGATCAAGCCATCGTGGTGGGCCGGGGTCGGCGCCGGCACCCAGCACCCGATGGACAGATCCCGGGCATGACACCTCGGAGGGGTCAGACGATTCAGGAGTCACCCCGGGGCGCCGAGCGACCGGCCGCTAACCCTGCCCGCCAGCCCCAGGCCAGCCACCACGAACGCATACAGGCGGTTCAGATGGTCTACGTGGCGATCCGCCGGACACTCGTTCCATATCCAGGTGTCCGGCGGGCCAGCCGAAGGGCGCTGACGCGTCAGTGCCGGGGCGGCACCATGATTGTTTCCGTGCCTCGTCCGGCTGCCGTTGCGTGACACAGGAATGACTGGCCGGTGAACACGTCGGCGGTGGAGCAGCCCTCGCTGTCGGTGACGGTGACCCGAGCCAGGTGGACGCCCGGCGAACGGTACACGTGTGTGGGCATTGGACCGCCGTCGAGCAGTCTGGTGCCGTCGCCGAAGTCCCAGTCGTAGCGGACGACCCTCCCGTCCGGGTCGGCCGAGCCGGTGGCGTCGAACCTGGTCACGGTCCCGGCGCGACCGACGTCGGCTGTGATGGCCGCGATAGGGCCCTGGTTCGGCCGGATCGCCAGCGACTGCGAGGCCGGGCCGCGACCACCGGTCGGCACCGCGGAGTCCGAGGTCGGGACCAGACCGCCGGATGTCACCCGGTACGCAGACAGCTCGCTTGAGTCGAAGTTGCTCACGAACAGCAACCGGCCGTCCGGGCTTGTGGTGATGCCGACCGGACCCAGTCCGGCCTTGACCGGCTCCCCGAGCGGGCGCAACGCGCCGTTGGGCCGCACGTCGAACGCGGTGACCGCGCTCGTACCGGCGTCGGGACGGTCCTGGCCCGGGCTGGCGACGAACAGCCGCCGCCCGTCGGGCGAGATCGCGATGCCCTCGGAGTGGTCGGCGACGGCGTACGGCGACCCGGGCAGGGCGGTGAGCCGGCCGTCGGGGCGGATGCGGAAGCCGTAGACCTCGTCGGTGCTGATGGTTGCGGTGTACAGGAACTTGCCGTCGGGGGTGATCCCCATGCCGGTCGCCGCGCCGCCCGTCTCGGCCACGACGCCGCGTGGCCGTAGCTCGCCGTCGTGACCGATCGCGAAGCGGACGAGGATGTTCGTCGGCTCGGTCAGTGGGATGCCGTGGCCGACGTAGAGCGAACGGCCGTCCGGGGTGACCACCAGGCCGCGTGGGCTGTCGAACCCCGTCGGCACCGGGTTCCCGCGGCGCGCCAGGGTGCCGTCGGCGGCGATGTCGAAGGCAGTGACGGTGCCGGAGCCGACGTTGCTGACGTACAGTGACCGCCCGTCGGGTGCCATCGCGATGCCGAAAACGACGCTGCCGCCGGTCGGCACCGGCGGCGCCAGCAGGGACAACTCGCCGTTCTCGCCCACCTCGTAGGTGGCGACCCGCCCGGAGTCGCGGTAGGCCACGTAGGCGACGTCACCGTCGGGGGCGAACACAACGCCGTTGGAGCCGTCTCGCCCACCGGTGGGTTCGACGACGCCAGTCGGCACCGGCGTCCCGTCCGCGCCGACGGCGAACGACGCGACGTCGCTGCTGGCGCCGTTGCCGACGACGAGCGTGCGGCTCGCCGCGGGCTGGTCACCGGGCGACGCAGCGCCAGGCCCAATACCGGTGGACACCACTAAGCCCGCCGCGAGCGCGACGGCCGAGATCCGTACGAACATGCACGATCCTCCAGAGTTCGCCGGCAGATCCACGTGAGGGCAGAACCGCGGCCCGCCGGGTAGAAGAGCCCTCAGCATCGAGTACGTGCCGAGGCCGCCGATGGACGGCGATGTGACGACAGTCATACGGGCCGACCCGCGCATCCATGAGCTGGCTCCGGGGCAGCAGGTTGCCGTGGCGCGGGTCTTCCTGGAGAGTCGACCCCAGTCTGTACACCGGGCGTGGCATTGCCTGCGCGTACTGCTCAAGCCGGGCCAGATGCACGCACAAGCAGCCGGGCCGGCGCGCGGAACGACAGCAGGTCGATCATGGGGGATGCAGCTTCCGCTCGGCGCAGGCGCGGGAGCAGCGGCGCGGCACACTCCAATGCCACCGTGGTCTCCATGCGCGCCAGCTGTGCGCCGAGGCATCTGTGGACGCCGATGCCGAAGGCCAGATCCCCCGGTCCGCCGGTGCCGGTGAGGCGAAGCAGGAGCGGAGCCTTGGCGGGCAGCTCGACGTTGTCGAGGTTCACGGGGCGAGATGTGAGCCGGCGCCAGGTGGGCACCGATGACGCCTCGCGCAGCACCTGCTCGGTCGCCGCGGCGGCATCGGTGACGGCGGTTCCGATCAGGCGATCGAAGGCGGCCGAGACGAGTTGGCTCGTGGTCTCGTGGCCGGCGATCAGCAGGAAGTACACGGTCGCGCAGATCTCCTCGTCGGAGAGCTGGGATCCGGCGAGCGTACCGAACAGGTCGCTTGTGCCGGGCCGTTTCCGTCCCGCGGCCGTGCGTTGGCGCAGCCAGCAGTAGTAGGCGGCAGCGCTCCGGGCGAGCTCGAGCTGGCGGGCCGGGTCGGGCTGGCCCCAGAACAACTCCAGGGAGTGCTGGCTCCACCTCGACAGCGCGCCGACGTCGGCCGCGGCGATGCCCAGCAGATCCAGCAGCACCAACGCGGGCGGGCCTGCCGCGACGTCTGCGACCAGGTCGACGGTGTCGCCCGTGGCGAGCCTGCGGGCGATGCCGTCCAGTCGGGCCGTGATCAGCTGCCGTATCCGCGGCTCGGCGGCGGCGACTCTGCGCGGGCTGAAGTACGCGGCCACCGTGCGGCGGATGCCTCGATGTGCCAGGCCGCTATTGCTGGCCAGCGTCGGCGGAAGCGCAAATCCCGCGGCTGCGAGGACACGCAGCGACGCCGGCGTGAGCGGGGTGTGCGCCTGGAGCGCGTTGTCGGGGCGGAACGTCTCAGGATCGAGGAGGATCCGGCGCACCAGCGCCGGGTCCTCGACCACCCAGTGGCGCAGACCGGGGTCGTGCTGCACCGGGCAGCCGGTCACTTGGCGCAGCCCAGCTGCTCGGCACTGCCCAGCCACGCCGCATCACTCAGCCAGTCCCGGGCGCCTGCGACGAAGTCCGCCCGCGGCAGCCTGCCAGCGCCCGCGGGAATCCGACCCAGGAGCGGCGCGCCGCTCGTCGCGGGCAGGTCTGCGAGGTTGTGTCGGGCGGCGAGGTCCGGAGTCTCGGGCCACGAACCGATCACCAGGCCGGCGATCGGCAGGCCGCGGCTGCGTAGTGCGTCGACGGTGAGCGCCGTGTGGTTGAGCGTGCCGAGCCCCGCGCGAACCACCACGACGATGTCGAACGGCGTCGCCAGCCGGGCCGCTAGGCCGGCGAGGTCGGCCCCGTCGCCGTCAAGTCGAACCAGCAGACCGCCGGCACCTTCGACCAGGACGCGATCGCGCGTCCGCGCGAGGTCGTCGATCCGCGCCTCGTGCTCGGCGATGTCGGGCAGCGGCACGTTCCGCAGCCGTGCGGACGTGGCTGGTGCGAGTGCATCGGGCATGCGGGCGTGCTCGTGAACGTCGTCGATCCCGGTCATGGCCCGGACGACGTCAATGTCACCGGGCTCGCCGGGCCGGACGCCGGTCTGGGCCGGCTTGACCACGGCCACCCGTCCGGCCGCGATCGCCGCGAGCGCCGCGGTCACGATCGTCTTGCCGACGCCGGCGTCGGTGCCGGTCACGACGACGACCCTCGGCGCCGTCACCGGGCCTTCCCGAGGACGGCAGCAACCAGCTCGCCGGCATTGGTCAGCACATCGCCCGTCAGCCCCGCCCGGCCAGTGAGGCGGATCCGGCTGATCCCGTCAGGGACGGATGGCGGCCGAAAGCAACCCACGCGGACCCCTGCGACCAGGCAGCGCCGGCTGACGTCGACGGCTTCCCTGGGTCCCGGTAGCGGCACCGACACCACCGCGCCCTCGCCCGGCGCGACGCCACACGCCGCCGCCAGTCGGGACGCAGCCTCCAGGGCCTGGCCTGGTCGTCCCGGCTCCTCCGGCGTCGACGAGCTCACTGCGTTGCTCGCGACCTGCAAGGGCAACACGTTCTACAACCGGCGCGACGAGGCGGTCATCCGGCTGTTCCTCGACACGGGCATGCGGGCCGGCGAGCTGCTGGGCCTCGAGTTAGATGACGTCGACCGTGAACAGTCGATGGCGTTCGTCACGGGCAAGGGTGGCCGCGGCCGGGCCTGCCGGTACGGGGTCAAGACGGCCGAGGTGCTGCGCCATTAGCTGCGCGCGGGCCAAGCACCCACAGTCGGCGTTGAAGGCCTTGTGGCTGAGCAAGCGCGGCAGCCTCACCGACTCCGGCGTCCGACAGGTGCTCGAACGCCGCTGCGACGACGCCGGCATCCCGCACATCCACCCGCACCAGTTCCGCCACACCATGGTCCACCGCTGGCTCGCCGCCGGCGGCCAGGAGAACGACCTCATGCGGCTGGCCGACTGGCGCTCCCGCGAGATGATCAGCCGCTACGCCGCCTCCGCCGCCGACGAACGCGCTCGCGACGCGCACCGGCGCATGGCCCTAGGTGATGAACTGTGATCGCGCCGCGGTGGGGCGGGGACGGGTACATGACGAGACGGGCGCCGAGTTCGACCGCGCTCAGCGGACGCCGGACCTGTCTTCGACGACCTCATGCCGATTCGCGTCATGCCCCTGCGGTGAACGCCTCCGGCGTCTTGTACTTGCGACCGTCCGCCAGTTCCACCATGCCGGTAATCCGCGTCGATGACTGGCCCTTGCCCAGGACGTGCAGCGATGTTTCGAAAGCGCCAACGCAGTCCTTAGGTCGACAGCCCACGTCGCCGACTCTCCCGACTCAAGCCGATGCGGAAGGCGTGGGCCGATGGAATCTCCCCACGGTATGGCTTGTAGCCCTTGGGCGGACGTTATGCCCCATCGCTCGACGGTTACGGGCAGGCGACCGACGTTGCGGACCTCGACGGCGATGACCGGTTGAGGGAACCCCTGGGTCGCCATCTGATTCAGCGACTCGGGCGTCACCTTGTCCGCCGCCATGCTCACCATGGCGGCGCCGGAGTGTGCACCGACCTTCAGTGCGGTCTTCACGCGACCGCCGCTTAGGACGTGGGCCACGATCTGCCACGTGAGCGAGGCGACGCCCAGAACAACGCCGAGAACCGCGATCACCAGGGTGACAACTTCCATGCCCGGCGACCCTACCCGGGAGGCGGACAGAACTCGGGTCACTATGGGCCCGCGCCCTGGGGCGTCCTCGTCGGCCTTCGATGCGCCGCAGTCGTTCTGTCCGGGGTCGGCTGTAGCGTGCCCTCTCCACTGGCCGTCGAGGGGGCAGACCATGCGTGCGTTCTCCAACATCCGGGTCACCGTCGATCTCATCCACAAGTCCGCCGACGTAGCCGAACTGGCGCGGCTCGCCACGGCCGCCGGCTGGGCGCTGGGCCTTAACCCGCCGACCGACAAGCAGGGCTACGCCGCCGTCGTCGAGCGCAACTCCGACGTATTCCTGGACACCGAGCTCTCGTACCTGGTGCTCCTGCAGGCTCTCGCGAACGGCCGCTCGCCCGAGTCGGTGCTGTCCGGGATTCGCAAACGGCTTGAGGACGCGAGCATCGACCTCGACGAACCGTTCAAGGGCCTGCCCCCAGCACCCGACGGCGGCACGAACTGACGGGCTAAGGACGCATGGACTGGAACGCGATTGTGCTTGTGCTCGTCGGGGCTCTGTTGGGCATCGGTGGTACGGCCTTCCACGACTGGCTCCAATACCGTCGGGATCGCGCTGACCGTGTCGCCGCCCTCCGCAGGGACGCCGTCTTGGACTTCTCAACCGCCGCGATGCGGTCACACCTGGCGATACAGGCCTACGGAGATCGCGTTCCCGATGGGGAGACTCTGGCCTTGGACGTTGGCCATGCCCGCTCTGCGGTGCGATTGCACTGCCCCGAACTGAATGACGTCACCGATGCCCTGTTTGCCGCCGCGGCAACCAAGAACATCGGTGACGCGCTCGAGGACTTCGAGTCTGCCCCGCGCGAGGCGATCGACGGCCGTTTGCCAGCGCATCGCCAGGAACGGGCCTGACTGGACCGGTGGCCCAGCGGGGGGCTCACCGTCGGAACGACAGACTGACCCGGCGTGCGATCCGAGCCGGTGCGAGCAGGTCGGGGGAGATGGCCGGGCGCGGCTGCCGTGAAGCCGAACGACCCCCGCCAGGCCACCACCTGACGGGGGTGGTTGCGTGCGTCACCCGAGGTAGCCGCAGACCTTGCACCTGGGATAGCCACCGGTCCCCGAGACGCGGTTGTGCGGCGGGATCAGCTTGCCGCGCGAGCACTCGTCACGGTCGTGGTAGACGTCGGGATCGGACGGGTTGCTGGAGTGGAACGGCGGTACCTTCGCCATGACGTCGCCCCCATTGGCAAGATCGATTAGATGGCGGCCCGGACCGTACTCCTTGGGTGGGACAGAACGGGTGCGAGCCGTTGTGTCCCAGGTTCGCTATAGCCTTCCCCACCACCGACGCGCAGGGAGTTCAGCCATGCTTGAGACGATTCTGGGCGTTGGCCTCGGCGCCGTGCTCACACTGATCGTCGGTGCGATTCGGGACCGACAAGCACAGCGGATCCGAAGCGAGGAACGCGCCGACGACAGACGTGAGGCACGGCGAATCGAGGAGCGTGATGCGATCGCCGAGGTACTTGATGCTGGTCAGGTTTGGATTCCTGCCCACCAAGCACTTGCGGGTGCAACCGCGGTGATGGATTACGAAACGTTGACGCAGTACGGATTCGCTGGCGGCGCCGGCGAGCCGAGGGCCCGATTCGCACGCGCGCTCACGATCGCACGCTTGGTAGTGACCGAGCCACAACTTAGATCCGTGGTCGACCAACTCGCTGATGCATTCAAGAAGGCGGGCGGTATCGACGCAGTCGTGAAGGCCAAGGATGCTGGCTCTCCGCAGCAACTAAAGTCCGCCGCAGTCAACGCCATGAGGTCAACCGACCCCGCCGAGAAGAAGCTTAAGGAACTTGAGGCCGCCGCGCAGCGCGTCCTACTTGAGCAGCCAGGGTCCATGGATCGACCAAGCAAGCCGAAATCTGACGGGTAAGCCCGCGCAAATAGGCGGAGCGGCCCGGCCGGCCGAGTAACTCGGCCGGGGCCGCCGTTATTGTCGGTCAGCGCCAGATCCGCCGCATCGCCTTGCTCACGGCCCGGTCCCATCACGCGGTTCGCGATCCTGGGCCCGATACGCCCCCGCGCCACCGCGTTGCGTCTCACGTGACGACGGACGCCTTGCCCAGCCAGCGGGCCAGCCCCGACAGGCTCATGCCGCGTACCTCCGTTACGCTTCGACGAGCAGCCGCGCGACCTGCTCGGCCTTGGCCCACGTGATGTGCATCGTGCACGCGGCTCCGTCGTGGTCGCGGATGACGCACCGGGGCCGGCACCGGCTCCGTCTCTGCGAGCCCGCATTCGGCCGTCAGCGACAACACCTTCACTAGGGCGTGTCTAGTGGATCTTGTTGGTTGGTCTCGGTAGAACGGGTTTGTGCTTGATCGACATGACCTGACCGATGTGGAGTGGGCTGGTCTGGAGCCGTTGTTGCCGGATCGGAGTCCGCGCCGGGGCGGTCGTTGGGTGGATCACCGCATGGTGATCAACGGGGTGCTGTGGCGGACCCGGACCGGCGCCCCGTGGCGCGATCTGCCGCCGGACTACGGGACGTGGCAGACCGTGTATGCGCGGCATCGCCGCTGGTCAGCCGATGGTACGTGGGAACGGATCGTCGCTGGGTTGCAGGCCGGGAGCGACACCGACGACGCCGGGCGGTGGGTGGTGGCGATGGACTCGACGGTGGTCCGCGCCCACCAGCATGCCGCGGGCGCGCGGCATGAACCGCCCAAGGATGTGCCTGCCGAGCGGCTGGGGGTCGCCCTGGGCGACCAGCCGGCCCGGACGGGGGGGCGGCATCGAATGACAAGAAGCCGCCGCTGCGGGAAGGGTTGGGTCGTTCTCGCGGCGGATTGACCACGAAGCTTCACCTGATCGCTGATCGCCGCTGCCGTCCGTTGGCGCGGGTGACCACCGCCGGGAACCGCAACGATTCGCTGGCCTTCGAACCGCTCATCACCCGATTGTCGATCCGCCGCCGCGGCGGCGGGCGGGCACGCACCCGGCCCAGCCAGCTGCTGGCCGACAAGGCCTACTCCACCGGGCCCATCCGCGCGTGGCTGCGCAAACACCACATCACCGCGGTCATCCCGACCCCCAGCAGCCAGCAGCGTGGACGCCGCAACCGCGGCCGCAACGGCGGCCGGCCCCCGAACTTCGACCCCGCCGCCTACCGCGACCGCAACACCGTCGAGCGCACGATCAACAAGCTGCGCGGCTACCGCGCCGTGGCCATGCGCACCGACAAACGCGACTTCGTCTACCGCGGAACCATCGACGTCGCCAGCATCAGAATCTGGCTCCGCGACCACCAACGACAAGATCCGCCAGACACGCCCTAGGGAGAACACCGACGACACGACGGCACCCAGGATGACCACGTGGTTGTCCGGGTGGCGACGCGCGTCCCGGAAGTCGCACCAGCGCGGGCACGGCGACCTCTCGGCCGTGTTCACGCCGGTTTACGAGGTCACCAGTTTCAGCTGCGCCCGCACGTGGTGCCTGGCTCTGCGCCGCTCGGTCGCACGGCGCCGGTCCGGCTCTGCCTTGTGGCGCGGACAGATGGCTGCGATGGCGTCCAGCTCCGCGTCTAGTTCGGCGTCGGACTTGTCGGAAGGGGGTGGTGGCTCACGACGCACCGCCGCTCATCGCCCGTCCCAGCCGGGGTACGAAGCCGGGATACGGTCGAGGCATGGGCCGGGATCTGTGGCGCCGACAGCGCAGGACCGCTAGAGCGTGTCTCCTATATGCGCGCCCATGTGATGCAGGCGGACAGCACGACGGCGGCGCGGTAGGTGATCGCGAGCTTGTCGTAGCGGGTGGCCAGTCCTCGCCATTGCTTGATCAGAGCGAAGGAGCGTTCGACGACGTTGCGCTGCTTGTAGGTCTGCTCGTCCAGGGCCGGAGGTCGCCCGCCGGCCGAGCCCTTGCGTTTGCGGGCGGCGATCTCGTTCTTCTTCTGCGGGATCACGGCCTTGATGTGCCGGGCTGCGAGCATCTGGCGGTTGACGCCGGAGGTGTAGGCGCGGTCGGCGATCACCGCGTCCGGGGTGGTGCGGGCCCGGCCCGGCCCCAGGCGAGGGACGCGGATGTCGGCCAGCACCTCGGTAAGCATCACGCCATCGTTGCGCTGCCCGCCGGTGATGACCGCGGCCAGCGGGCGGCCGTGTCCATCCACCGCAAAGTGGATCTTGCTGGTCAGTCCGCCACGCGACTTGCCGATACCGTGACCTGCAGGTTCACGTTCCCCGCCGATCGGGCTAGGAACGAACCCGTCAGGCTGACTCGTGTGATTCGCCCGCGCCCCCCGTGTCCCGCTCCGGGCGCGTGGTGTTCGTGGCGTGCTGGTGGGCACGGTTGATCGTGGCGTCCACCGACACCGTCCAATCGATCTGACCAGCGGCGTCCGCCTGGGCAAGCAGCCCGGCCAGCACCTTGTCCCAGGTCCCATCCTCGGCGTATCGGCGGTGCCGCTTCCAGACCGTCTTCCACGGCCCGAATGGCTCTCGGGGCAGGTCCCGCCACGGGATCCCGGTCCGGTACCGGTAGACGATCCCCTCCACCACCCGCCGGTTATCCCAGAACGGGTGGCCCCGCCGCCCCGCGTTCGACGGCAGCAACGGCTCGATCTGCTCCCACTGAGCATCGGTCAAGGTCAAGTCCGGTGACGTGGTGTACGAGGTCTGATCCCTCGTCGTTGTGCTTCAGGCCGTGATGGCTTGCAGGGTCAGCTCCTCGTCGGTCACCTCCTGCTCGGCTGTTGCGACGGCCTGGGAGCGGGTGAGGACGTCGAGTCCGAGGTAGCGGCGGCCTTCGGCCCACTCGTCGTGCTGTTCGGCCAGGACGGCGCCGACGAGGCGGATGATCGAGGGCCGGTCGGGGAAGATCCCGACCACGTCGGTGCGGCGGCGGATCTCGCGGTTGAGGCGCTCGTTGGGGTTGTTCGACCAGATTTGTCGCCAGATCTCCTTGGGGAACGCGGTGAAGGCCAGGATGTCGGCGCGAGCGTGTTCGAGGTGGTCAGCGACGGCGGGGAGTTTCTCGGTCAGGGCGTCGACGACGCGGTCGAACTGGGCATGCACCGACTCGGCGTCGGGCTGGTCGTAGATGGAGTGCAGCAGGGCCTTGACCCAGCCCCACGAGTTCTTCGGTGTCGCTGACATGAGGTTGGCGGCGTAGTGGGTGCGGCAGCGTTGCCAGGCCGCACCCGGCAGAGTCGCCTCGATCGCGGAGGTCAGCCCGCGGTGGGCATCGGACGTGACGAGCTTGACCCCCGTGAGGCCGCGGGCGGTCAGATCTCTGCAGAAGGCGAGCCAGCCGGCGCCGTCCTCGCTGGTGGTCACGTGGATGCCGAGGATCTCGCGGTGCCCGTCGGCGTTCACGCCGGTCGCGACCAGCGCGTGGACTGCGACGACCCGGCCACCCTCGCGGACCTTGAGCACGAGTGCGTCGGCGGCGACGAACGTGAACGGCCCGGCGTCGGCCAGCGAGCGGGTGCGGAACTGCTCCACGTGCGCGTCGAGGTCCTTGGCCATCTCCGAAACCTGCGACTTCGACAGGGCCGTGATGCCCAACGACTGCACCAGCTTGTCCATCCGCCGGGTGGACACCCCGAGCAGGTAGCAGGTCGCCACCACCGAGGTGAGTGCCCGCTCGGCCCGCTTCCTGCGCTCGAGCAGCCACTCGGGGAAGTAGGACCCCTGACGCAGCTTGGGCACCGCGACATCGATCGTGCCGGCACGGGTGTCGAAGTCGCGGTGCCGGTAGCCGTTCCGCCGGTTCACCCGCTCCGGGCTGGTCGTGCCGTACTGCGCACCACACACCGCGTCAGCCTCGGCCGACAACAGCGTGTTGATGAACGTCTGCAGCAACTCGCGCAACAGATCCGGGCTGGCCTGGGCCAGCTGTTCCTCGAGCAGGCGGGCAGGGTCGATACTGGTCCTGACGGTCATCGTTGGTGTCCTTCTTCGAGTCGGTTGTGAGAGATCACTCGAAGGATCACCCGGTGGCCGTCACCCACATCTACAGCGACACGCTCACCGGGATCGGTACACCACTCTGCCGGACGTCACTTCGGTCAACGACTCAAACCGAGACGAACTCACACTGCGATCATGCAGCGCGACTCATCACAGATATGGGAGACACACCCTAGGAGACGTGCGTTTAGGCTGCCGACTCGTGCGCGCCGAGAAGAGGTTGGATCGAAGTCAAGCACCGGGCTGCCGACGGTGCAATTTGGATGGAGAACGGCGAGGGCTCAGAGCACCGGGCGTCGGAAGCCTCCGCCAGCCCATCGCTTCACGTTGCTGTCCCCCAGGTGTACCCCACTTATCCCCCACTTTCACGATGAGCTGGGCTGATTTCAGATGATGCCGCATGACGCATCATCGCAGCTCAGGCCGCCTGCACCTTATTTTTGATGATCCCTATACACCCAGTGGATCCTAATCACCCTAATCAGCGGGTTCGGGGTTCGAGTCCCTGATGGCGCACACCTGATGGCGCACTCCCACCAACGAGAAGCGGCGGAGCCCTGCAGGCCCCGCCGCTTCGTCGTCCTAGTGGCCGGATCCCCTGGTTACCCGGGATTGGCAGCGACATCGAGGGCGGGCGCCACCGCCCAGTCCGCGAGGTCCGCCACGGCGGGCTCCGGCCCGTGCACGCCCGTGGGCAGCGGCTCGAGGAGCACGCTGAGGCGGAACTGCGCCACCTCCGGCCCCGTGACGACGAGCTTGCGGACGCCGGCGTTCGGCGTCTGGCCGTCCGGATTCGGCGACGTCGGCAGCGGCACGGCGTCCATGACCGAGAACCGGGCGCCGTCGGCCGCATCGAGCAGGACGGCTCGCAGCTGCCGGCCGTCGAGGGTGAGTGTGGCGGACCGGCCGTCGGCCGCGACGTCGATGTCGGCGGACGTGTGCATGAACCACCACGCCTCGACCGGGGAGGACGCCATGACCTCGTCCTGCACGACGAAGCGGCTCCGGCCGTCGATCAGCGCCATGCCGCGTCGCCAGCTCGTCACGCCTTGGGCCGTGTACGCCTCCGACAGGTCGGCGACGGCGAAGCTCGCGTCCGGGCTCGAGCCGGTCGCCACGAGCGTCCCCCTCGCGTCGACGGCCTGACCGGGCGTCGCGTCGGGGTTGATGACGAGCGTGTTCTGTCCCTCGGGACGCTTGCGGTAGTAGGTCCAGCGACGGCCCTCGGGACCGGCCGACCAGTACCCGGGCAGGTCGTAACTCTCCGGCCCGAGCTCCGTGGCCCACCGTGTACCGAGCGCGTCGAGCACGAACGTGCCCAGATCGAGGTCGGCGTGGCTGGTCGCGTTGTCCCCCGCCTTGAACCCGAAGAAGTTCGCGGTCGTGCTGTTCCACGCGCTGCGCGAGAGGAAGGTGGAGATGGCCTCGAACTCGCGGTCCAGCGGCAGGCCGGCCTCGTCCGGCGGCACGGCATCGATCAGTCCCTGCCACATCAGGTGCAGCGGGGGAAGCGGACGCGACTGCCCTACGGCTCCTTGCTCGGCCCACCACGCGTAGGCCGGCTCGCCGTAGTGCGCGGCGAGCCAGTGCGCGGCGGTCCTCCCGGGGCGGGCGCCGCTGGGGGCGTCGTAGTAGTTGAATGGCTGGCCCGCCGGGCCGGTCAGGTAGATCCCGAAGTCGACCGTGCGGCCGAGCCCCGCGGTCTCCGTGATGCCGAAATCGTCACCGACCGCCGTCTCGAGCGACGCCATGACCGGCACGAGGAACCGGGTGGCGTAGCCCCAATACGTGGCGCCCTCGGGGTAGCCGCCGTCCGGCCCGTACCGCGCGAGCGCCACGGGCAGCGAGCCGAACGCGAGGTGCATCGCCTCGTTCGCGAGCTCCGGCTCCTCGACGCCGATGGCGAGCGCGGCCATGATCGTCCCGCCGTTGCACACGATGTTCCAGTTGTTCGTCCTCGTGGTCCACGACGCCCCGGACTCGTGCTGTGCGATCGCGGGCTCCAGCCCGAACCTGACGATCGCGTCGCGCACGACCTGGCGCTGCGCCTCGTCGAGGTACCCGTGCAGCCAGTCGTAGCCCACCGCGAACGCGTGCATGAGTTCCGCGACGGACAGGAAACTCTCCGGATTCCAGTCCGGGAACGCGGCGACGGCCGCCATCTCCTCGTACGCGCGCGCCGCGTACCGCTCGTCCTGCGTGAGCCGGTACGCCATCGCCAGCGAGTAGAGGCGCGTCTGGACCTCGCGGGTGACGATGAGCAGCGTGCGCCCGTCGGGGAACTCGTACCCGGAGGCCGGCATGGTGAGCTGCGCGTCCGCCTGCGCGATCAGGTCGTCGTACAGCTGCGCGGTGAGGTCGTCGCACGCGATGCGCTCGGCGATCCCGGCGAGCGCCGCGTCGTCGACCATCAGGCGCGGGTGGCTCGGCGTGATGAGCGCCGCGATGTCCGCGGGCGGTGCCGGAACGGGCAGGTCACGGGAGATCATCCGTCCTTCCCTCCGCAGGACTGGGCGACGGTGAGGTCGTCGAACGTGCTCTGCGTGGTGGCGTAGAGCCCGACGCCGCCGCTTCGCACCACGGTGTCGCGACCCTCCAGGATCTGTACGCCGTTCAACGTCGCGGTGATGCGGTCGCCGTGAACGGCGGCACCGAGCCGGACGGGACCGTTGAGCGGGTCAGTGAGAGAGACCGTGTCCACCGTGACCGGGCCCGACCTGTGGGCCTCGCGGATGATGCTCGCGTATCGGGTACCGCTGCTCGTCCTGCCGATGTGGATCCGGTAGCCGTAGGAGTCCGTGGTGTCGCGCAGCGAGATGCCGGCTGTGCCGACGCCGTTGATCGTGACCGTGGTCTCCGCGACGTAGTCGCACTGCTGGGAGAACCGCGCCGGCAGTGTCGATTCGGCGAGCACGTGCGCTCGGCCATCGACCGGCGTGAGGGTCAGCCGACCCGAGCCGACGGACACGTGGCCCCGGATCCCGCGCCAGGTCGCCTGATCGAGTGCCTCGGTGATCGTGATGTCGTCGAAGGTCGCGGCCCGCCGATGCGTGTAGGCCGCAGCCCCGCCGGTCGGCAGTTGGCTGTCGTTCGCGGAGATCGACGTGTCGCCGACGGTGGCGACCAAGTGGCGCCCGGCCGCGGAGACGGTCAACGTGTAGGGGTCGTTGGCTTTCAGCTCCACGTCGGTCTCCGCAAGGAGCGTGGACGTCCCGTTGTAGACCTTGACGAGCTGCAGCTTCGCGCCCGCCGGTGTACTGAGAACGTTGGCCCGGTAGTAGTTGCGGGAATCGTGGTAACGGAACGCCAGGCCGGTCCGGGCGGTCGCCTGGCCAGCGGTGCCGGGATCGATGTCCGCGGACACGATCACGTCATCCGGCACGTCCTGCAGCATGGCGAACGCCTGCATGTCCGCGCTCGAGGTCTGTGCCAGCTCGGTGTTCGATGGATCGCCGCCCAGCTCCCAGGTGCCCTGCACCGGCGTCCAGCCCTCGAATCCGCCGTCGAAGCCGTAGACGGTGCGGTCCAGGCTCGCGTCCTCGAACTCCTCGTCGAGCACGGGCGTCGGGGCGAAGGCCGGCTGGACCGTCACGGTCACGAGGTCACCGGAACGAGTGAACGCGGTCGGGGTGCCGTTCACCTTCACCACCCTCGCCGTCGGCGCGTTGATCGTGAGTGTGCCGGTGAACGGGTCCCCGAGCGAGATCCGGGCGGTCCCGCCCCGCAGCTCCACGCTGACGTCGGACACCACTCCGGACGCGTCGAGCACGGTGTCCCCGTCGTCGACCAGCGACGACCCTCGGGTCAGCGCGTACCGCGTGAGCCTGCCGTGCACGGTACGCTGGAGATACGCGGTCTCGGCGTCGGTCGCGGCGGTCCCGAACTCCCGCGACGAGGGCGTCTCCTCGCGCGAGAGGTAGAAGCGGCCGGTCTCGTGCGGCAGGTCGATCTCCATCGCGGTCGCCACGGAGTGATCCACCCCGGGCAGCTCGATGCGGGTCGCCGTCACCGAGGGCGCCGGGCCGGCCTTGCCGGGAAACACGATGGTGTCCAGTCCCGTGGCGCCGGTGGCGGACCAGTCGTAGGACAGATAGTCGACGTCTGTGAGCACGTCCTCGCCCACGCGCACGGCGCCGTCCTCGTGGACGCTCGGCGCGACCTCGACGCCGGCCGTGGTCACGGGAACGAGTTGCACCCCGGCACCCGGTGCGGCGCCGGGCACGGTGTCGAACCCGACCGTGGCGACGTTCGTCGCCGGGTCGACGGTGACCGGATCACCAGGGAAGTGCCAGAGCTGCCGATAGTCGTGCGCGGCGGTGTCACCGGTGAGGTCGTCGGAGACCACCCAGAAGCCTGGCTTGACGAAATAGACGACCCGGTCGTGGGTGACCGGCTGGTAGCCCATCGCCTGACCGCGGTAGACGTCGAGACCCGCACTCGACCGCCAGAGCGACATCGCGCGGGTGACGCCGGCGGCCTGCGGCTCTCCGTCGACCTCGATCGTGTTGTGCGCCTCGGTCGTTCTGCGCATCCAGTCGTTCGTCGGGGTCGCGCTGTAGTCGCCCACGCCGGAGTCGACGATCAGCGGACGCCCGTACGCCGACATCACCAGGCTGAGGTCGTCCGGATGCCGGTGCGAGGCGGTGTAACTGGAGTTGTGGTTGTTGATCAGCATGTACTGCGCATCGGCGTCCCACCCCGAGCGCTGAACGGCGAAGCTGATCGGATACAGCGTGGACCCCAGTGCCGGGGTCGTCCCCTCGGTTCGACCGGAGGCGACCCAGGTGAAGTCGGACCACGAGTGGCGTTCACCGGTCACCCGAATGGCGCTCCTGCCCGCGTCGGTGTTCGGGGTGTCGCCGATCAGCGCGGCCTCGAGATCCGGCTTCCGGGTCGCGAACAGCACGTCCGCGATCCAGTCCGCCGACTGGACGATCGCATCGGGAAGCTTCCGCCCGTTGGCATCCGCGACGCCGATCATGGTGTTGATCAGGTCCGCCACGTAGGCCTGATAGTTGAACGTCGGCTCGCGGTACACGCCGTCGCTCTGCATGTACGCGCGCAGGAACCGCTCGACGGACCGCACGGCGAACGACTCCCAGCCGACGGATGTCGTGAACTCGGGCAGGTACACCGCCGCGAAGTAGATCGAGCGAGCCATCGACATGTACCAGTTGTTTCCCACGTGGACCTGCAGAACCTGCGTGAGGAAGTCGGTCGTCTCGTGCACGCCGGACAGGTACGTCACCAGGTCGCCCGCGTCGGTGGTCGGTTCCGTCCGGAACACGGAGAACGCGCTGACGAGCTGGCTCAGCCGCTTGCCGGCCGAAAGATTGCGGGCCTGCGGCCAGCTCGGGTTGTCGGCGAAGAAGTCCAGCGAGATCTCCATCCACGCCTTCGCATACGCCGCACGCTTCTCCGGGTCGTTCTCGTTCACGTAGGCGCTCGCCAGTGTCGGCATGAAGGCGAAGTCGCTCATCAGGACCTGTGCGCTGCCGGGGGCGGTCTCCGTCCCGCCCCAGGTGTCCTGCCAGTCGACGTCGATCCGCTGCTCGGCGTCGTCGTAGAAGTCGCGGGTCTCGGTGCCGAACCGGAAGATCCCGGCGGCGAGCTCGTCGGCGGTCGCGTCACCGACTCCCGCCGCTCCCGGAGTCGGGTACTCGATACCCGTGCGGCCCGCGTAGTAGTCCTTGAGCTCGTCGGCGGCGCCCGCCTCATCGCCGGCCGCGAGCTCTGCCGCGACGTCGGCGAGCTCCGGACGGGTCAGGTCGAGAAGCTCGCCGAGATCCGACATGTCGGACGCAGCGGCCGGAACCGACGACAGACCCGTCGCCACCACGGCCAGCGTGACTGCCGCGCCGGCCATCACCTGGGCACGACGGCGGCCGCTCCGCCGAGAAGTGCTTCGTTGCATCTCCGTGACTCCTTTGCTGTGAAGGTGTCCACCCGGTGCTTCCGAACCATCCGTGGCGTCAGCCGTTGAGCTGAGTCCACGCCTCCTCGTACTCGGCCTTGATCGTGTTGCCGACGGCGGACATGTAGCTCTCGACCGCGGCGGCCCAATCGGTCACCGGCCGGTTTCCCAGGACGATCTCGAGCTCGGTCGCGGTCAGCGCCTGCTGCGCGCTGGCACCCTCGCTGACGGCGGTCTCGGAGTAGAGCCCCTCCGTCGGGTTGGGCACGGTGTACTGCAGACCCGCCTCTTGGTGGTCGAACTGATCCTGGACGGCTTGCTCGTTGCGCGACTCGAAGATCACCGGTGAGTTCTCCGTGATGTACCGCACTGGCAGCGTCGCCTGGTTGATGCCCTGTGATGTGAGCACCGGATCCGGACCGTCGAAGGTGAAGGTCCCACCCTCCTGACCGAACCGGCGGGTGATGTACTCGGTGCTGCCGAAGGGCGCGGCCAGCCAGTCGAGCACCCGAAGGATCTCGGCGAGGCGCTCCGGGTCGTCCTGCTTGGCGATGGCCGAGAAGTGCGAGGCCGAGGGGCCGGCGGTGCGCACCATCTCCCCGCCGGCCTCGCGTGCGGGGGAGAGCATGCCCGTCAGGCGGAAGCCCTCGATGTCGGCCCCCTGCACGTAGAACTTGGGCCAACCCGCGTAGAGACCGATCTGGAACGCGGTCGTGCCCGCCATCATCCATTCGTTGCGCTGGGTGTTCTGAACGGCGTTGCCGTCCGGGTGCACGACCCCCAGGTCGTTGAGGGCGACCGAGTCGGCCAGGGCCTGCTCGTATCCCGGCAGGGTGCCATTGAAGGTGAAGACGCCGCTGTCGTCGACCGACCATGGGTTCGCGATGCCGTTCGTCTCGAGCAGCACCGACAGGGGCGCCTGTCCGAAGGCCCAGCGACCCTCCCGATCGTTGGTGAGGGCCTGCGCCATCTCGGTGAACTCCTCGAGCGACTCCGGCTGCAAGGACAGGCCCGCCCGCTCGAGGAGGTCCGCACGTGTGTACAGCACGTTGCCGATCAGCGAGCGCGGCACCGGGACGCCCCAGAGCTTGCCGTCGTACACGGTGCTCAGCCAGGCCGGCGTCGGTAGTGCCGCGAGGTTCGGGTAGTCCAGCACGGCGTCGCCGGAGAGGTACTCGGTGAGGTCGGTGAACTTCGCCGCCAGCATCGCCGGCATCTGCTGCTGCTGACCCCTGATCGCCACGAGGTCGGGCAGGTCGTTGCCGGCGATCGTGGTCGCGAACCGGGCGTTGTAGTCCGCCGCGGGCGCGTACTCCAGGTCCAGCTCGGTGCCGAGCGCCTCGTTGATGCTCTGCCACAGCGTGTTGTCGGCAAGCTCGGGAGCGACCGGATCATACGTGAAGGTCAGCGCCCGAATCGGATCACCGGATGCCGGAACCCCGCTGGTGGTCGCCGTGGGCGGATCCGGATACGAGAAGTAGCCGGGGGCCACGTCCGGGTTGCTCGAGGCGAGGTCGGGCGGGAACTTGTCGAATGGCCGGTACGTCGGCAGCAGTCCGTCGCCGGCACCACCGCCACCGGTGGATCCCCCATTCGGCGACTGACTGCTCGGCGAGCCTGAGCAGGCCCCCAACAGGCCCATCGCCGCGAAAGCGCCGGTGGTGCCCAGGAACCTACGACGAGAGATGGTGCCGGACATGGGATTCCTTCCGCTACATCGAGGACGGGATGAAGAACAGGTGGTCAGCCCTTGACGGCGCCGATCATGAGCCCCTTGGTGAAGTGCTTCTGGAGGAACGGGTAGACGAGGAGGATGGGGACGACCGAGATGACGAGGATCGCCATCTGGATGGACAGCTGCGGTGGCAGGCTGTCGGAGCCGGCGGAGACCTGATCGACACCCATCGGGGTCTCGTTGACGACGTAGGTCCGCAGGACCAGCTGCAGGGGCCACTTTTCGGGCGAGCTGATGTACAGCAGGGCGTTGAAGAACGCATTCCAGTAGCCGACGGCGTAGAACAGCCCGATGACGGAGATCACGGCCTTGGACAGCGGCAACACGATGCGCACCAGGATCCTGAGGTCGTTCGCGCCGTCGATGCGGGCGCTCTCCATCAGCTCGTCCGGGATGTCGAGGAAGAACTCCCGCATGACGATGACGTTGAAGGCGTTGATGAGCACCGGGAGGATCAACGCCAGCAGGTTGTCGAGTAGGCCGAGCTGTTTGACCACGAGATACATCGGGATCATGCCGGGGCTGAACAGCATCGTGAAGAGAACCGCCAGCAAGATCGGGCGTGAACCGAGCGATCCGGGCCGTGACAGCGCGTAGGCGAGCCCGATGGTGCATGCCAACGACAGCAGCGTGCCGGCGATGGTCACGATGATGCTGATGAGCAGTGCGCGGGTGACCACGCCGCCGGACAGGATCGCCTGGTAGGAGGCGAGGGTCGGTTCACGGACGAGCAGCACGAAACCGCCGTTCTCGGTCACCTCCTCCTGCGTGGCGAGCGAGGTCGAGACCACGGCGAGGAACGGGAGGATGACGACGGCACAACCGATCGTCAGGATGAGGCCGCGCAAGGCTGTCAGCGCCCGGTTCGGAGGCCCCATCCAGACCGGGCGCCCGGTGGACGTCGACGGCCCCGCCTTTCGCGGCTTGGTCGTGAGCCCCAGGGGGGAGGTCGTGGTCACTTCTGGTACACCCCCCGCTCACCGAACTTGTGCGCGAGCGTGTTCGCACCCAGCACCAAGAGCACTGAGATGACACCCTTCGTGAGGCCGACGGCGGCCGCCTGGCCCCAGTTGCCGCCGACGATTCCGTGGTTGTAGACGTAGGTGTCGAGGACCTCGCTCGCCGTCGCGCCGACCGCGCCCTGCTGCAGGATGATCTGCTCGAAGCCGACCGTGAGGGCGTCCCCGAGCCGCAGGATCAGCAGCAGAATGAACACGGACCGGATCGCCGGCAGCGTGACATGCCACATGCGCCGCAGCGCGCCGGCGCCGTCCATCGCCGCCGCCTCGTACAGGGAGGTGTCGACCCGCGAGATGGCAGCCAGGAAGATGATCGTGCCCCACCCGGTGTCCTTCCAGATCACCTGGCTGGTGATGAGGACCTCGAACAGCTCCGGCACGCCGATGATGGAGAACGTCGTCATGTCGTGCTCTCGCAGGAGCGTGTTCACCATGCCCGCGTTCCCGAGGATCTGCTGGAACAACGCGACCACGATCACCCAGGACAGGAAGTGCGGCATGTAGAGGACGGACTGCACGATCCGCTTGAGCCGCTCGGAGATGACCTCGTTGAGGAGAAGGGCGAGCGCGAGCGGCAGCGGGAACACGAACAGCACCTGGATCAGCGTGATGATCAACGTGTTCGTCAACGCGTTCACGAACAGTGGGTCACCCGAGAAGATCACCTGGAAGTTGTCCAAGCCGACCCAGGGACTCTCCGCGATCGTCAAGAACGGCAGATACCCCTTGAAGGCGATCACGTTGCCCAGCAGGGGGAGGTAGTGGAACACCAGCACCACCAGCACGCCCGGGGCGGCCAGCAGCAGAAGGAGCCGGTCCCGCCGCCAGCGGGCGAGGGTCTGGCCGGGGCGTCGCGCCGGGCGGGTGGTCGCCGCCGGCGGCGAGCCCTTCCGCACGGACTTCCGAGGCGGCCGTTCAGCGAGTTGAGACAAGGTCTGCCTCCTGGGCCCCTCGGGTGAACTCGGATGCCCCCTCGCCGAACAGGATGGTGCGGGCGACCTCCCGCAGGCGGCCGACGGCCGCGGCGTTCATCGCCGACGACGTCGCCCGGGACGCGGCCTCGTCCTCGAGGAGCGCTTCGACGGCCGCGGCCGCGCCCTCCGGGCCGTCCGGCTCGATCTCGACCACGACGTCCGCCCCGCCGAGGTCGGCGTACATCTCACCCTTGACGGTGTCGGTGGGCTGACGCACGTAGAGCGTGGGCGTGCCATGGACCGACGCGAGGATCGGCGAGTGGCACTCCATGCTGACGACGGCGCGGGCGCGGGCGTAGACGGCGGTCGCCTCCTCGAGCGGCCAGTACCGGTCGAGGACGGTGACCTGGTCGACGACGTCGTCCGGGACGCGTGGCAACAGCTCGTCCTGCGCCAGCTCCACCGCGTAGCTCATCTCGGGCACGACGACGGCCCGCTGGCCCGTGGAACGGACCCAGGTGGCGATCGCGGCGGCGAGAGTGTCGAGGTCGAGGCCGACGGTGCCGGCGTTGATCGCGTACCGGCGGTCGAACTCCCGGGTGCGCTCCGTTCCGTAGATGTCCGGGTACGGCGTGTACCGCAGCCGGGGCACGAAGCACCCGAACTCCCCGGCCGTGAGACCCAGCGCGACCAGGAAGGCGTCGGCCGCAGCGTCGTCGCGGTAGCGATAGGCGAACGTGCCGTCCGGTCCGAACTCGAGCACCCCGGGGCGTGCCCTCTGGGAGCGCAGGTACTCGAGGCTGATCGAGTCTCGCGCGAACAGGAACTCGGCGCCGTCGATGATCGCGCGGGCGTCGTCCTCGAGGAACGTCGCCGGCAGGTCCTGCGTCATGACGCGCAACCGCTCGAGCGAGCCCCAGGCAGGAGGGGAGAACGGGTCGACCGTCACGCCGCCGTAGCCGTACGGGCGGCCGGACCGCTCACGCCACACGGCCAGCTCCGGCACGAGCGAGGCGCTCGCCGCCGAGCCGTGCACGAAGACGTCCGCGCCGTCCCACGCCGCGGCGAGCTCCGGCGTCGTCGGCACCCCGGCCTCGTCGAGGTCGCCCCGCACGATCGTGACGGTCGGGATCGCCCGGCGGATCATCGCCTCCTCACGCTCGCCGAGGCGCATCGGCCACAGCGTGATGCGGGCGTCGGGCTCGGCGTCGAGCAGGGCGGCGATGAGACCCGGCGAGTGTGCGACGTCGCCGATGTTCACGTTCGCCCACGACGAGCGCAGGAGCACGGAGCGGGGCGTGGCGGTGCTGGAGGTCAACGGTGTCCTTCCGTAGTGCGGCGTCCGCACCGCGATCCCGTGGCGTCCCTCGCTGGACGCCGCTGACGTTTCGTTGCGTCAACGTAGCGACAGACGCATCGTCACGTCAACGCTTTGTTACCTCATCGTGACGGGCACGACATGCGTCAGGAGGGTGACCAGGAGCGCGGCGAAACCCGCAACGGTGCCGTGCTCGCGCGCGTGATCAGCACGGGTGCGGGCTCGTCGACGAGGCCGAACCGCGTCGGCTCGTCGTCCAGGATCGCCGCGATCGCGTCGACGGCGCGTGCCCCGAGCTCGGCCATCGGCATGCGCACGGTCGTGAGGGCGGGGCGGACGTCCCCGGCGATGTCCGCGTCGTGGATCGCGATCACGGACAGGTCACCCGGGATCGAGATACCCGCCTCGTGAGCCGCCGCGTGGATCCCGATGGCCGAGAGCACGTTGTCGACCACGAGCGCCGTCGGCCGGCGGCCGGAGTCGATGACCTCCTGGAGGGCCGCGGCGCCCGCCCGGGACCCGTAGCCGGTCGGGATCGCGTCGCGCGCCTCGAGACCGGCGTCGAGCATCGCGTCGGCGTAGCCCCGGTGCCGTTCCATCGTCGGTACCCACCGGTCGCCGCCCACGAACTCGATGTCCCGGTGACCGAGGTCGAGCAGGTGCTGCGTCGCCACGCGACCTGCCGCGGCGTCGTCGATCGCGAGCCATCGGCCATCCGGGCCGTGTCGTCCCTCGACCAGGATCACCGGGGTGGGCCGGGCTCGCAGGTGGGCGAGCACCTCGTCGTCGATGAGGCCCTCGCTCCGCAGGATGATGCCGTCGATCGAACCGTGCCCCAGCAGGCGCGCGAGGAAGTGGCTGCCGGAGCGCATCCAGCGCGCGTCGCCCAGCACGACCGCCCACCCGCGCGCCTCCGCGGCGTCGTAGATCCCGTGGAACATGTCGCGGTAGATCGGGTTCTCGATCTTCTCGACGACGACGGCGATCATCCCCGAGCGTTGCCGGCGCAGGGCTCGTGCGGCGTCGTTCGGGACGTACCCCAGTTCCTCGATGACGGCCTCGACGCGAGCACGCGTCTCGTCGCTCATCCGCGTGTGCGTGGTGCCGTTGACGACGGCGGACACGACGGAGACCGAGACCCCGGCACGGCGTGCGATCTCCTTCTGGGTACCCATGCGCGTCATGGTATCGACGTAACGTCACGTCCTGCGGATGTACCCTCGGTCCCGCTGACGTCAGAGCCTGAACGCCGAGCCGTATGGAGAGGGAGCAGTCATGGCCGACGAACGGGTCCGGGTCGTGCTCGCCATGACCGACACCGCCTACCGCGACCTGTTCGACGCCGAGCTGCGGTCGCGGCTCGAGGCGCTCGCCGACCTGGTCCTGCCCGGGCCGGTCGCGAGCTTCGACCCGCCCGAGGTGCGGGCCGCGCTGGGGAGCACGGACGTGCTGCTGACCTCGTGGGGCTGCCCGCCGCTGGAGGCCGCGGTGCTCGATGCCGCGCCCCGGCTGCGGGCGGTCCTGCACGCCGCCGGCAGCGTGAAACACCACGTCACCGACGCCTGCTGGGACCGCGACCTGGCCGTCACCACCGCGGCCGATGCCAACGCCGTCCCGGTCGCCGAGTTCACCCTCGCCGCCATCCTGGCCGCCGGCAAACGGGCCCACGCGTTCGCCGCCGGGTTCCGGACCCACCCCGGCGAGCTGGCCTGGCGCCACGACATCACGGGCGTGTCGAACTACCGGCGCACCGTCGGCGTCGTCGGGTTCTCCCGCATCGGGCGCCGCGTCGTCGACCTGCTCCGCCCGTTCGACCTGACGGTGCTGGTCGCCGACCCGTACGCCAACCCGGCGGCCGTCACCGCCGCCGGCGCCGAACCGGCCGGCCTCGACGACCTGCTCACCCGCAGCGACACCGTCACCCTGCACGCCCCGGCGCTGCCCGAGACCCACCACCTCATCGACGCCCGCTCCTGTGCCCTGATGAACGACGGCGCCACCCTGATCAACACCGCCCGCGGCGCGCTGGTCGACCACGCCGCCCTGTCCGCCGAGTGCGAGACCGGCCGGCTGCACGCCGTCCTCGACGTCACCGACCCCGAACCGCTGCCGCCGGACTCCCCGCTCTACCGGCTGCCCAACGTCGTGCTCACCCCGCACATCGCCGGCGCCATGGGCACCGAGTGCCACCGCCTCACCACGCTCGCGCTCGACGAACTCGAAAGGCTGGTCCGGGGCGAACCGCTGCAGCACCGGGTGCACCGCACCGAACTGGTGGTGCAGGCATGAGTGACCCTGTGTCGAGCAGCCCGCTGTATGGAATTCCCAGCCTGATCTCATTCACCCGAACGGGGTGATTCCCCACGATCGTCGCCGGTGGTTCGCTGTCAAGACGTCCGGGGTGCGAACTCAGCCCGTCGCGTCCGCCGGACGAGTCCCTCGGCACCCGCGTGAGCTGGGCTGGCGTTCCCGATCATCGAGTAACTCGTTTCGAGATCAAGGTCTTCGAACCCGACGAGATTCTCGAGGCGAAGCAGTGGTTGGTCGATCTCGACGACGAAGACGACGATCGACCGCCCACATCCGATGACCTGGACTGATCGACAAGACCGACGTGACAGCGAGACGGCTGGTTCGAGGAGGAGGGACCATGACCACGTTCACGGTCTGGAAGTTCGAGGATCCGGAAGGTGCGGCGCGGGCGGCGGCTTCGCTGAAGGCCGCGGAGGCCGATGGTGTCGTGACGATCGTGGACCACGCGATGCTGAGCTGGCGGGAAGGTGCCGAGAAGCCCGCGCTCGAGCACAAGCAGGACAGCACGAAGCGGGGTGCCGGCTGGGGTGCGCTGTGGGGAATCCTCGGCGGCGCTCTCTTCATGATCCCCGTCGCCGGAGCCATCATCGGAGCCGGCATCGGCGCGCTCGCGAAGGCCACCGACGGGACCGGGATCACCAAGGGTGACCTCGAACGCATCCGCACCGAGGTCGTTCCCGGCACCTCGGCGCTGTTCATGGTGACCGAGGACGCGGACGTCGACCGGCTGGGCGAGCGCTTCCATGGACGGGACGCCACCCTGATCAGCACCAACCTCACGGAGGCCGAGCGGGCGATTCTGCTGGAGACGTTCGGCGGGCGCTGACGTCACCCGTCGCGACGTCTATGAGCGCGACTTCGTCGTCACCTCGCGGAGGGCCCGGCTGAACTCGGCCGCACCCGGGCTGCGATCCGGATGGGTCACGACGACGGCCTCCCTGCCGACCCTCAGGCCGGGGTCGTCGACCTTCAACCACCGGACGCCGCGAGGGACCGTTGCCGCCGCGCTCTCGGGGATGACCGCGATGGCGAGCCCGGCGGCCACCAGCCCCAGCCGGGTCTGCCAGCTCTCCACCCGATAGGCGATGTGCGGCTCCGGCAGGGTCGGCCAGGCGAGGAACTGGGGCTCGCTGCCGGAGCCCACCACCCACGGCTCGTCGGCGATGTCCTCGACGTCGACGGTGTCGACGTCGACGCGCTGGGCCAGGGCGTGGCCGGCGCTGACGGCGATGCCGTAGCTCGACGGCGGCAGCGCCTCGGTCGTCAGGCCGGTGAAGTCGTACTCCGGCAGGCCGTCGCCGCGCGCGACGAGCGCGACCTCGATCCGCCCGGCCCGCAGCCAGCGCAGCTGGGTCGGGCTGCCGGCCTCGCGGAGATCCACGACGAGCGCCGGATGACGTTCGCGCACGAGGGCGATCGCTCGCGGCACCCAGTGGGCGGCCGCGAGCGGGAACGCGCCGACGACCAGCCGGCCGGCCACGCGATCGCGGATGCCGGCGATCTCGAGCTCGGCGGCCGCCAGCTGGCTCAGGACCCGCCGAGCGTGCCGGACCAGCACCTCGCCGGTCGGCGTGAGCGTCACCCCGCGAGGCCTCCGGTCGAAGACCGCGGTGCGGACCGCGGCCTCGGTGGCGCTCACCTGCCGCGAGATGGCCGACTGGGTGTAGCCGAGGGCCTCGGCGGCGGCCGTGAAGGAGCCCCGCTGGGCCACCTCGGCCACCACGCGGAGACCCGCGAGCGTCAGCTCGGCCATGGACGCGACCTTACCTCGACACATGAGCAGTTCGCATGGGAGCGGTGCATTTCTCTCGCTTGTGCGCATGGCTCACCCGAGCGACGCTGGAAGCAGCCGAAGAAAGGACACACCGTGAAGACCTGGCTCATCACCGGCGCCTCGCGCGGCATCGGCCGCGAGCTCGCGGAGCAGATCCTCGCCCGCGGCGACCGCGTCGCGGCGACCCTGCGCCGGCCCGAGCAACTCGACGACCTCGCCGCCCGGTACGGAGACCGGTTGTGGCGGCACGCCCTCGACGTGACGGACGACGCACAGCTCGACGCGGCCGTGGCAGCGGCGTTCGCCGGCCTCGGACGCATCGACGTCGTCGTGTCCAACGCCGGCTTCGGTGTCATGGGAGTCGCCGAGGACCTCAGCGACGACCAGGTGGAGAGGACGATCGCCACCAACCTCACCGGCTCCATCCAGCTCGCGCGACGCGTCGTCCCTCACCTGCGTGAGCAGGGCGGCGGCGTGTTCGTCCAGATGTCGAGCATGGGCGGGCACATCACGTTCCCGGGCTTCGGGATCTACCACGCGACCAAGTGGGGCGTCGAGGGCTACTTCGAGTCCTTCGCCGCCGAGGTCGAGCCGTTCGGCATCACGACGATCCTCGTCGAGCCGGGCATGGTGCGCACCACCTTCTACGACGCGGCCGAGCGGGTGCCGCTCAGCGACCCCTACGTCGGCGGCCCGGCGGACGTCGGCCCGCTGTCGGTCGAGGAGATGCCGGCCAGCCAGTCCGGTGTCGCGCACGCGACCATCGAGGCGGCACTGGCCGAGAACCCGCCGCTTCGCCTGCTGGTCAACTCCGACGCCTACGAGGCCGTGACCGCCGCGCTGCGCGAGCGACTCTCCGGGTTCGAGGCTCGACGCGACGCCGCCTACGCGGCCGACGCCGAGGTCGGGACCCGGCCCGCCGCCTGACGCCCGTCGCCTCGTGCCCGGGTCGTCCTGCCGCCCGTCAGCGATCACCGCCCGTCGGCGTGCCCTGCCGGGCGAGCAGTTCACGCAACGTGGCGATGTCGCGGACGTCCTTCGGCCGCCACGGCCGGCCGTTGCGCAGGCCGGGGAACTGCTGCTTCATCGCCAGCATCCCGGCGGCGCTCATCGCCGGGACGGCGCGGCCGCCGAGCTCGCCGGGGACGTCGCCGAAGGAGCCGGTGGGGAACACCCAGTCCGACCAGCGTCCTCGCGGGCGGAACGTGCCGTCCGGATGCGCGTCGAAGTACGCAGTGCTGAAGGCGACACCGTTCCAGGTGAACTCGCGCGACTCCTCGGGCGGCTGCGTGTCCAGCAGGACGGCGCCCGCCTCGACGAGGGCCGCGGTGGCGTGCTCGCTGTCCGATCGCTCGACCCAGAGCTCGACGTCGCCGTGCTCGCGGGTGATCCGGCCGATCCGTGCGTCGAGCCCCCATCCTCCGAACAGCCAGGCCCTGACCGCCGCTCGCCGCAGGACCTCGAGGACCTCGTGGATGCCCGCCAGCTGTTCGTCCGCCTTCTCACTCGACATCTCTCCATCCTCACTGACGTGCGCCTCGGGCATGATGGGCCGATGCGCGATGCGGACCCGGCCCCACGCATCCAGGCGCAGTGGAGCGACGTCGGGTACCCCCGGCCGTTCCGCAAGCATCAGCGGCTCGCCCTCGACGCCCTCAGCACAGCATTCGCGAACGGCCGGCGCCGGGCCTGGGTCGTCCTGCCGCCCGGGGCCGGCAAGACGCTCGTCGGGCTGGAGGCGGCACGACGGCTCGGGCAACCGATCGTCGTGTTCGGGCCGAACACGGCCATCCAGGGGCAGTGGCTCGCGGCGTGGCGCGAGTTCACGCCGTCGCACATCCCGGCGGGATCGGACCGCAGCCTCGAGCTGCCCGTGACGGCCCTCACCTACCAGTCGCTGGCCACCTTCGACCCGGACGCCGAGGTCGACGAGGAGGGTCACGGTCGCGCGACAGGGCCCCGGACCGGAACCCTGCGCGACCGGCTGCACGAGAACGGGCGCGCGCTGGTCGAGGCGCTCGAGACCGCCGGTCCCATCACCGTCGTCCTCGACGAGTGCCACCATCTGCTCGAGGTGTGGGGGCGGCTGCTGGCCGAGCTGCTCGAGGACCTGCCCCGCGCGCACGTCATCGGGCTCACCGGCACGCCGCCGAACACCCTGACCGCCGACCAGGCCGAGCTGGTCGACCGGCTGTTCGGCTCGCCGCTCTACAGCACGTCGATCCCGTCGGTCGTCCGCGAGGGACACCTCGCCCCGTTCGCCGAGCTGGCCTGGTTCACTTCGCCGTCGCCGACGGAGTCGCAGTGGCTGGCCGCGCAGGCCGAGCGCTTCGCGGAACTGCAGAACGACCTGCTCGCACCGGACTTCGCGAGCTTCGGCTTCCTGAGCTGGCTCGACGAGCGCTTCGTGTCACGACGGACCCTCATCGACGACGGCGGCAGCGCGGCTCCCGCTGTGGCCTGGTCGCGGTTCGAGGGCGACGCACCGGAGCTGGCGGCGGCCGCGCTCCGCTTCCACCACGCCGGGCTGCTCGCCCTTCCCAAGGGCGCCGTCGTGCGCGAGGAGCACCGCCACGACCCCACCGCGCAGGACTGGGTGACCCTGCTGCACGACTACGTGACCGCCTGCCTGCTCCCGTCGGACCAGCCGCGCGACCAGGCCGCCGTCGACGAGATCCGGGCCGCCCTGCCGGGGGTCGGCTACCAGCTCACGAAGCGCGGGATCCGCCGCGGCCGCTCGCCGGTCGACCGCGTGCTCGCCCGGAGCGAGGCGACCACCGACGCCACGGCCGAGATCCTGGCCGCCGAGTCGGCGAACCTCGGCGGCCGGCTGCGCGCCCTGGTGCTGTGCGACCACGAACGGGCGTCGGCCACCCTGCCGGCCCGGCTGCGCGGGGTCCTCGACGCCGAGGCGGGTTCGGCGCGCATGGTGCTCGCGACCCTGCTGGCCGACCCCCGGACCGCCGGCCTGAACCCCGTCATGGTCACCGGACGGGCCGTGGCCACGGACGCGGCCACGGCGCGCACGCTGGTGGACTTCGTCGCCGGGCACGCACCGGATCTCGACCTGGACGCCGTCCCGCCGGAGGCCAACGGACCGGTCGACATCACCGGCCGCTGGCGGTCGCGGCACTGGGTGCCGCTGGTCACGCGCTTCTACGAGACCGGCGCGACCCGGGCGCTCGTCGGCACGCGCGCACTGCTCGGCGAGGGCTGGGACGCGCGCGGCGTCAACACGCTCGTCGACCTGACGACCGCCACCACGCCGACCGCGGTGGTGCAGACCCGCGGCCGGGCGCTGCGCATCGACCCGGACTGGCCCGAGAAGGTCGCCCACACCTGGACCGTCGTCTGCGTCTCCGAGGAGCATCCCGGCGGGACGAGCAGCTGGGACCGGTTCGTCCGCAAGCACGAGGGCTACTTCGCGGTGACGGACTCCGGCGAGATCGCCGCCGGCGTCGGCCACGTCGACCCCCGGCTCTCCCCCTTCGCGCCGCCGCCGGTGGCCGAGTTCGCGGCCGAGAACGCCCTCATGCTGGCCCGGGCCGAGGACCGGGACCGGGTGCGCGCGCTCTGGAAGGTGGGCACCCCGTACGGCGACGAGCTCGTGCACACCATCCGGGTGACCCCGCGGAGCGGCCGGCAGCCCGGCTGGTCCGCGCCGGCCGACGTCCTGCCGGACCGCAGACCACCCGCTCTGGTGCCGGCATCCCATGGGGCCGTCGGGGAGGGCGTCCCGGTGCGCCGTGACGGGCGAACGGCCCGATGGCGGCAGGCGGCGGTTGCCACAGCGTCCACCGTCGCCGTCCTGCTGGCGGCGCTGGCCCTGACCGCGGTGTGGTGGCCGGCGTCCGTCGCGACCCTGGTCGTCGCCGCCCTCGCCGGCGGCGCCCAGGTCCGGCGCATCCGTGCCGCTCGGCTCGCCGCCGGGCGCGACCTGGCTGCGCTGGCGACCGGTCCCGATCCGCTCGTCTTCGCGGCCGCCGTCGCCGATGCTCTGCACGAAACCGGCCTGTCGACGGTCGGCGCGGCCGCGGTGACCGCCGCCGTCGAGCGTGACGGCACGTATCGCATCGTCCTTGCCGGAGCGGACGCCGAGACGTCCCGGCTCTTCGTCGGAGCCGTCGACGAGGTGCTCGCGCCGCCGGTCTCGCCCCGGTACGTGGTGCCGCGCTACCTCGTCGACCGGCTGCCGGCGGACGACGCGGCCCTCCGCCGGGCCGGCCGCGACTGGCTCGCGGGCGACGCGCCGCCGAACGCCGTCGTCTACCACGCGGTGCCGTCGGTCCTGGGGGTCAACGCGGGTCGCGTGCGCGCCTTCGCCGCGGCCTGGAACCGCTGGGTGAGCGGCGGCGCGCCGGTGCGCACGGCGACCCCCGAGGGCGAGGGGATCCTCGTCACGCACCGCGGGCTGGACCCGTTCGCGGCGACGACGGCGCTGCGCGTGGCATGGCGGTGAGCCGCGGCGGTGAGTCAGGGCGGGCCGCCCGCGGCGGGGCGGCCGGTGGCCCAGCCGACCGCCCGCTTCGTGGCCGCGACCCACGTGTCGGGCATGGTGCTCTGGATCGCGTGCCCGGCCCCCTCGAAGGTCTCGCGCCCGACGATGGGGATCAGGTCCTCGAGCCGGTCGATCACGCGGGCGAACACGGGCGGGCTCGCGGATCCGTCCGTCAGCCACACGGGCACCTCGAGCGTCGTCAGCGCGTGCTCGTCGACGGAGAGCTGATCGGGATCACGCAGCTCGTCCAGGAAGGTGGGCGCGTTCCGCACCAGCAGCTCCCTGAACTCGGGCGGCAGCTCGCCGTCCCAGGTCCCGGGGCCGAACACGACCTCGTCGACGAAGATCCGCGCCCCGCCCTCGTGGTCGCCCGCCGCGATCCGCACGCCCACCGCCTCGAGCCTCGCGCTGCTCGACGCCAGCATCGCCCGGCTGTCCGGGTCGTTCTCGAGCAGTCCCCAGAGCGGCGGCTCGTGGCAGGTCAGTGACCGGAACAGCTCGGGTCGCCGGCACGCCAGCCGCAGGGCGACGTTGCCGCCCCAGGAGTTCGCGACCACATGGGCCGGAGCGAGCGCGAGCGTCTCGAGCAGTCCCGCGAGGTCGTCGCCGTCCTCGTCGACGCTGCCCCGGCCGTCGGCGCCCTGGCTTCGCGAGTGGCCGCGCCGGTCGTAGACCATCACCTGGAAGGAGTCGGTCAGACCCGGCAGGACGAGCTCCCACCGGGTCGCGTCGGTCCATGATCCGTGCACCAGCGCCATCGGCACGCCCGCGCCGTGGAGCTCGTAGTAGATGTCCACGCCGTTCACGTGTGCCACGGACATGACGCCCCCCGGTGACCTCGATTCCAGAATCGGCCGCTGGAACCAGGTGGTCAAGGGACGTGCGTCATGATGGCGCTGTGATCACCGCAGGGCGGGCCGCGGGCCGCTGGGTCCGCGAGCACCCGGGCCACGTCGTCGACCTGTTCGTGTACGTCGTCGTGCTCAACCTGGCGATCGAGTACGTGCCCTCGGTCATCAGCGAGGGGTTCACGCTCTCGCTGCTCACCGCGGTGCTGCTCAAGCTCGCCCTCGAGGTCGTCATCGCCGTCAAGGGCCGCATCGTCGCCCGCTTCCACGCGGCGACGACGCGGGGCGGGAAGGTCGTGGCCGGCCTGACGCTGTGGGCGGTCGCGGCCGGGAGCAAGTTCGTCGTCCTCGAACTGGTCGACCTGGTCTTCGGCGACGCCGTGAGCCTGGGCGGCTTCTTCTCGGTGACGCTGCTCGTGCTCGTCCTGCTCGCGTCCCGGGCCGCCGTCCGCCGCCTCCTCGACTACGACCTCGAGACCGACCACGGCGACCCGCTGGCGGCCAGCCGACCACGTTGATCATGGAGAAGGTCGCCTCTCGCCGGGCTCCAGAGCCGACCTTCTCCATGATCAACAGGAGGTGGGGGCAGCGTCAGTCGGCGACGGCGGCAGCCTCGGTCGCCGGGGCGGCCGACTCGTGTCCCAGGTTCGACAGCACACCGGAGCGCGAGGCGTCCTCCGACGCCAGGACGCCACCGTTGGCGACGTCGTCGGGCTCGATGTGCTCGAAGGCGATCCGGACGTCGCCCGGCCGCGCCCCCAACTCGGCGACGGCCGCGGAGGTGACGGCGGCGGCGAAGGCGCGCTTCTGCTCCACGGTCCGTCCCCGCAGCAGTTGAACGGTGATGCTCGGCATCCGAACCAGTCCTTTCAGAGGGCGGTGATGACGGTCTTGAGCTCGGTGAAGTCGTCCAGCCCGAACGAGCCGAGCTCGCGGCCCCAGCCGGACTCCTTGAAGCCACCCCGCGGCAGCACCACGTCGTCCGCGTGCCAGGTGTTGAGCCAGACGGTGCCGGCCCGCAGCGCCGAGCCGGCACGGTGCGCCCGCGCCACGTCGCGGGTCCAGACGCCGGCGGCCAGGCCGTAGCGGGTGTCGTTGGCCAGCCGGAACACCTCGTCCTCGGAGTCGAACGGGACCGCCGTCACGACCGGGCCGAACACCTCGTTGCGCTGGATCTCGGCGTCCTCCGCGACGCCGGTGAGCAGCGTCGGCTCCATGAAGAACCCGGCGTCCAGCCCGCGCGAACCGCCCGCCACCGCAGACGCACCGGCCCGGATACCGCCCTCGACATACCCCAGCACCATCGACTGCTGCTCGGCCGTGATGAGCGGGCCCATGTCCGTCGCCGGGTCGAAGCCGTTCCCGAGCCGCACACCCCGCGCGATCTCCGCCACACCGGACACCACCTCGTCGAACGCCGACCGCTCGACGTACAGGCGGGAGCCGTTGACGCAGCACTGGCCCTGGTTGAAGAAGCCCGCGTGCGCGGACCCCACGATCGCGGCACCGAGGTCGGCGTCGGCGAAGATGATGTTCGGCGCCTTGCCGCCCAGCTCCAGCGACACCTTCTTGAGGTTGCCGGCCGCGGCCTCGACGATTTTCTTGCCGACGGCGGTCGAGCCGGTGAACGCGACCTTGTCCACACCCGGGTGCCGGACCAGCGCCGCGCCCGCCTCGCCGAACCCCGTCACGACGTTGAGCACGCCGGGCGGGAAGCCGGCCTCGAGGAACAGCTCCCCCAGCCGCAGCGCGGACAGCGGGGTCTGCTCGGCCGGCTTGAGCACGACGGTGTTGCCTGCGGTGACCGCGGGGATCACCTTGAAGCAGGCCATGAGCAGCGGGAAGTTCCACGGCACGATCCCGGCGACGACGCCGACCGGCTCGCGCACGGTGTAGGCGAAGTACGGCTGGTCGGCCGACATCGGGATGGTGGTGCCCTCGATCTTCGTCGCCCAGCCGGCGAAGTAGCGGAACAGCTCGGCGGCGGTCGCGACGTCACCGTCACGCGCCCCGGTGAACGGCTTGCCGTTGTCCAGCGTCTCGAGCTGCGCCAGCTCGTCGGCGTGCGTGTCGATCAGCTCGGCCATCCGCCAGAGCAGCCGCGCCCGCTGCCGCGGCGTCGTAGAACGCCAGGCCGACCCCGGCTCGAAGGCGGCCCGCGCGGCCGCCACCGCACGGTCGACGTCCTCGTCGCCGCCGCGGGCGACGCGGGCCAGCAGGGCGCCGGTCGACGGGTCCAGGGTCTCGAAGGTCTGCCCGGAGGCGGCCGCCGACCAGGTGTCCCCGATCAGCAACGGGCGCTCGGCGGAGATGAACTCGGAGACCGAGGGCAGGAGGGTCGCGTCAGTCGTCGTCATCGAGAAGGGCCTCTCATTTCAGGACCGCCACCTTGGAACGGTCGATCGTCACGCTGACCGCGATGATGATCAGCACGCCGTAGAAGATCGGTTCGAAGCCGGCGTCGACGCCGATGAGCGAGAGCCCGGTGCGCAGCAGCACCACGATCAGCGCGCCGACGACGGTCCGGAACAGCCCGCCGTGGCCGCCGGTGATCGCCGTCCCGCCGACGATGACCGCCGCGACCGCCGGCAGCAGCAGGCTCTCGCCGAGCGTCGGGGCGCCGCTGAACGTGCGGGCCACCAGCAGCACGCCGGCCAGCCCCGCGCACGCGCCGGACACGCCAAACGCGGCGATCTTCACCGCGCTCACCGGCAGTCCGGCCAGCCGGGCGGCGGGCTCCGCGTGGCCGACGGAGGCGACCCACCGGCCGAACGGGGTGAACCTCATGACCGCGCCGAGCACGGCCACGACCACGAGCGCGATCACCAGCGCGCTCGGCACAGTGCCGCCGATGCGGGTGAACGCCCAGCGCAGCGCCGCGATGTCGGTGACCGCGACGGTGCTGGCGCCGGAGAACGCGAGCGCCAGCCCGGTCCACAGCGACATCCCGCCGAGGGTGACGATGAACGACGGCACCCGCGCGGCCACGTGGATCCAGCCCTGCACCACCCCGGCCAGCGCGCACACCAGGACGACCGGCACCACCACCGCTCCGGACATCGACGGCACCCACAACGCCGTCAGCACCGACGCGAACGACGCCAGCGCCCCGATGGACAGGTCGATGCCGCCGCACATGATCACCACCGTGATGCCGACGGCCAGCACCATCAGCGGCGCAGCGGAGTCGGCCATGGTGGTGAGGCTGCGCTGGGTCAGCAGGTCCGGGTTGCGCAGCGAGAGCAGGACCAGCAGGACGGCGAGGATGATCAGCGGCATGAACCGGACCAGCTCGCGCCGCACCCGGCTCGACCCGTCCGGCTGCGGCGCCTTGCCCGCAGAGGGAGTGACCTCGGGCGCGATGTCGGTGCTCATACCATCTCCTCGAGGATCACGACGGGGTCCGGCTTGGCGCCCTTCGGGGTCTCGACGGTCGTCACGACCACGCCGTCCTTCATGACGACGACGCGGTGGCTGAGCGCGATCATCTCCTCGAGCGTGTCCGAGAGCAGCAGCACCGCGCACCCGGCCGCGGCCAGGTCCCTGATCAGGGCGTAGACGTCGGACTTGGCGCCGACGTCGAGGCCGCGGGTCGGGTGGTCGAGGATCAGCAGCCGGAGGTCGTCGTCGATCATCCACCGCGCGAGCACGACCTTCTGCTGGTTGCCGCCGGACAGCGTGCCGATGGCGGTCTCGGGCGACGGTGTCTTGATGCCGAGCCGCCGCACCCAGTGCTCGACGAGGCCGCGCTCGCGCTTGGCCTGCAGGACCGGGCCCGTGCACACCTCGCCGACGTGCGCCATGGACAGGTTCTCGGCCACCGACATCGGCGGGACGATGCCGTCGGTGCGCCGCTCGGACGGGACGTAGCCGACGCCGGAGCGCACGGCCGAGCGCGGCGAGCCGAGCCGGAACGGCTGGTCATCGAGGGTCACGCGACCACCCGACGACCGGATCGCCCCGAACAGCGCCCGGCAGACGTCCTCGCGCCCGGAGCCCTGGACGCCGGCGACGCCCAGGACCTCACCCGCGCGGATCTCGAAGCTGACGCCGTCGCACCCCGCCGTGGAGAGGTCCGAGACCCGCAGCCGCACGGGGGCGCCGTCGCACTCCTTCTGCTTCTCGTCGTGGTAGTGGCTGCCGCCTGACTCGCGGCCGATCAGCAGGTGGTGCAGGTCGGTCGCGTCCACCGTCGACGGGTCGACCTCGGCGACGACCTGGCCGTTGCGCAGGACGTAGACGCGGTCGGAGACCTCGAGCACCTCGTCGAGGCGGTGCGACACGAACACCACCGACGCCCGCCGTCGCAGCCGCTCGATCTGCGCGAACAGCGTCGCGATCTCGTCGCGCTCGAGCACACTGGTCGGCTCGTCGAGCAGCACGACCGGCTCACCGGTGATCCGCTCTTCGATGGTGAGAACCTTGGCGACCTCGACCATCTGCCGCTGCGCGAACGTCAGCGTGTCGGTCCGGGCGCCGGGGTCGATCCGCGAGCCGATCTTGTCCAGCTGCTCCTGTGCCAGCGCCTTCATCGCGCGCCAGCGGTAGAAGCCCGCGCGGACGGCGGACCGCTCGGCACCGAGCAGGATGTTCTCGGCGACGGTGAGGTTCGGCACCAGCGACTGCTCCTGGAAGACCATGCCGATGCCGACGGAGCCGGCGTGCGCCACGCCGCGCAGGCGCACCGCCTCGCCGCCGACCCGGATGGTGCCCGCGTCCGGGGTCACCAGTCCGACCAGCGACTTCAGCAGCGTCGACTTGCCCGCACCGTTCTCGCCGATGAGGCCGACGACCTCGTGCGGGCGGACCTCGAAGCTCATGCCGTCGAGCGCCGTGACACCCGGGTACCGCTTGGTCAGGCCCTCGACGGCGAGGACGGGAGCCGCAGCGGACGCCGTCATTTCACCACCCCCAGCCGGTGCCGGACGGGCCACGTCGCGGCGGCGACGGCGACCACGACGATGACGCCCTGAACCGCCTGCTGGGCGTATGGGCTGACGCCCGCGAGGATCAGCCCGTTCTGCAGGACGGTGAGCACGAGCACGCCGATCATCGACTGCAGCACGCCGCCGCGCCCGCCGACCAGCAGCGTCCCGCCGATCACCGCCGCGGCGATGGCGGAGAAGTTCAGCCCGCTGCCGGCCGTGACGACGCCGGAGCCCAGCTGAGAGGTCGCCATGACGGCACCCAGCCCGTAGAAGGCGCCGGCGACGGCGAACGCGGCGGTCTTGAAGCGCGCCACGGGCACGCCGGACAGCCGAGTGATGTCCTCGGCGCCGCCGATCGCGTACGCGTAGCGCCCGACCCGGGTGTAGCGCTGGATCAGCCAGCCGACGAGGATCGCGCCCGCCGCCACCCAGCTCGCCACGGCGAACCCGAGGAACTTCGACGACGCCCAGCCGCTCAGCCACGGGTCCCCGACGATCGGCCGCTCGCCGGAGAACAGGATGGTCGCCACACCGAGCCCGATCGCGTACACGCCGAGCGTCGTCAGGAACGACGGGATCCGCAGCCGGGTCGACAACAGGCCGCTGAGCAGCCCGAACGCCGCCCCCAGCGCGACCGTCGCGACGACCCCGAGTACCCCGAGGTCCAGCCCCGTCCGCGAGTTCGCGACCAGCAGCGCGACGGTGAGCGCGCACGCGCCGATCACGCCCTCGACGGACAGGTCGATCGCGCCGAGCAGCAGCACGAAGGTGAGCCCGACGGTGACGACGGCCAGCACGGCGGCCGCGTCGACCACGGCCACCAGGTTGCCCCAGGTGCGGAACTGCGCGTCGAGGACCGAGAACACCAGGATCATCAGCACGAGGGCGGCGAGCGACGCCGTGGTCTGGACGGCGTCGGTGCCGCTCGGGCGCCAGGGCAGGCGGGGGCGCGACGGCGTTCGCCCGGCCGCCGCCGGGGCCGGTCCCTGGGGCGGGGCCGGTCCGGCGGCGTCGGTGGCGCGCGGCCGCGCCGTGTCTGGCGAGGTCATCAGCCGATCGGGCCCGTGGCGCGGGTGAAGAGGTTGGCGCAGTCGACGTCGTCGAGGTTCAGCTCCGGCTCAGCGAACTCGGCGGCGTTCGTCTGGTCGATGAGGAACTGCTCGGCGAAGAACGCGCGGTCATCGTTGGCCACGTCGGCCACGTCGAGCTCGCCAGTCGCGGCGCAGTACCCCATGGCCAGGCCGATCGCGCCCTGCCACGGGCCGTCGCTGGACACCGTCGCCGTCATGGTCCCCGCCTCGATCGCGGCGATCGCCTCCGGGACCGCGTCGATGCCGACAACGCCGACGCCCGTCGCCCCGGCCGCCTCGAGCGCCTGCATCGCGCCGAGCGCCATGTCGTCGTTGGCCGCCCAGACGCCGCCCACGTGCTCGCCGTGCGCGGTCAGCAATGTCCGGGTGACGTTGAGCGCCTCGGCCCGGTCGAACCCGGCGGTCTGCTCGTCCAGCAGCTCGATCTCCGGGTGCTCGGACAGCGCCCGCTGCAGGCCGGCGAAGCGGTCCTGCGCGGCGGACGTGTCGAGGATGCCCTGCAGCGCGATGACGCCGCCGCTGCCGCCCATTGACTCGAACAGCGCCTTCGCGATGAGATAGCCGGACTCCTCGCCGTCGTAGGTGATGTGCGAGACCCAGCGGTCGTAGCCGTCCCACGGGTTGAGGTCGGCCGGCTTGTTCCACTGGGTGACGAGGTAGGCGCCGGCCTCGTTCGCGGCCGCGACGATCGGGGCGGTGTCGGAGTCGCCGTTGGGCAGCACGTTCAGCACGGCGCACTCCATGCCGCTGCCCGCGAGGGCCTGGCGGATCTGCTCCTGCTGGCGCTGCGAGTCGCCGTCGTAGGTCAGGTGCTGCTGCTCGAGACCGACGGACTCGGCGAACTCGTCGCCGCCGCTGAGCCACGCCGCCTCGTACGGGTTGGTCTGGTTGCGGACCTGGCCGATCAGGGTGACGTCCTCGGGGCTGCAGGCGCCGCCGTCACCCGACGCGCTGGAGGTGCCGCCGTCATCGGCACAGGCGGTGAGCAGGAGGCCGCCGGCGAGGACGCCGGTGAGGACCGCCAGTCGCTGACGTGTGGGTTTCCTCATTGAAGTTCCCTCTCCGCTTCGCACAGTCCGCGGTCGCGGGCTGCGTAGTCCTGTCTGCGGTGCGCTGACCTATCGGGCGCTCCAGCCCCCGTCCACGAGCAGGACGTGTCCCGTCACGTAGTCGGAGGCGCTGGACGCCAGGAAGACCGCGGCGCCGACGAGGTCGGACGGCAGGCCCCAGCGACCCGCGGGGATGCGGTCGCCGATGCTCGTCGCCCGCGCCGGGTCGGTGCGGAGCCGGGCCGTGTTGTCCGTGACGATGTAGCCGGGCGCGATGGCGTTGACCTGCACCCCGCGCGGCGCCCACTCGTTGGACAGGGCGCGGGTGACGCCGGCGACGGCGTGCTTGCTCGCCGCGTACGACGACACCCCGATGCCGCCCTCGAACGAGAGCAGGCTGGCGACGTTGATGACCTTGCCGCTGCCGCGGGCGACCATCGGCCCGGCGACCCGCTGGGTCAGGAAGAACAACGACGTCAGGTTGACGTCGAGCACCCGGTTCCAGGAGTCCGCGTCGACCGTCAGCGCCTCCTCGCGGTGGATCACCCCGGCGTTGTTCACCAGGATGTCGACGTCGGCCGGCAGCTGGTCGTCCAGTGCGCCGCTCGCGATGACCTCCGGGTGTGCCAGGTCCACGTCGATCGTCGTCGCCGTCCGGCCCAGCTCCTCGACCGCCTCCTTGGTGGCGTCGAGGCTGCCGGACCGCCCGGCGAGGACGAGGTCGGCGCCCGCGACGGCGAGACCCATCGCGATCGCCCGGCCGATCCCCCGGCTCACGCCGGTGACCAGCGCCGTCCGCCCGACCAGCGAGAACGCCTGCAGGTCGGCGGGCTGTGGGGCGGGCTGGGCGGCTGCCTGCGGGACGGCCTGGCGGCCGTCGGTGCTCACAGGGCCTCCAGCGCGACGGGGTCGAGGTCGCCGTAGTCGGTGTTCTCGCCGGCCATGGCCCAGACGAACGCGTACGACCCGGTGCCCGCGCCGGCGTGGACCGACCACGACGGTGAGATGACCGCCTCGCCGTCGGCGACCCACAGGTGCCGGGTGCGGTCCGGCTCGCCCATGACGTGCAGGACGCGGGCGCCGTCGGCGAGGTGCGTGTAGAGGTAGACCTCGGTGCGGCGGTCGTGGCGGTGCGGCGGCATGGTGTTCCACACCGACCCGTCGGCGATGACGGTGACGCCGAGCTGCAGCTGGCACGACGGGTGCCCGCCGGGACCCCACACGTAGCGGTACAGGCTGCGGACGCTGGCGCCGCGCTGCTCGCCCAGCTCGACCGGCTCGACCTCGGCCCGGCGGAAGACGGCGACGCCGTGGTCGGCGTGCGCGGCGGCGGAGACCAGGTAGAACCGGGCGCCGTCGCCGCGGAACGCGACCCGCCGGCCGAGGCCGACGTAGGCGCCGTCGAGCGGGCCCAGCTCGTGCGGCTGGTCGTCGACCAGCAGCTCGCCGGCGACGTCGCCGACGTTGACGACGCCGAGCTCGCGCCGTTCGAGGAAGTGCGCCGCGCGGAGCGGGTCGAAGGCCGGCAGGGGCAGCGCCTCGGCTCCGGCCGGCACCGCGCCGCCGAGGACCATGCGATCCTCGTGCGTGTAGACCGCGCGCACCTCACCGGTGGCGAACAGGCCGTCGACGAGGTAGCGCTCCCGCAGCTCGGCGTTGGTGGCCGTCTCGACCGACGCTGGCGCGGTCGCCTGGCGGACCTCCATCATGTGCTCTCCCATCGAACGTCGAATCGGCGAGACGGGTGGGACGGCGGCGCCTTAGGTTCACATATGCGGACCGCTGTCCTCATTTGCGACCGCACTCAACCAGGATGTGAATGACCTGTCAAGGATGGGTCTGCTAGCTTTGTCTGTGATGAGGGCCGATGAGATGGACGACCACCCCGACACCGAGGGCAGCGACGACGGCGACTTCCAGCCCGTGAAGTCGGCCGGTCGCGTGCTCGAGGTGCTCGACGTGCTCGCCTCCACGGGCCCGCAGTCGATGCGCGACCTCGCCGACCAGCTGGGCGTCCCGAAGAGCAGCATGCACGCGCTGCTGCGGACCATGCAGCACTACGGCTGGCTCGAGCTCGACGCCACCGGCAAGCAGTACGGCCTGGGGGTCCACGCCCTGCTCGTGGGGTCCGCGTACGTGGACGGCGACGACGTCGTGGCCCGCACCAGCCCCATCCTCGACACCCTCGCCGCCAACACCGGCGAGACGGTGCACCTCGGCCGGCTCGAGGGCGACAGCGTCGTCTACATGGCCAAACGCGAGTCCGTGCACCCGCTGCGCATGTTCTCGGCGGTCGGCCGGCGGCTCTCGGCGTACTCCACGGCGCTGGGCAAGTGCCTGCTCGCCACGCTGACCGACGAAGAGATCGCCGCCCGCATGCCCGAGAAGCTCGAGGCCGCGACCGAGAAGACGATCACCGACCCCGACCTGCTCATCAAGGACATCCGCCGGGCCCGGGTCCGCGGCTACTCCATCGACGACGAAGAGACGACGCAGGGGCTGCGCTGCTTCGCCATCGCACTCCCCCAGCGCGCGCCGACGCACGACGCCATCAGCATCTCGGTGCCGATCTTCCGCCTCGACGACGAGCGCCAAGAGGCCGTCGTCCGGCTGCTCTTCGAGGCGCGCTACTCC
Organism: Jiangella mangrovi; assembly: GCF_014204975.1. Taxonomy (NCBI): domain Bacteria; kingdom Bacillati; phylum Actinomycetota; class Actinomycetes; order Jiangellales; family Jiangellaceae; genus Jiangella; species Jiangella mangrovi. The sequence goes on from NZ_JACHMM010000001.1 coordinate 5,773,556, forward strand.
TTCGCCCGCTGACGCCAACGCCCCGCAAACCGGCTCACATCGCGCCCCTTGATCATCAACCTTTTGCGACGTCAGGACAGCACAAAAGGATGATGATCATGCTCCTCCACGCCACTCCCTCATGATCATCAAGGATTCACCACACCCTGACGTGGTCGATCCTTGATGATCATGGAGAACCCGGGCTTCCAGCGCGACGGAACCCCGATTCCCCCATGATCAACAGTGAGCGGCCGGCGCGACCGCCGCCCACGGCGGGACCGGTCGCCAAGACCACAGTGAGACAGGTAGCGGCCAGCGGAACAGGAGCACAGCGTCACCAAGGGCCGGGTCCATTTTGGGGAGGGGCCCTGGTGCTGTGAAAGGCGAGGGCGCGGCGGCGCGGGTCAAGTCCAAGCCCCGGAAGCACCCACGAAGCTGCACCACAGAGGGCGCAGACTTGAGGCGCGCCGCCGCGCCCTCGACAATCGAGACAGCAGGGGCCCGACCCACGTCAGCACCCACACGCCGAACCTCATCACCCCGGTACCGTGACGCCGTGACCAATGACGAGATGTCGCCGGAGCTGCTGGCCCTGCTCAACTCCGACCTGGACGACCTGGCGGCGAAGCTGCTGGTCGCCGCGTACACCTCGAGACTCTCCCGCCCCTACCCCGCGCTCGCCCAGGTGGAGCTGGCCGAGGAGCTCGGCCGGCTGGGCAACGTGAAGACGCCCAAGTTCGCCTGGAGCTTCGACAGCCAGCCCGGAGCCGGCCTGGCCCGCCTCACCCTCGAGCTCGTCCTGATGTGGGAGGAGGTCGGGCTGGCCGCCCGCGACCTGCGCGACCATGCCCTGGTCGTCCTGCTCTTCGCCGGCGAGACGGTGCTGCGCTCGGACGATCCCGAGGCCGCGGTTCTGGCAGCGCTCAGCGGCGACTGGAACCCGTCGTCCACATCCGTGGACGAATAGCTCAAAATGTTCCACATCCGGGACAGAGTTCTTGACTCTGGACAATCGTGACCCCTATCGTCCGCGACAAGTGCCCGGCGCGGGGGGCCGGCCACGTGTCGCCGTCGTCGAACGATGGGGTTCCGAATGACCGAGCACAGAGCTTCAGCCCAGGCACCTCTCACCCGCTGGTTCGTGCGTCGCTTCGCGCTGCTCCTGGCGCTGGTCCTCGCCGTACCGGTCCTCACCGCCCTGCCCGGCTCCGCGGTCGCACCGCGCGCGCAAGCCGGCGCCCAGGACACGACCCTGAACGTCCTGCTCTTCTACAAACCCAACTTCCACGCATCGCACGTTCAGGCGCGCCAGGCCGTGCGCGATCTCGCCACCGAGCTCGGCACGCAGTACGGCCAGACCGTCGAGATCACCGAGACCGACCAGCCCACCGTGTTCACCGAGGAGGGCCTGGCGGACTTCGACACGCTGGTCTTCGCGCAGACCGGCGGCATCCTCTTCAACGACGCCCAGCGGACCGCGCTCCAGGAGTACATCCAGGGCGGCGGCGGCTGGATGGGCATCCACTACGCCGGCTGGTCGGCCGGCACCGTCAGTGAGCACGACGTCAACCCGTGGTACCTCGGACTGCTCGGCGCGGTCTCCGAGGGGCACCCGGAGAACCCCGCCGTCCGCGCGGGCACGGTCCGGGTCAGCGAGCCCGGCCACCCCTTGGCCGCCGGCCTCCCGGACTCCTTCGTCCGCAGCGACGAGTGGTACGACTGGAACGTCAACCCGGCACAGAACGTCCGCACGGTCCTCGAGGTCGACGAGACCAGCTACACCGGCGGGCACCACGGCAGCAAGCACCCCATCACCTGGTGCCAGGAGTACGACGGCGGCCGGTCCTGGTACACCGCCATGGGCCACGAGGGCGCGCACTACTCCGAGCCGGTCATGCGCACGCAGATCCGCAACGGCATCGCCTACACCGCCGGTCTGCTCCCGGCCGACTGCTCGCCGCCGGCCAAGGACCACGCGGGCGAGTGGAGCCCCGTCACGCCGTGGCCGCTCATGGCGATCAACATGGCGCTCACGCACGACGGCAAGATCCAGTCGTTCGGCAGCACACCCACGGGCTGCACCGACGCCACCGCCTTCGACTGGAGCGGCAACGACTGCGTCGCCCAGGGCGGGCAGTTCATGACCGACGTCTGGGATCCGGACGTGCCGCGCACGCTGCTCAACCTCACGGCGGGCCTGGTGCCCAACGGCACGTACACCGACCTGTTCTGCTCGATGCAGGTGCACGACCCCGGCCGCCGCGCCATGCTCACCGTCGGCGGCGACGACAGCCTCGGCGTGCGCAACGACCCGGTCAACGGCGCCATCGGCGTCACCAGCTACTCGACCCGGACCGGCCTGCGCAACGAGGTCCCGATGAACGAGCCGCGCTGGTATCCGACCGGCACCGTCATGCCCAACGGCGACATCGTCGTCCAGGGCGGCAGCGTGCGCGGCGTCGCCGGGCCGGGTGTCCTCATGCCCGAGCGCTACAGCCCCGACGAGGGGTCCGGCTGGACACTGCTGACCGGCGCCGAGAGCGCGGCCGCGTACGGTGACGGCGGCGGCGAGCTGGGGCCGGACGAGAACCGCTGGTGGTACCCGCGCGCGTTCGTGGCGCCCGGCAACGGCAACCTCTTCAACATCACCGGCACCCAGATGTACGAGCTTGACCCGTCCGGCACCGGCACGCTCACGCTGCGTGGGCGCGTTCCCGCAGAGGTCGCGAACCAGGGCGAGTTGGGCAACCCCGTCGGTGCGACCTCGACCGCCGTCATGTACCGGCCCGGCAAGATCCTGCAGGTCGGTGGCGGCTGGTGGGGCAACGGCGGCGGCCCGGCCGGCGCCCGCGCCGGGTTCACCGTCGACCTCATGACCGACGGCGGCACCGCCGAGCCGGTCATCGAGGCGACCGAGCCGATGCGCTACCCGCGGCACTGGGTCAACTCGACGGTGCTGCCCACCGGCGAGGTGCTGGTGACCGGCGGCGGCAACCAGAACAACGGCGGCCAGGGCATCGCCACGGTCCCGGAGATCTGGAACCCGGACACCGGCGAGTGGACCAGTGACCTGAACCCGTACGCGCACGCCCGCCTGTACCACTCGACGGCGATCCTGCTGCCCGACGGCCGGGTCATGATCGCCGGCGGCGGGTCGCCCGGCCCGCGCAACTACACCGACGCCGAGTTCTACTCGCCGCCGTACCTGTTCGACGGCGACGAGCTCGCGCCCCGGCCGGAGATCGTCGCGGCGCCGGAGAAGATCGGCTACGACGGCACGTTCGACGTCGAGGTGTCCGGCGAGGTCGCGAAGGTCGCGCTGATCCGCAACGGCTCGGTGACGCACGGCTTCAACAACGCGCAGACCTTCCAGGAGCTGGAGTTCGCGCAGTCGGCCGAGGGCGAGATCACCGTCCAGGCGCCGGCCGACGGCACGTACGCGCCGCCCGGGGCCTACATGCTGTTCGTCCTCGACGCCGACGGCACCCCGTCGGTCGCGGAGATCCTCGAGATCGACCCCGAGACCGTGATGGACAGCAAGACCCTGCTGGTCGACCAGTTCGAGTACCCGCGGGTGCCGGCCGAGTGGCGGGCCGAGAACCCGCCGATGACGGTCGAGGTCGAGGCCGGCAACGGGCGCATCGCGCCGTGGTCGGTCGACAGCACCGTCGAGCTGGTGCGCGGCCTGGCGCCCGGCATGGGCGGGCTCGGCGTCGTCGGGTACCACCTCGACCTCGGCGAGTCCGGCAGCCTCACCCGGAGTATCGACGGGCTCGTGCCCGGGAAGGAGTACCGGGTCTCGCTGAGATACGCCCGCGACAGCCGGGTCTCGGTGCCCGCCGGTGGCACCGTCAGCGCCGATCTGAGCGTCGGCTCGCTCGACGCCACGATCACGGCGACCGCCGATGAACCGTCGGGCATCTCCGGGATCCCCAGACCCTCGACGTTCGGCACCTACGTCGGCACGTTCACGGCATCGGAGCGCTCCGAACCGCTGACTCTGACCGCGTCCGGGACCAGCGCCGGCGTCATCGTCGACGACCTCACCGTCGTCGCCGTCGAGCCCGGGCTCGAGAACGTGCCGATCCACTACGCCTTCGACGAGGGCGAGGGCGACTCGGCGGCCAACTCCGGTCACCACGACGGGGCCGGCGCGGCGACGCTGACCGGCGCGGCCGGCTGGACGTCGTCGGGCGTGCACGGGGCAGCACTGGACCTGCCCGGCGGCGACGCCGACTACGCCGACCTGCCCGACGGCCTGCTCTCCGGCGCCGAGGACTTCACGGTGTCGATGTGGGCCTACGCCGACTCGCTGAAGAACTGGATGCCGCTGTTCCAGATCGGCAACGGCACGGACACGTACTTCCTGCTCCAGTCGCAGACGCAGGCGGACGGCCCGACCGGCCTCGCCGCCACGTTCAAGGCGGAGCCGTCCGGTGGCGGCGCGGCGGTCGAGGAACGGCTGACGCTCGGCGACGGGGTCGACCTCACTCCGGGCGAGTGGACGCACGTGGCGTTCACGATGCAGGGCGACACCGGCACGTTGTACCTGGACGGCGAGGAGGCGGCGTCTCGCGACGACTTCTCCATCGGGCTGTCCGACGTCGGGAACGGTTCGACGACGACGGACAACTTCATCGGGAACAACGAGTGGCCCGACCCGTCGTTCGCCGGGCTGATCGACGACGTCCGCGCCTACGGCTCGGCGCTGACGGCGGCGGACATCGCCGTCCTGCACGCCGACGGCGCCGCCGTCCCGACCACCACGAGCGTCACGGTGACACCGTCGCCGTCGCCCTTCGGTGAGCCGGTGACGGTGTCCGCGACGGTCGAGACCGCCGGTGGAACGCCGGCGAGCGGGTTCGCGGAGCTGTGGGTCGAGCCGGTCCGGCCGGACGACCCCGTCGACCTGAACCAGCGCCAGGGCAACCCCGTCGCACTGGACGAGGACGGGTCCGTCAGCTTCACGCCGTTGCAGCTCGGCCGGGGCGACTACACGGTCGAGGTCCGCTACCTCGGTGCGGACGGCGACCCAGGAACGCGGGCGTCGAGCGCGTCGGTGGTTCACACCGTCGAGCGACCACCGCCGGGCGAGGGCATCCCCGTCCACTACACCTTCGACGAGGGTGCGGGCCGGACGGCGGCCAACTCCGGCACCGACGTGGAGATCGGCGCGGCGACCCTGGGCGGGACCACGTCCTGGGGAACCGGCGGTCCGCGCGGCGGCGTGGTGTCGCTGCCGGGTGGCGGCGGGTCGAGCGAGAACTTCGTCCGGCTGCCGAACAACCTGTCGGCCAACATGGAGGACGAGATCACGGTGTCGATGTGGGCCCGGCCCACGGCGCTGCCGACCTGGGTGCCCATCTTCCAGATCGGCAACGGCACCGACACGTTCCTCCTGTTGCAGTCCCGGACGCAGGCCGCCGGGGCGACCGGCTTCGCGGCGACGCTCAAGGCGCCGGGGAACCCGTTGCAGGAACGGCTCACGCTGGGCGCCGCGAACGACCTGCCCATCGGCGAGTGGACGCACATCGTGTTCACGATGAGCGGCTCGACCGGCAAGCTCTACTTCGACGGTGAGCTGATGGGCACCCGGTCCGACTTCACCCTGGGCATCGACGACGTCGGGCTGAACGGCAACACCAGCAGCAACTACATCGGCAACAACGACTACCCGGACGGCCTGTACAACGGCCTGATCGACGACGTCCGCATCTACGAGCACGCCCTCAGCGACGACGACGTGCAGGAGCTGTTCGAGGGCGAGCCGGCCGGCTCCCCGGTGACGACGGCCACCGTCGCCCCGGCCTCGCCGGACGGTGACGACGGCTGGTACGTCACGGCGCCGACGGTGACCCTGTCGGTGACGGGCGGGACCGCCCCGGTGACGACGGAGTACGCGTACGGTTCGGGCGAGTGGACGGCCTACTCCGGCCCGATCACCGTCCCGGACGGCGTGCACTCGCTGCGCTACCGGTCGTCGGACTCGGCCGGCGTGGTCGAGGAGGAGAAGACGCTCGACCTGAAGGTCGACGCGACGGCGCCGGGCGCTGTGCTGGATGGCGTCGACGACGGCGGGTCGTACGGGCTGCACGAAGTGCTGACCGTGACGGCGTCCGCGTCCGACGCGGGCTCGGGCCTGGCCTCGTCCCAGCTGCTGCTCGACGGCGAACCTGGAGACTCGCCGCTGACGCTGGACCTGGCCGGACTGCTGGCCGGATCGCATGTGGTCGAGGTGGTGGCGGTCGATGCCGCGGGCAACTCCACGGAGACGACGGCGACCTTCACCGTCGTGGTCTCGTTCGACACGGTCGGTGCGCTGGTCGAGCGGTACGTGGCCGACGGGCTGGTGACGAACAGCCAGCGCCTGCGTCTACTCGCGCACCTGCAGGCGGCGGAGTCCGCGGCCGGCCGCAGCCAGATCCGTCAGGCCGACCAGGCCGTCCAGCGGTTCGCGTCCGAGGCCCTCGGCGTCATCGACGTCACGGCTCGGTCCCGGCTGCTGACCGCGGCCGAGACGCTGCGGGATCAGCTGAGTCCGTAGCCACTCCGCTGTTCCGCTGATCGGACGGCCCCGATGCGGCCCGGATCTCCTCCGGCCGCCTCGGGGCCGCTCCGTTGACCGGCGCCCCGGTTCGCGCCATGGGGCCGTCAATGCGTGCCGAACATGTAGACGGTGCGGCCAACAGTTGGCATCAGCGTCTACATGTTCGCCCCACACTCCGGCGTCGAGCGTCTGCCGGACGGGATGGCAGGATCCGAGTCTCCGGCGAGCCCGTCGGCGGTGTGAGGAGGGACTTTCACCCGCTATGGCGAGGACAACTCCCTCCCGGCGGGATGGTGGCCCCGTCTTCAGGAGCCGAAGGAGAGGCCGCGCTCCTCGAGCTCTTCGGTGAGGATGCGGATCGCCTTGGGGCCGACCCCGTGGATGGCGAGCAGCTCCTTCGGCGTCACCGACGTCAGCTGCTCGTAACGGGTGTAGCCGTTCAGCGCGAGCTCGCGGCGGGCGGTGCGGCCGAGGCGCTGCGGATACTCCGTCGGGACGGGCGAGTCTTCGGGCGGCATGGGCCGATGGTAGATGCCACCGCCGACAACCTCCGGGAGTATGGACGCCGTGCCCGCAGCGAACGCCGTCGTCGTCTTCACCGGCCTGCCTGGGACCGGCAAGTCCACCCTCGCCGACCGCGTCGCCGTGGCGATGGGAGCGCCGTCGTTCGCAGGCGACTGGCTCCTCGGAGCGCTCGCCCCGCACGGTGTCCTCCGCGGGCTGGACCGGAAGACGTACCTGCGGCTCTACACGGACCTGCTGACCACGCTGATCACCCGTCAGCTCCTGCTCGGGCAGTCGGCAGTACTCGATTGTCTGGTGGACGACGAAACGGTCGATCGGTGGCGCACGCTGACCACCGAGCACCAGGCCCGGCTGGTCGTCGTCGAGTGCCGGTGCGGCGACGTCACTGTTCATCGCCGCCGCATCGAGGGTCGTGTGCGCGGCATCCCCGGCTGGCACGAGGTCGACTGGGCGCATGTCGAGCGGATGCGGGCCGAGTTCGTTCCCCTCACAGACGCAGGGGTCACCGTCGTCGACACGGTAGGGGTCACTGTCGACGAGGCCGTCGCCCGGGTGCTGGACCGGATCCGCGCGGCATAGCCGCGCCCGGTCCGTCGTTGTCGAGAGCATGACCGAGAGCAGCGCGGCAGTCGACCATCTCGCCCGCACCGGCGTCGTCCGGCTCGCGACCACGACGCTGGACGGGCGCGAGATCGTCACCAAGATCTGGGCCGTCGTCGTCGACGGGAAGGCGTACATCCGCAACGCCTACGGAGACTCGTCCCAGTGGTACCGGCGCATCCAGCGCACGAGGACGGGCGCCTTCATCGACGGGCGGAACCGCTACGACGTCACCGTCGACAACGTCGCCGACGAGGAGACGAACGACCAGGTCGACGAGGCATTCACCAGCAAGTATGCGGGCAGCGGCTCCGCCCTTCGCATGATGGTCACCGACGACGCCCGCCGCTCGACGCTGCGCGTCACGCCCGTCCCTGCTTGACGAAAGTTCCGCAGCGCGATCAGCCCTGTGACGAGCGGGACGGCGACGATCGCCCGCACCAGGTACTGCCACGGATGGGGCTGGTCGGGCCCGCCGCTCTGGAACAGCACGCCGGCAGGCCCGAAGGCATACGACAGGAACTCGTCGAACGCCGACTGCCCCAGCCCCACTACCTGCGCCGACAGCACGGTGGCGGTCAGCGCGAGCACGAGCCAGGTCAACAGCGCCGGCCCGGGGCGTTCGCCGTAGCCGAGCAGGCGGTAGCCGGTCAGCGCGAGCCGCTCCCACACCGAGCGCGCCGACAGATGCCGCAGCCGGTACGCGCACCACGCGATCTTCGTCCGGGTGGCGCCGGGCGCGCCCTTGTCGCGGGCCAGCCGGGCCAGCGCATCGACGAACTCGGCGTCCTCGGGCAGCCGCGCGACCAGGTCGCGTTCGCGGCGGAGGAAGAGCTGACGGGGCCAGCGATAGCGCCGTCCAGCCCCGGGCAGCCTGTCTATCCGCGGGTCGATGTGGTGGGCGGATTCGAGGGCGGCGACGGCGGACCGTCGCTCCGTGTGCGACGCCAGCGAGAACCCTGTCACGACAGCGTCCCTGACTGTGTCCGCGCGAGACCCGCTGTCGGCCGCTGCGACGCTCATTAGCTCGAACCCGGCCAGGCCGCCGCTCACATGGCTGCCCTCGACGCGTCGCAGGTTCCATGGTCCAGTTAGGCCCGTCACGACAGTCGCGGGAGCGGCAAACAGATCATTCGTCCCGAAGAACGGCTGGCTTATCAGACCATGCGCCCTCGACGCCGCTTCAATCCATACTTCCGTTGGCCCGTTGAGCATCACGTTCGACAATCCGCCGGCACCGCGCACGCTCAGACTGAAAGGATCAACGCCACGCCTCGGACGGCCGATGGAAATGTCCACCGCTGCACCAACGCTCAGCGCCGTCGCGCCGACGACATCGAGCCTGGCCGACGGTTTCGATTCCGATGTACCGGCTGTTACTCGCAGGTAGGCGCCACCAGGGGCTTTCAAACCAAAGACCGCTGGGCACGGGGGCTGGTCGGCTCCCCATTGACCGGCCTGAGCCAGCATTTGGAAGCCGAGGCGGACAGTTGGAAGCTGGGCAGGATCACGGAGCCATCCAAGGAACGAGACATAGGCGCGTTGGCTCACTTCGATCAGGACATTCCTCACAGCACCGACCGCAAGCGCGTAGATCCCCGAGTCAAGCACCAAGCGTCCGTCGGTCCCGGGTCCGAGGAACAACGATGATTCTGCCGGATCATCGAGGTCCTGCCTGAATCGCAGAGTGCCTAGATTGTCCGTCACCACAACGCCACCAGGCTGGCCGCTAAACACGATCTCCGCGACGCAGTCTCGGCGCAGGCCGGATACCCTTATCGGCGTCAGCTCATATCCGGCCGCGCCCACGAACTCAATCAGCAGGGCGAAGGCCGGCGGGACGGCCGATAAATCCACGAACCCGTGAGGCCGACCAGTTGTCGTCAGCGTGAGGACCCAGCGCCCACCGTCATCCCGACGCAACGACGGCGCGAGCCACTCCGACGTGTTGGCGACGACGGTCCGCAGACTGACACCGTCGGCGTCCAGGTCGGTCATGCCGGCTAGCCTATTCCGGTTCTTGATCGACCTCTTGATCCACTCCGCCCAGCCGCAGCAGTCGCGACTCGCCCGCCCCCACCGGTGCGCCACACGACGCGCACACGGCCGAGACGTGCAGCACCGAGCCGCAGGAGTGCTCCCACACCGTCGGCGGCGGGCCCTGCGTCACGTACCGGTCGCCCCATTCCATGAGCGAGAGCAGGATCGGCCGCAGCGCCCGGCCGGACTCGGTCGGGAGGTACTCGTAGCGGCGCGGGTGCTCGTCGTAGAGCCGCTTCTCCAACACGCCCGCGCCGACCAGGGAGCGCAGCCGGGCGGCCAGGATGTCGCGGCTGGCACCCGTGTTGGCCGCGATCTCGTCGAACCGGGTGCGCCCGAGCAGCACCTCGCGCAGCGCCAGCAGGCTCCACCGCTCCCCGACGACGGCGAGGGCATTGGCGATGGAGCACTCGGCGACGGCAGCGGTCACGACGCCGCCAGTTGCGGGTAGAGGGCGGAGACGTCGCCGGCGAGCCCGGCCTTGACGCCGCGCGTCACGTCGTCGACGAGCACCTCGAACTGACCGGCCTCGACGGCGTCGACGGCGAGCCGGGCGACGTCGGCGGGAGAGGACTTCGGGGCGTCGACGGCGGCGGCCATGTCGGTGTCGATGTAGGCCGAGTGCAGCCCTGTCACGCCGATGCCGCGCTCGCGCAGCTCGAGCCGGAGCGAGTTCGTCTGCGACCAGAGCGCCGCCTTCGACGCGCTGTAGGAGCCGGAGATCGCCAGCCACGACAGGACGGAGTGCACGTTCAGCACGTGCCCGCCGCCGTTGGCCGCGATGACCGGCACGAACGCCCGCGTCACGCGCAGCGGCCCGTAGAAGTTCGTCTCGAACTCGCGCCGCACGTCGTCGACCGGGGAGTCGAGGAAGGACGCGCTGACCAGCGCGCCGGCGTTGTTGACCAGGACGCTGACGTCGCCGGCCGCCTCGGCCGCCGCGCGCACGTCGTCGTCGGACGTGACGTCCAGCCGCAGCGGCACCACGCGCGCGTCGTCGACCTGCACGGCCGACGGCGTACGCGCGGCCGCGTACACCTTCGACGCGCCCCGGGCCAGGAGCTCCGACACCAGCGCCTTGCCCAGGCCGCGGTTGCCGCCCGTGACCAGGGCGACGGTTCCTTCGATGCGGGTCACGTCAGTCGTCCAATCGTTCGATGATGGTCGCGTTGGCGAGGCCGCCGGCCTCGCACATGGTCTGCAGCCCGTACCGGCCGCCGGTCTGCTCGAGCACACTGAGCAGAGTCGTGAGGAGCCGGGCGCCACTCGCGCCCAGCGGATGCCCGATGGCTGTCGCGCCGCCGTTGACGTTCACCTTCGCGGGGTCGGCGCCGGTCTCGTCGAGCCAGGCCAGCACGACGCTGGCGAACGCCTCGTTGACCTCGAACGCGTCGATGTCGCCGAGCGTCAGGCCCGCGCGGGCGAGGACCTTCCGCCTCGCCGGCACGATCCCCATGAGCATGAGCAGCGGGTCGTCGCCGACGACGGCGAAGGAGTGCAGCCGGGCGCGCGGCCGCAGCCCCAGCCGTCGCGCCGTCGCCGCCTCGACGATCAACACTGCCGCCGCGCCGTCGTTCACCGGCGACGAGTTGCCCGCCGTGACCCGCCAGCCGATCTCGGGGAACCGCCGCTCCCACGCGTCGGCCCAGAAGGCCGGCTTCAGCCCGGCCAGCACCTCGGCCGACGTGTCCGGCCGCACCGACTGGTCCACTGCCAGATCGACACCGTCGACGGCGACGACCTCGCCTGCGAACCTGCCGGACACCCACGCCGTCGCGGCGCGCTGATGACTCCGCACCGCGAACTCGTCCAGCCGCTCCCGCGACAGCCCGCGCCGGGCCGCGATCAGCTCGGCGGAGATGCCCTGCGGCACCAGCCCGTCCGGGTATCGCGCGGCGACCGATGCACCGAGGAAGTCCGCCCCCGCCGCCTGCGACCCGATGGGCACCCGGCTCATCGACTCGACACCCGACGCGATGGCGATGTCGTAGGCGCCGCTGAGGACGCCCTGCGCCGCGAAGTGGACGGCCTGCTGGCTGCTGCCGCACTGCCGGTCGACGGTGACGGCGGGCACGGACTCGGGGAACCCGGCGGCCAGCACGGCCCAGCGCGCGGTGTTCATGCTCTGCTCGCCGATCTGCCCGACGGCGCCGCTGACGACGTCGTCGACGGCGGCCGGGTCGAGTCCGGTGCGCTCGATCAGCGCCCGCAGCACCGCCGCGTGCAGGTCGACGGGGTGGACCTCGGCCAGCGCGCCGCCCGGTTTGCCCCGGCCGAGTGGTGTGCGGACGGCGTCGACGATGACTGCTTCTCGCATGACGCCACTTTAACTCCTGAGTTGGAAAACACAACCCACCCGTCGACACACAGCCGCCCGGCATAGACTCGACGCCGTGGACGCCGACTCCATCGACCTCGACGCGTTCGAGCGCATTGTCACCGAGGCCCTCGACGAGCTGCCCGACTGGGTGCAGGAGGCCGTCGACGGCATCGCGATCATCGTCGACGACGAGCCGCCCGCCGACTGGCACGGCCGCGGCCTGCTGCTCGGCCAGTTCCATGGGGTTGCGCGCACGCGCATCGGCGGCCGGGTGCCGGGCAGCCTGCCCGACCGCATCGAGCTGTACCGCGTCCCGATCCTGAAGGTCAGCAGGACGGCCGACGACGTCGCGGCGCGGGTACGCAAGGTGCTGGGCCATGAGATCGGTCACGCGTTCGGCCTGAAGGAGGAGCGGTTGCGGGAGCTCGGCTGGTACTGACGGGACCCGCACATGCTCCCGCACATGCAGCTGCAGGAGGCCCCCGCTGGGCGCCGCCTGCAGTCTCATGAGACTATGTTTACCCAGGCCAGAGGCCCTATGCCGCACAATCGAGGGCCTGTCTACCGTCCGAACGGACCACCTTCGGGAACTGAACTGACGAAATATCCCGAACGGCTTTTACCGCCTCCGCGGGCCTGAGTAGGGTTACGCAACTGGGGGGCGATCTGTAGCGGCTTCATGCGATTTCGCCAGGTCACCCCCGGGAGCCAGAAGGGACCCGGTCGATCAGCAGGGCGCGGCAAGAGAAGTCCACGGGACGACGGCGTGGCCATGGGGCCAGGTCGAGCGGTCCGCGCTTCGGTGTGTCCCGCCGCCCCTCCCTCGTCGGCCAGGTCGCTGAGAAGGTCCGCCGCTACCCCGTCGTCATCGTCTGCGCGTTCGCGGCCACCCTCGGCATCACGCTCGGCAACATGCTGGTCCCGAGCATCGACCACGCGCTGGGCATCGACGACTTCCCGTCCGGCCCGCAGATCATCGCCTCGCCCGCCGACGAGCCCGACTCGCCCACCGGCACGAGCGACCCGTCCGACGAGCCCTCCGAGGGTGACGGTGGCAGCTCGGCCTCCCCCGACTCCGAGGACCAGGGCGACGGCGGCAGCGGCGGCTCCGAGGGCGGCCGGCCCGACGACGGCGACGACCCCTCCGATGATGACCCCGGCGCGCAGCCGGGTGGCGGCGACGGCACCGGCGACTCCTCCGACGACCCGGGCGAGACCGAGACCGACGGCCCCGGCGACGACCCGTCCGGCGACGACGCGTCCGAGGAGCCCAGTGGCGGCTCCACCGAGGTGCCCGGCACCGACATCCCCGGCCGGCCGAGCGGCTCGCCGTCGCCCGGCGACGAGGACGACGACGACCACCCGACACCCACCGACTCCCCGACGGCCGGCAAGCCGACGCAGAACCCGGCGGACGAGGAGCCGGACGAGGGCGAGGAAGAGAACGACGGCCTCTGCCTCGAGATCGACCTCTCCCCGCTCGAGCTGGCGCTCTGCCTGCTCGGCGGCGGCCAGGCCAGCCCGTCGCCGGTCCCCTACGCGCCGAGCCCGACGCCCACGCCCGCTCCCACGGCGACGCCGGACCCCGAGAGCCCGCCGGCGCCCTGAGTGCGACCCGTGGGCGCGGCGCAGGCGCTCAGGCGAACGTCCGGTCCAGGTGCGCCAGGCCCAGCCGCGCGTACTCCGTCGCACCGCTGGTGAGCCCGTACGCGATGTCCTCGAGCAGCGCGCACCGGGCGTAGAACGCGACCCGTCCGGGGTTGACGGCGTCGACGTCACCCGTGTAGGCGGCGGCGATCTTCTCGAACACGCCGGGGCCGAGGTCGCGGTAGAGCCGGGCGAGGTCGACGGCGGGATCGGCGACCGCCGCGTCGCTCCAGTCGATGACGCCGGTGATCGTCGCGCCGTCGACCAGCACGTGCTCGGCGCCGAGGTCGTTGTGGCAGAACGTCAGCCGCTTCGGCGCGGGCGGCGGCGCGGCGGCGAGGAACGCCTCGACCCGCGCGCGGTCGGCCGGCTCGAGCGCGACGGCCGCGGTCTCGTACGACTCCGCGGCGTCGGCCAGCCAGTCCGCCGCCGGGGTGTCGTCGACCTCGACCAGGGCGGCGGGTGAGCTGCCGCCGTCGTCGCCCTGGTTGCTCCCTGCACCATGCAGGCCGGACAGGAACGCGGCGAGGGGCTCGGCCAGGGCGCCCGGATCGGCGACGGGGTTGAGGTGCAGCGGGCCACCGGGGAGCATGCGATAGGCGAGGATCGCCGTGGGCTCGTCGACGAACACCGGCTCCGGCACCGGCAGGCTCGACACCGCCGCGACCGCCGTCAGCAGGTCCGCCTCGTGCAACGCCGCCGCCAGCCGCTCGGCCATGGTGCCCTCGCGAGCCCGGCGGAGGACCAGGTCGCCGCCCACCTCGTAGGCGATGTTGTCCAGACCGGCGCCGAGCGGCACGACCGGCGCGCCGTCGTATCGGGGCAGGTGGCGGCCGAGCGCCGCGCGGATGTCGTCGAGCATGCTGGCGAACCTATCCCGGGTGGGCAAGACTTCGAGGCATGCCGAGCAAGGTCAACGTCGACGTCGAGGGCCGCACCCTCGGGCTGAGCAACCTCGAGAAGGTGCTCTACCCGGAGACCGGGACGACCAAGGGCGAGATCATCCAGTACTACACCCACATCGCGCCGATCCTGCTGCCGCATCTGCGCGACCGCCCGGTCACCCGCAAACGCTGGCCCAACGGCGTCGAGGAGGCCAGCTTCTTCGAGAAGAACGCGCCGCGCGGCACGCCCGACTGGGTGCGGACGGCCGAGCTGCCGTCGCCCGGGTCGACCATGGACCGCGAGACCGTCGTCTACGTCATGACCGACGAGCTCGCGACGATCGTCTGGCTGGCCAACCTCGCGGTGCTCGAGTTGCACGTGCCGCAGTGGAAGGTGGGCGACGACGGCAAGGGTCAGAACCCGGACCGGCTGGTCGTCGACCTCGACCCCGGCGAGCCGGCCAACGTCATCGAGTGCTGCCAGGTCGCGCTGCTGCTCGGCGAGCTGTTCGACGACGCCGGCCTGCCGTCGTACCCCAAGACCAGCGGCTCCAAGGGCATGCAGATGTACGTCGCACTGGACGGCGGCGCCACGTCCAACGAGGTGAGCGCATACGCCCGCGGGCTGGCGCAACGGCTCGAACGCGAGCACCCGAAGCTGGTCATCTCGCGCATGGAGCGCGCAGCCCGGCCCGGCAAGGTGTTCATCGACTGGTCGCAGAACGCCGGCGCGAAGACGACGGTGGCGCCGTACTCGGTGCGCGCGAGGCCGCGGCCGACGGTGTCGACCCCCGTCACGTGGGACGAGGTCGAGCAGGGCGCCCGGTCGACGGCGCGCAAGCGGCTGCCGCTCCAGTTCGACATCGACGACGTGCTGGCCCGCGTCGAGGAGGACGGTGACCTGCTGGAGCCGCTGCTCGACGAGGCCTACGCCCTCCCGGAGCTCGACGAGGAGTGACTCCCGTCGCCCCGCCCGCTCAGCCGTAACTGACCGGGCCCTCCGGCAGGCCGGGCAGCAGCGACTGCACCTCGTCGCGGGTGACGCCGGTCGCCAGCAGGACGTCGACCGCGAGCGACCGGATCTGGGCGATCACGATCTGCCCGGCGAACCCGCCGGTGTGTTCCAGCGCCTCGGTCGCCATGCGGGCGGCCTCGACCGCGGACACCCGGGCCTCGCGCGGCTCGTCGTCGCGTTCGAGGTCGATGCGCAGCAGCCGGACGGCGCCGGCGAGGGCCCGCATCGCCTGCGGCAGCACCGTCGGGACCGGCTCGTCGCGCTGCAGGAGGCTGATGACGTGGCGGCACAGGACGCGGGTGTTGCGGGTCATGTGGTCCAGCGGCGTGGCGACGTCGAGGTAGGAGGCGAGATGGCCGCGCTTCTGCCAGCGGACGGGCGCGATGCGGGCGACCTCGTTCGCGCCCTCGAGCGCTGCGTGCATGGCGTCGACGTCGGCCTGGGTCTCGCGGGCCCGCTCCAGCGCCTCGGTGGCCTGGGCGCGGTCGTGGTCGGCCAGCGCGTGGGCGCCGGACTCGAGCACCTCGGCGACGGTGGTGAGCAGCGGGTCGATCTGCCGGCGCGCCGCGGACACCGGGTTCAGTGGCAGCAGCACGATGCTGATGACGAGGCCGACGCAGCAGCCGATGAGCGCGTCGACGAACCGGTCGAGGTTCAGCCCGCCGGACACATCCGGAGCGAGTGCGACGACGAGGACGGCGGACGCCGCGGCCTGGGTGACGATCAGCGGGCCGCCGTTGAGCAGCACCGCCGCGATCATCGCCAGCGCCACCACGACCGCGAGCTGCACGACGCCGCCGCCGATCCACGACACCAGCAGGTCGCCCACCAGCACGCCGACCGCCACGCCGCCGACCAGCTCGAGCACTCGCGGCAGCCGCTGCCCGAGCCCGCCGCCGAGGACGATCAGTGCCGAGATCGGCGCGAAGAACGGCTGCGCGTGGTCGATGGGCGGGATGGTCGCCAGCCACCAGGCCAGCGCCGCGCCGATGGCGGACTGGACGATGGGCAGCGCGGTGAGCCGGACCCTTCGCAACCGGGTGCCCGCGCTCTCCTTGGACCGTTGGGCCAGCGCCTCGAGCGCTTCCTCACCCCGCTGCATCGGCGAGTTCTCGGGCGCTCCGGGCACATCAGTGATGGTAGGGCTACAAGTACAGACCCGTCTGCCCGTCGGTGAGCCGCTCGGCCGCGACGGCGTGCAGGTCACGCTCGCGCAGCAGCACGTAGGTCTCGCTGCGGACCTCGACCTCGGCCTTGTCCTCGGGGTCGAACATGACGCGGTCGCCGACCTCGACGGTGCGGACGTTGGCGCCCACCGCCACGACCCGGGCCCAGGCCAGCCGCCGGCCCATGGCGGCCGTCGCGGGGATGACGATGCCCGCGGACGAGCGGCGCTCGCCGTCCTCGCCGTCCTGCGAGACCAGCACGCGGTCGTGCAGCATGCGGATGGGGAGCTTGTCGGGGTCCTGGGAGGTCACAACAGAGAGGGTACGTCCGGATCGGAGCGGTCAGCGCCGCCGTGCCCGCCACATCAGCACGCCGAGCACCAGCACCGCCCCCGCGACCGCGCCGACGACCTCGAGCCGCGGGTTGCCCTCGGGCGTGGTGACCCTGGCGCGGATGCCCGCCGTCGTGTCCTTGACCAGCCGCGACGGCGACAGCCGCGCGCTGAGCTCGTCGATGTTCGCGGCCAGCCGGTCGGTGCGCGCGGCGATGTCCTGCTCGATCTGCCGGACGGTGCGGGGGCGCCTGTCGAGCTCGGCCTGCACCTCGGGCGCCAGCGGCACCGGCTGGCGCGACGCGGGCAGGACGGGTTCGTTCGTGGCCACCGGCACCTCCTCAGTCCGTGGATCGTTGGGATCTACCGTACCGATGCATGCCTCCAGACGGACGGATACGGTGTCACCGTGACTGACTCGCGACTCTCGCCGGGCGACGCCGCGCCCGAGTTCACCCTCCCCGACGCCGACGGCAACCCCGTCTCCCTCTCCTCCTTCAAGGGCCGGCGAGTCGTCGTCTACTTCTACCCGGCCGCCATGACTCCGGGCTGCACCACGCAGGCCTGCGACTTCCGCGACAACCTCGGCTCGCTGCAGGGCGCCGGGTACGCCGTCATCGGCATCTCGCCCGACGCGCCGGCCAAGCTGGCGACGTTCCGCGAGCGCGACCACCTCACCTTCCCGCTGCTGTCCGACGTCGACCGCACGACGCTCGAGGCGTACGGCGCCTACGGCGAGAAGAAGCTGTACGGCAAGCTCGTGCAGGGCGTCATCCGGTCGACGTTCGTCATCGACGCCGACGGCACGGTCGAGAAGGCCATGTACAACGTCCGGGCGACGGGGCACGTCGCCAAGCTCCGTCGCGACCTGGGGCTCGACGCGGCGTGACACGTGCCCGCCTGCGCCTCGTCCTCGCCGTCGCGCTGATCGTCCTCGGCACGCCGCTGCTGCTCGCCGGCGCGGCGGCCGCCGTGTACGTCGGGCCCGACGACACCGTCGAGTACGCGCGGTCGGAGGTCTCGGGCGACGGCTCGGTCGTCGCGACCGACGTCGGGGTGGCGACGGTGACCGGCCCGGTCCTGCACGTCAGCGCCCGGTCCGCCGACGACGGCGAGGTGTTCGTGGGCGCGGCGCACCGCATCCACGTCGACTCCTACCTCGACGGCGTGGGCCAGCAGACGGTGACGGCGGCGGACCTGCGCGGCGAGGTGACGTCGTCGGCGGCACCGGGCGGTGCTCCGGCGGTGCCGCCCGGTGAGCTGGACTGGTGGGAGGAGCAGGCGTCCGGGCCCGGCTGGCAGGGCGTCTCCTATGAGCTGACCGACGAGCCCGTGCGGGTGGTCGTCATGTCGCCGTCGGCGTCCGGTGAGCCGCTGAACGTCGAGCTGTCCTTCGGCGTCGAGGTGGACGGCTTCTTCCTCACCGCCGTCCTCGTCGGGGTCGGCGGGCTGCTGCTCGTGGCCGCTGGCGTGCTGCTGATCGTGATTCCCCGGCGACGACGGCGGAAGCGGAAGCTGGCCGTCGTCCCCGACACCAAGGCCGAGCCGAAGCCCGAGGCCGAGACCAAGGCCGAGGCTGCCGCCGTCGTCGACGAGAAGCCGTCCCCGAAAGAGAAGGACGAGAAGGACGACGAGCCCTCGAAGGACGAGGAGCCGGAGAAGGAGAAGGTCGCGACCGTCACGCCGCTGCCCAAGCGGCCGTTGCCCCAGCGCACCCCGCCGCCTCCGGCGCCCGAGCCGCCGCCGAAGCCGCCGGCGACGCCGACCGCGCGCATCGCCGTCGTACTGGGATTGACCGGGCTGGTGACGGCGTGCGCGCAGGTGCCGGCCGAGATCGACCAGGCCGCGCGCGGCGCGCTGATCCCCGCGATCACGTTCGACCGGGCCGAGGGATTCTTCGGCCAGTACAACGAGATCGTCGACCTCGCCGGCGTCTCCCTCGACGCCTCCCAGCTCGGCGAGGTCGAGACCGGCGCCCTCCTCGCGACCTCCGAGTTCGCCGTCGAGGAGCAGCTGGCGACCGGCGTCACGCCCGAGACCCCGCCGACCCCCGTCACCCCGTCGATCGTCCTCTCGCCCGAGGTCGACTCGTACCCGATGTGGGCGATCGTGACGGGCGCGTCCTCGTCGGGTGGCGCACCCTCGTGGTTCCTGCTGACCCGCGAGAACGCGGCCTCGCCGTGGCTGGCCAGCCTCGCCGTCCACCCGGCGGAAGGCACGTCCGTCACCGCCCCCCTCACGGCCGACGGTGCCGCCGTCGTCGCCGACGACGCCGCCACCCGCCGCGGCGACGAGGTCCTGGAAGCGCTGCGACAGTATGGGGAAACCGGTGAGGAGCCCGAGAACATCGACCTCTCCTTCGCCGACGGCCTCACCCGCCTCCCCGACCACGGCCTGCAGCTCGACACCGCGCCGCCGGAGTTCGGCACCACCTCGCGCAGCTGCGCCGTCGAGTCCCCCGAGAACATCCACTGGCTCCAGACCGAGTACGGCGCGGTGGCGCTGGCCTCCATCAGCTGCACGCAGTCGGTGATGGTCAACTCCGGCTACTCCGTGGTCATCGAGGCCGCCGGCCTCGGCACGATCCCGGGCGGGTCGCAGATCTCGCAGGCAGAGATCTCGCAGAACGCCACCTTCATCCTGTCGGTCGACACCGACGGGTCGGCGACCGTGGTGGGGCAGCGCATGCAGCCGATCGGCATGACCTGGTCGCTCCCGTAGGGTTCAGCCGCCGGCTGCCTTGGCACGGCTGAGCGCTCCACAAATGGGACGAATCACCCCGCATGAGCGACGACCAGGCGTGCCAAGGTGGTGGCCAGCGGTGCCAAGGCGCGGTGCCCTACGATGGCGGGTGCGCGGGAGTGGCGGAACCAGGTAGACGCGCCAGATTTAGGTTCTGGTGTCTTCGGACGTGGGGGTTCAACTCCCCCCTCCCGCACCCAGAGAGCACAAGAGCTGAGTCGACGTGATGCGCCGGCACGGCGCCCCGGGGACCGATGCGAAGAGAGACGCCCGGGCCCCGGGGGTAGCATCACCCGTTACCCATGATGGGGACAGCCTCTCAGTCATGTGCGAGCTCTGGAGGTCTCCACGTCCAGAGCAGGCCGTATTTACGGCCTGGCTGACAGTATCGCCATTCATGAGCGAGGTAGCCGTTTTCGGGGATGCTCATCACTTCGGGCGAGTCGTCGGGCGGTTCGGAGGATGCGCTCACGTGTGCGGACATGTCGACGTGCCAGCACTTGGCGGGCAGTTCACGCGGATCGAACTGGGCCCTGACAATCAGGTGTTTGATGGTGCGCCCCCGCGACTCGTAGAGAATCGAAGGCCGGCAAGGCCGATCGGAATTGAAGTGGACGGCGTAGGCGAAGAAGTACTGTTCGTCGGCGCTCAGCATGTGCGAGAACTTCAGAGCCTCTGTCCGCCCGCCCTGCGGGAGTTCCCGCGACGGACCGTCGATGACACAGTTCGCGAGCGGCTCCACCTCGACGGGCGCATCCGGATCCGAGTAGTACCACGCGACCGTCTCGTAGCGATCGATCGCTGCGTGCGCGGTCAGCCATCGGTATGTGTAAACCTTCACACCCCGGAGGCCGTCGAACTGATAGAGGACATCGGTCCGGTCGAACGAGATCGGGAGTAGCAGGGGTGGCGGCTGATGCTCCTCACGGCGATAGACGACCCACTCCTCGGGAGCTTGGCTCATTCGCACGAGCCGCTCTTCGAGCAGAGTCGCCAGCTGATTGGCAGCGCCACTCCAATAACCGCGGTGACGCTCGATGTGGATCTCGACGTCGCCGCCGTCGGAACCCAGGTCCTGCAGGGCCAGATGCCGGAACCGATTGTGGAGCGAGTCGAAGCTCTGGCCCACGTAGTCCTCCGGCGGATTGCGGAACGCCGCCATGGCAACTCGCTGCCAGCGCTCGTTCGTGATGTCGGTGATGAGGTCGTAGATCAGGCGCAGCACGGCTTCGGCGCGGACCTCGGGTGGCCAAGCCTCAGGTGCTCCCGCCATGAGCGCCTGGATGCCGGGCGTCTCGCGACGGAGCAGTCGCTGCGCACTGGGGCCCGGTTCCTTCACGAGGTCGCGAAGGCCGTCCTCGAGAAGCCGGGCGGAAGGTGTACCACCAGTGGGGCGTCGAGGCACCGGTAAGGCCCCCCTCAGCGGCGCACATTCCCCACGTTGCACCCCTCTGGGAGGGGAATGCTTTCCTGACAAGTATTCCGTGATCGTACCGGAACGGGCGCTCTGGTCAAGGGGCCACAACGGGGACATAGAAAGGATTTCGCCAAGGCAGGGAGCTCTCGTTCTTGGTACCCATCGACGAGGGGGCTGCGGCATGAAAACCACGACTGCGACTCTGCTCATCACCAGCATCATCACCGTCTTCTTGGCTGCCTGCGGCGACCCCGCGGACGCCAGGCAGGCGACCGATCAGCTTCGGGTGAATCAGCGTCTCGCCGAGACGTGCCCCGACGGACAGGAACTGGCGGCATTCGTCGGCACCGATCTGAGCGGCACCGGACGAGACCCCAGTATTGCCACAAGGCGCGCCACCGTCATCGAGGACATCGTCCGGCGAGTGGCCGTCTGTTCCGGGCGATTGCGCGTCGTCGCCTTCTCAGCGAGTTCGGCGGCGTCACTCCCCGTGTTCGACGGCGAGTTGCGGCCGCCGGGCGCCACACAGATCGCACGGTTGCGCAAGGTGCCGGACCTGGTCGAGTCGACGGTGCCGACGATCGTCGCCGCGCTGGAGGCGGCGGCGGAGGCCCTCCCCGCCGATGGGTCCGATATCACGGCACAGTTCGGCGCCGCCGCCGAGTTCATCGGCCAGCTCGACTCCGCCGGAGCCGGCGCACACCGTCTCGACGTGACCCTGCTGACCGACGGCGTGCAGACGAGCGGCGTCACGCTGAACACCGCCGAGCTGACGGTCGCCGTCGCGCAGGAGCTCGCGAGCCGACTGCCCGCCCCGACCCTTCCCGCGGGTTCGGCCGTCACGATCGCCGGCATCGGGCGTGTGGCCGGCCCGCCGCCGCCGACCACGTACGTCGACGCTCTCAAGGCGTTCTACGACGCCTACTGCCGTCGCACGGCGGCCGCGTGCACCGTCGTCACCGATCACGTCACGGGGAGCTGACCATGTTCGGAGAGAACCGCCGCGCGCCCGGCCGCCACGACCGGGACGACGCCGATGAGATCATCGACCGCTGCATCGAGGCCGCCGACGGGGTCACCCTCCGCGTCGTCGATCACGTCCACGTCCAGGTCCGACCCGACGAGCTCGGCCCGACCTACCTGGAGGCTGAATTCGACGAGCTCGCGCGCGAGCTCCTGCCCCTGCACGCAGAGCGCGGGGAGCGGCGAGCCCGCCGCCACCGTGCCCGGGTCGCGCGCTACGAGGCCCGGGCGGTCGCCGCACGCGCTCGAGTGGCCGATCTCGCCGAGTCGGCACGAGCGGCGACGACGGCGCGCGCCCAGGCCCTCACCGTGCTCGGCCCACTCACCCGCCGCGAGCCGCACGCGAAGTTCTGGTACGTCCTGCGCTGGCTGCTGCTGGTCGTCGGCGACGTGGCCGGGATCGCCGGCGCCGCGATCCTGCTCGGCGAATTGGTCGAGCTCGCGCTGATGCAGGCGGTCGCCACGGGCATCGCGGCCGTGACCGCCGGCCTGGTCGGCCAGGACCTCCGCGACCTGGTGCTGGCCCGACGCCGGCACCGCGACCTCGACGAGCTGACGGCGGAGGAGTTGCGGTTCGCGCGGCTTTTCACCGCCCCACGAGCCAGGGACGCCGTCGTCAAGGTCATGGCCGGCGTCGCGGTGACCATCGCGCTGCTGACCGCCGGCGGCATCTTCGTCCTGCGCAGCAACGTCGAGGGCACGGACAACGGCATCATCTTCGGCTGCCTGGCCGTCGCGATCTGCTGCGCGAGCGCGATCAACAGCTACGTCTACGCCGACGAGGTCGCAGACCTCCTCGACCGGGCCGAGCTCGCCCAGCGGCGGGCGACCCGCCGCCACGCCCGGGCCGCACGGAGCCGCGCGATCCGCCGTCACGCCGAAGCCATGGCGCTGGCCGACTCGATCACGACGGAGGAACTGCAGCGCGGTGCCGCCGCGGCGGCGCACGTCCGCGTGCTCAAGTGGCGCATCCTGCGCCAGAATCCGGCCGTCGTCGGCCACGGACCGCGGCGCAGCCGGCCCCTGGCGAACGGGTCGGACGTCACCGCACGCGCGGCCACCCCGCCAGCCACCAGGAACGGAGCCCGGCGATGAGCAGGATCCGCTTCGGGTATCCGGGCAGCTGCCCACCGGCGGGTCGACTGACGATCCTGCTCTTCGACGACAGCGCGTCGATCTCGACCGGGGCGGACGCGATCGGCGGGCGCTACGTGGAGGCCGGCGCCGCGCTCGAGCAGGCCGGGGGACAGTGCCGCTGCGGTCGCGAGCTGGCGGCGATCCTCCACTTCGGCGCCCCGACCTCACACGACATCGGGCCCACACCGATCGGCGGACCCGAAGCGCATCGGCTGCGCCGTGGACTCAGGACGCCGGTCCACGGCCCGGCCGTCAGCCTCCTGCGGCCGTCCCTGCGCATCGCCAAGGCGTACGCACGCGCCCATCCGAGGCACGCGGCGACCCTCGTGGTGCTCTCGGACTTCCAGCTCGACGACGGTCCGCCCGGGCCGATCGAGGAGCTGGCCGACTTCGACGGAGACGTGCACGCGATCGTGCTGCGCTCCGCGCCCCTCCCGGCTCTCGTCGAGGAGCCGCGGATCGACGTCACCGCCATCGGCTACGACACCGTGCTGGGAACCCTCGGCGCGGCCGTCTTCGCCGCGATCACCGCGGGCCGCCCCGGGCGGCGACTGCGAACCGGGACGGAGGCACGACCATGACGATCCTGTTCACGGGCCGCGGAATGCCCCGCACCGCGATCCTCGTCGCGGCGCTGGCGTCGCTCGTCGCCTGCGTCGCTCCGGCGGAGTCCGAGCCCGCCGCGTCGATACCCGCCCACAGCGGCACCGCAGCTGAAGCCGTCGCCGAAGCCGCCGGCGCCGAACGACCATGGTGGCAGCAGCCCACCGCGCCGGCCGAGCCGGACGTCCCGCGGGCCGACACGTCCTTCAGCTTCAGCGGCGACGTGCTCTTCGACGTCGGAAGCTCCACGCTCAGCATGGCCGCTTCGACGCAGTTGGCCGCGGTGGTGGCCGCCGCGCGGGAGCGCCCCGGCGCCATCGTCACCGTCGCCGGTCATACGGACGGCGACGGTTCGGAGACCGACAATCTGGTTCTGTCGCGAGCCCGGGCCGACACCACTCGGCGGTGGCTCATCGACCACGGCCTGCGGGCCGACCAGGTGGTCGCGATCGGCTACGGCGAGAGCCGACCCGTCGCGACGAACGACACGGCCGAGGGAAAGGCCCGCAACCGCCGGTGCGACATCACCGTCACCGCGGGACCAGCGCCGAGCTGACGACTCATCCCGTCGTCTTGACGTGCATCCAGAGGACGACGTCGAGGATGCGCAATGGTGGGTCGAGGAGGTCTGACTCGCGGATGGCGGACTCGCGCGTCACCTCGCGCAGCAGGCCCTGGACCTCGTCGTCGGTCATGAGGTGCTGGTAGACGAGCCAGTCGACGCGGCGGTCCTGCCCGACCCCCAACAACGCGCGGGTGACCAGCGAGTCGCGAACCGGGAAGAGGCGCGGCCGCTTGCGGGCGCACAGCTTCGACGCGGCCACCCACTTGTTGCCGCCGAGGGCGTTCTTCAGCTGCAGGTGCAGATGCTCGGCGGCGTCGAGGACGGTGTCGTCGGCGTCGGCCAGGTGGGTCTCGACCGGCACGGCGCGCAGCGCCTTGAGGACGTCGTTGCGGTGCGGGCCGCCCTGCAGCAGCTGCCGCCCGGCCCGCGGCCCGACGCTGATGCCCAGCAGCGACGTGGCGTAGAGGTCGGCGGCGGTGATGGTGTCGTACTCCACCGGCCCGACGGCGAGGAAGCTGCGGCCGGGGTAGTTGGAGTCGCGGTCGTAGAAGAGGCGGAGGTTCTCGACGGCGGCCGGGTCCTTCAGTGCACTCAGCGTGGCCGACGTGGCGCGGTCGAGCTGAGCGGGGGACGGCCGACGGGCGCGTGTCGGGGTCACGACGATCATCGTGGCAGGCAGGGCGGACACAACCAACCCCATGATCGTCAAGCGGACGCAAAGATTGCGGCCGCAAGCGTTGAGAACGCGTGAAGATCCTGTCGGACCCGGCCCTCGCGACCCTAGCGTGCACGTCATGGAGCACTCACAGCCGTTGTTCGTCCCCGTCCGCTCGACTGGACCGGCGACGTCATGTCTCGTCGTCCTCACCGCCCGGCTGCCGGAGGGCGACCGCGTCGGCCTGGCCTTCAGCATCGCCGAGTCGCTCGCCGCCGCCATGGGCCGCCACCAGCCGTGGGTCCGGCTCAGCCTCGCCGCGACGCGGGCCCTGCTCGCCCCGCTCGGTGTGGCACGGATCCAGGTCGACCCCGACCTCGTCGCCCCTGTGGTGACGACGAGACCGGCGGCCCCGGCCCTCGTCAGGGTGGGTGTCCGTGATGCGGCCTGAGCGGGCGGCGCCGCGCCTGGACGCCGTCGACCGCGTCATCCTCGGCCAGTTGCTGCGGATCGGGAAGTCGCCGCTGCACATCCTCGCGCGGCGGGCCGGGCTGAGTGTGTCGGCGATGTCGGTTCGCGTCCGCCGGCTCGAGGAGGCGGGCATCATCGCCGGCTTCCGGGCCCAGCTCGACCTCGACGCGGTCGGACGGCCCGTGCAGGCGGTCGTGCGGGTCGGGCTCGCCCCGGCGACCGACCGGCCGATCTTCGAGAAGTGGCTCAGCGGGCGGTCGGCGGTGACGGCGGCCTGGCAGCTCGCCGGTGACGCCGACTACGTGGTCCACCTGGCCTGCCACGACATCGCCGGCCTCGACGAAGAGCTGAACGAGCTCAAGGAGCGCGGCGGCGCCGCGACCACGTCGACGAGCATGGTGCTGCACGCCGTGCCGGACGTCGGCGGCCACCTGACCGACTGACGGCGATCCGGGTGGGGCTGGATCGGACAAAACGAACGCATGCCCAGGGCCCCCTGCGCGCCACACCGTGCTGGTCTGGTGTCACGTGCTGGTCTGGCGTCACGCGAGACGGCCGACTTCTACCCAGCGGCGTGACGTGGGACCAGGACGTGACGGTGGACCAGGACGTCGGTCCGGCGAGGCGTGCCTACCTCAACACCCCGGCAAGACCTCGAATCCCGGCTAACCGTCAACGCGAAGCAGCACCGCGACCGTATGCTCCCCCGAGGCACGCAACCGCCCTTCCGCCTCGCCCAGCCGCCGTCCGCCGATCAGCCGCGGGGCTGACGGGGCACGCCTGCGGCCGACGCCACCAGCAGGCCACCCACCAGCACGAACGCCGCCGACGCGCCGAACACGCCGGTCGCGACGGCGATCCCGGCGGGCAGCACGACCTGCCCGAGCCGGTTGCCCATGATCCGGATCGAGAGCGCCGCGCCCCGCGACGCCGACGGGACCGCCTGCACGACCAGCGACATCGTCAGCGGCTGGCCGATGCCGAGCAGGAAGCCGGCGACCACGAGCAGCACCGCCAGCAGCCAGACCGGCTCCGACAGCGGCAGCAGCCCCAGCAGCACACCGGTCCCGAAGGTGCTGGCCCAGAGCAGCCGGGTCCGGCCCCAGCGCCGGAGCATCGGCGGGATCAGCAGCCGCGACAGCACCGACGCGGCCGCCCGCACGCTGAGCAGCAGCCCGACGACGCCGGGGCTGATGCCGCGCTCCTCGCCGATGACCGGTAGATAGGCGATCAGCAGGTCGACGGCGGTGAGCAGCGTCATGCTGGCGACGATCCCGCCGGCCACGCCGGGCAGCCGCAGGATCCCGAACGACCCGGGCGCCGGCGCGGCCGCAGCTGCCGCCGTCCCCCCATCGCCGGCCCCGTCACCCGCCGGAGCCCGCCCCGCGACAGAGTCGCGGTCGCCGAAGCGCCAGCACACCACCAGCGCCACGCACAACAGCGCGCCGCCGGCGAGGAACGCCCGCCCGGTCGTGATCGTCCGGTCGGCGTCGGTGCTGAGCAGGAGCCCGGCGATCGGCGGGCCGATCATCTGGCCGACCGACGCGGCCGCGGTGAGCAGGCCGAAGTCGCGGTCCAGCCGGCTGTCCGGGGCGAGCCGCGCGATCACGGACTGGGCGCCGACCAGGCCGGCCACCGCGCCGGTGCCGAGCACGACGGTCGCCAGCGCCAGCCCCGTCAGGCTCGACGCCAGGTACAGCAGCCCGCTGCCGATGACCAGCAGGACCGCGCCGCCCTGAACGACGATCGACGGGCGGCGGCGGTCGGACAGCCGGCCTAGCGGGATCGCGACCACGGCCGGCAGCAGCGCGAACGCGACGACGAGCAGCCCGACCTCGCGGTCGCCGGCGCCGAGGTCGAGCGCGCGGTAGGTCAGCACCGGCCGGATGAGGAAGATCGCGAACTGGGTGAGCAGGACGTACAGCAGCACTCGACCCAGCCAGCCCGAGGCGGCCGCGCCGAGCCGCCGCCTCAGCACGGGCGGCGCAGCAGCTGTGAATCCAATATCACAACGCAGGATCCTACGGCCCGGCCTCACGAAAATATGTGCGTACGTCGTACGCGTACGGTGTACGCTGTCGCCATGACCATCCTCGTCACCGGCGCCACCGGCAGCGTCGGCCGCATCGTCCTCGACCACCTCCTCACCCTGGACGCAACAGACGTGCGCGCCCTCGTCCGCGACCCCGCCAAGGCCCAGCTGCCCGACGGCGTCGACGTCGCTACCGGCTGGGTCGGCGAACCGGACACCCTCGACGGCGCCTTCGACGGCGTCGACCGGATGTACCTGACGTCCTACAGCGACACCGCGGCCGAGGTCCTCGCCCGCGCCCGCAAGGCCGGCGTCCGGCACGTCGTCAGCCTGTCCGGCGAACGGGAGAGCTGGTGGGGCTCCATCGTCGACGACGTCGAGGCGTCGGGTCTGGAGTGGACCCACCTCTGGCCCGGCGAGTTCATGGAGAACTCGACCATCTGGGCCGACCAGATCCGCACCACCGGCCAGGTGCGCGACGGCTACGCGGACTCCGCCAACGCCGCCATCGCGATGGACGACGTGGCCGCCGTCGCCGCCGTCGCCCTCACCCAGGACGGCCACGTCGGCCGCGCCCACACGCTGACCGGCCCCGAGACGCTGACCCGCGCCCAGAAGGTCGAGCGCATCGGCCGCGCCCTGGGCCGCGACCTCCCGTACGTCGAGCTCAGCCGCGAGGACGCGATCGCCGAGCTCAGCGCCTCGATGGGCGAGTACGCCGAGTGGTACGTCGACGGCGAGGGCCAGCAGGTCGAGCACCCGCAGCAACCCACCACCGGCGTCGCCGACGTGCTCGGGCGGCCGGCCACGTCGTTCGCCGACTGGGCGAAGACGAACGCCGGCCTGTTCCGCTGAACCGAGCCGGCGAACCGAGTCCCTCGTCATTGACGAACCGCCGCACTAGAGTCGATTTGTGACGGTCGTCGTGGTGCTCATCGTGGTCGCGGTGCTCATACTCGCGGCGCTGATCCTCATCTCCGCGCGGCAGGCCGGCGTCGGCGCTCAACGGCCCTCGCGGTACGGACGGCGACGCCGGGTGCGCATGGCGCCGCGGCTGCGGCTCGAGCGGCTCAGCCAGCACCGGTACGTGCTGCACAACGACGGTGCCACCGCCGCCTTCGACGTGCGGGTCGACACCAAGGACCTCACCGTCACCGAGGGCGAGACCCACATGCGCGAGTTCAGCGCCGGCCACGCCCGCGACTTCCTGCTCATCCAGCCCATGCACGGCCACGTCTCGGAGCTGACGGTCCGCTGGCGCAGCCGGCCGGGCGCCGACGCCGAGGTGGTGACCGAGCTGGCGCTCGACACCGAGGTCACGTCAGAGGGCCAGGAGGCCTGACGGCCGTCGCCACGGCGCCGCCCGGAGCTTCCGATCTCGCGGAGTTCGCTCCGCCTCCCTTGTGATGACCTACAGTCGTTCAATGCTGGGCCTGCCGGATCAGATCAAGGCGTGCCTGTTCGATCTGGACGGGGTACTCACGCCGACGGCCGACGTGCACAAGGCCGCCTGGACGGCCATGTTCGACGCCTTCCTCCGCGATCGCGCACAAGACGCGGGTGAGCCGTTCGTGCCGTTCGACCCCGTCCTCGACTACCAGCGCTACGTCGACGGCATGGCGCGCGCCGACGGCGTCCGGCGCTTCCTCGGCTCGCGCGGCATCGTCCTCCCCGAGGGCACGCACGACGACCCCGTCGACGCCGAGACCGTGAACGGCCTGGGCAACCGCAAGAACGCCGTCCTGCTGCAGCGCCTGCGCGAGACCGGCGTGCGGCCGTATCCGGGCTCCGTCGCCTACCTGCGGGCCGCGACCGAGGCCGGGTTGCGCCGGGCGGTGGTCTCCGCCAGCGCGAACTGCCGCGAGGTCGTCGCCGCCGCGGGCATCGAGGACCTGCTGGAGGTACGCGTCGACGGCGTCACCGCCCGGCAGGAGGGGCTGCGCGGCAAGCCGCATCCGGACGCGTTCCTCGCCGCCGCCGAGCGGCTGGGCGTCGCCCCGGCCGAGGCGGCCGTGTTCGAGGACGCGCTCGCCGGGGTCGAGGCGGGCCGCGCGGGCGACTTCGGCTACGTCGTCGGCGTCGACCGCGTGGGCCAGACCGACGCCCTGCGCGAGCACGGCGCCGACGTCGTCGTCACCGACCTGGGGGAACTGCTGAACGAGGAGCACGGGTGATCCGCGAGAGTGCGTACCCGAGCGAGCCGTGGCGTATCCGCGAGGCGGCACTGGACCTCGAGATCCTGGCCCAGTCCGAGTCGGTCTTCGCGCTCTCCAACGGCCACATCGGCCTGCGCGCCAACCTCGACGAGGGCGAGCCGCACGGTCTTCCCGGCAGCTACCTCAACTCCTTCTACGAGCTGCGCCCGCTGCCGTACGCCGAGGCCGGCTACGGCTACCCGGAGCAGGGCCAGACGGTCGTCAACGTCACCAACGGCAAGCTGATCCGGCTGCTGGTCGACGACGAGCCGTTCGACGTCCGCTACGGCGAGGTCCGCTCGCACGAGCGGGTGCTGGACCTGCGCGAAGGCACGCTGGAACGCACGGTCGAGTGGGTGTCCCCCGCGGGTCAGGCCATGCGCGTGCGCTCGACCCGGCTGGTGTCGTTCACCCAGCGGGCCGTGGCCGCCATCTGCTACGAGGTCGAGCCGCTCGGCGAGGAGACCCGGGTGGTCATCCAGTCCGGGCTGGTCGCCAACGAGGAGCTCCCGGTCACCAAGAAGGACCCTCGCGTCGCGGCGGTCCTCGAGGAGCCGCTCGAGTCCGAGCAGCACCTCGCCAACGGCGCCGGCGGCCTGCTGATCCACCGGACGAAGACCAGCGGGCTGCGCATGGCGGCGGCCATGACCCACGTCGTCGACGGTCCCGACCGCACGTCGGTCAGCACCGAGGCGTTCCCCGACTGGGCCCGCACCACCATCGCCTGCGTGCTGAAGCCCGGCGAGAAGCTGCGCGTCGTCAAGCTGCTGGCCTACGGCTTCTCCAGCCGGCGGTCGCTGCCCGCGCTGCGCGACCAGGTGGGCGCGGCGCTGGCGTCGGCCCGGCTCACCGGCTGGGAGGGCCTGCGCCGGGGTCAGCGCGAGTACCTCGACGCCTACTGGGACGCCGCCGACGTCCGCGTCGACGGCGACCCCGAGGTCCAGCAGGCGGTCCGGTTCGGCCTCTTCCACGTCCTGCAGGCCGGCGCGCGCAACGAGATGCGGCCCATCGCGGCGAAGGGCCTGACCGGGCCCGGCTACGACGGCCACGCGTTCTGGGACACCGAGATGTTCGTGCTCCCGGTGCTGACCTACACCAAGCCACAGGCCGCGGCGCAGGCGCTGCGGTGGCGCCACGCCACGCTCGACCTCGCGCGCGACCGCGCCCGCACGCTGGGCCTCAGGGGCGCCGCGTTCCCGTGGCGCACCATCCGCGGCCACGAGACGTCGGGCTACTGGCCGGCCGGCACCGCCGGGTTCCACATCGGCGCCGACATCGCCGACGCCACCATCCGCTACATCCAGGCCACCCGCGACGAGGACTTCGAACGCGAGGTCGGGGTCGAGCTGCTGGTCGAGACCGCGCGGCTGTGGCGCTCGCTCGGCCACCACGACCGCCACGGCGCGTTCCACATCGACGGCGTGACGGGGCCGGACGAGTACTCGGCCATGGGCCACGACAACGTCTACACGAACCTCATGGCACAGCGGAACCTGCTCGGCGCGGCCGACGCCGTCCTCCGCCATACCGAGGTCGCCGCCGCACTGGAGGTCGACGACGAGGAGGCGGCCTCCTGGCGCGACGCCGCCAACGCCATGACCGTCCCGTACGACGACGAGCTCGGCGTGCACCAGCAGTCCGAGGGGTTCACGCGGTTCCAGGAGTGGGACTTCGAGGGGACCGCCCCGGAGGAGTACCCGCTGCTGCTGACCCACCCCTACTTCGACCTCTACCGCCGCCAGGTGTGCAAGCAGGCCGACCTCGTGCTGGCCATGCACTGGCGCGGCGACGCGTTCTCGCCCGAGGAGAAGGCCCGCAACTTCCACTACTACGACGCCCGGACGGTGCGCGACTCCTCGCTGTCGTCGTGCACCCAGGCGGTGATGGCCGCCGAGACCGGGCACCTGGAGCTCGCCCACGACTACCTGGGCGAGGCCGCGATGACCGACCTGCACGACAGCCACGCCAACACCAGCGACGGGGTGCACCTGGCCTCGCTCGCCGGCTCCTGGCTGGGCCTCGTCGCGGGGTTCGGCGGCATGCGCGACCACGACGGCGTGCTCTCGTTCGCGCCGCGCCTGCCGAGCCGGATCGCCGGGCTGGACTTCTCGCTGCTCTGGCACGGGCTGCGGCTGCGCGTGAGCGTGCGACCCACCGAGGTCACGTACTACCTGCGCGAGGGCGACCACGACGACGGGTCGCAGCTGGAGCTGCTGCACCACGGCATGCCGGTCACCGTCCGCACCAGCGCGCCGGTCACCGTCGCCATTCCGCCGGTACCGCCGCCCGACCCCGAGCCGCAGCAACCCGCCGGTCGGGCCCCGGTCCGCCGCGGAGGGCCCGGATAAACGGGATGATCCTCGCGCCGTCCGCAACGTAGGCTTGACGGCGTATGCCCACGTCGTCCCCCGGTACCGTTTCCCCGGCCGACCTGCGTGCCCGGCTGCCCGAGCTGATGCTCCGGGACGAGCGGCGCCTCGCCCGTCGGCTCGACGGCGTACGCAAGTCCCGCTCCGACGAGGCCCGGTCGAAGGCGCTGGCCGAGATCGCTCGAGAGGTCGAGGCCGCCGAGCGCCGCCTCGCCCGGCGCAAGGCCACCGTCCCCGCCGTCCGCTACCCGCAGGAGCTGCCGGTCAGCCAGCGGCGCGACGACATCGCCGCCGCCATCCGCGACCACCAGGTCGTCATCGTCGCCGGCGAGACCGGGTCGGGCAAGACGACACAGCTGCCGAAGATCTGCCTCGAGCTGGGCCGGGGCATCCGCGGCACCATCGGGCACACGCAGCCGCGCCGGCTGGCCGCCCGCACCGTCGCCGAGCGCGTGGCCGAGGAGCTGAACACCGAACTGGGCCGCGCCGTCGGCTACCAGGTCCGGTTCACCGCCAAGGCGAGCGACGACACGCTGGTCAAGCTCATGACCGACGGCATCCTGCTGGCCGAGATCGGGCAGGACCGGCTGCTACGCCGCTACGACACGCTGATCATCGACGAGGCGCACGAGCGCAGCCTCAACATCGACTTCATCCTCGGCTACCTCGAGCAGCTGCTGCCGCAACGCCCCGACCTCAAGGTCATCATCACCTCGGCGACCATCGACCCCGAGCGGTTCGCCCAGCACTTCGACGACGCGCCGATCATCGAGGTCAGCGGCCGCACGTATCCGGTCGAGGTCCGGTACCGCCCGCTCGACCTCGAGGACGGCGGGGAGCCGCGCGACCAGATCCAGGCCATCGTCGAGGCCTGCGACGAGCTCGCGCTCGAGCCGTCCGGCGACGTGCTGGTGTTCCTGTCCGGCGAGCGCGAGATCCGCGACACCGCCGACGCGCTGCGCAAGCGCTACGCCTCGGCGCCGCCGGGAGCGCTCGAGGTCCTCCCGCTCTACGCCCGCCTGTCCGCCGCCGAGCAGCACCGGGTCTTCCAGCCGCACACCGGCCGGCGCATCGTGCTGGCCACCAACGTCGCCGAGACGTCGCTGACGGTGCCGGGCATCCGCTACGTCGTCGACCCCGGCACGGCCCGCATCTCGCGCTACAGCAACCGGACCAAGGTGCAGCGGCTGCCCATCGAGCCGGTGTCGCAGGCGTCGGCACGGCAGCGCACGGGCCGCTGCGGGCGGCTCTCCGACGGCATCTGCATCCGGCTGTACTCCGAAGAGGACTTCGAGTCGCGGCCCACGTTCACCGAGCCCGAGATCCTGCGCACCAACCTCGCCTCGGTCATCCTGCAGATGACGGCGCTCGGCCTGGGCGACGTCGCGGCGTTCCCGTTCCTCGACCCGCCCGACCGGCGCAGCATCGCCGACGGCGTCAACCTGCTGGTCGAGCTGGGCGCGCTCGAGCCCACCGCGCCGGACCCGAAGGACCGCCTCACCACCATGGGCCGGTCGCTGTCGCAGCTGCCCATCGACCCGCGGCTGGCCCGGATGATCCTCGAGGCGAACCGCAACGGCTGCGTCCGCGAGGTGCTGATCATCGCCGCCGGGCTGACCATCCAGGACCCGCGCGAGCGCCCGACAGACCAACGCGAGGTCGCCGACGCCTTCCACGCCCGCTTCGCCGACCCCACGTCGGACTTCCTGGCCTTCCTCAACCTGTGGCGCTACGTCAAGGAGCAGCAGGAGGCGCTGTCGTCCAGCGCGTTCCGCCGCCTCTGCCGCACCGAGCACCTCAACTACCTGCGCATCCGCGAGTGGCAGGACCTCGAGTCGCAGCTGCGCCAGCTGGTCAAACCGCTCGGCGTCACCCTCAATACGCCGGATGGAACGCCGGAGCACATCCACCAGTCGCTGCTGTCGGGCCTGCTCTCGCACATCGGCGTCAAGGACGAGTCGGCCAACGAGTACCAGGGCGCCCGCGGCGCGAAGTTCGCGGTCTTCCCCGGGTCGGGGCTGTTCAAGAAGCCGCCGCGCTGGGTGATGTCGGCCGAGCTGGTCGAGACGTCGCGGCTGTGGGCCCGGGTCAACGCCCGCATCGACCCCGCGTGGGCCGAGCCGCTGGCCGAGCACCTGGTCAAGCGCACCTATAGCGAGCCGCATTGGGAGCGCAAGGCCGGCGCCGTCATGGGCTACGAGAAGGTCATGCTCTACGGCGTCGTCATCGTGCCGCGGCGCAAGGTCACCTACGCGCGGGTCGACCCCGAGCTCAGCCGCGAGCTGTTCATCCGGCACGCGCTGGTCGAGGGCGACTGGTCGACGCACCACCGGTTCTTCCACGAGAACCGCGAGCTGCTCGAGGACGTCGAGGAGCTCGAGCACCGCGCCCGCCGCCGCGACATCGTCGTCGACGACGAGACCCTGTTCGCCTTCTACGACGAGCGCCTCCCGGCCGACGTCGTCTCGGGCCGGCACTTCGACAGCTGGTGGAAGAAGGCCCAGCACGAGCGGCCGGACCTGCTGACGTTCAGCACCGACCTGCTGACCACCGACGCCGCCGGCGCCGTCACGCAGGCCGACTACCCCGACACCTGGCGGGCCGGCGACCTCGACCTCCGGCTCACGTACCAGTTCGAGCCCGGGGCCAGCGCCGACGGCGTCACGGTCCACATCCCGATCCAGGTGCTGAACCAGGTCGAGCCCGACGGGTTCGACTGGCAGGTCCCGGGGCTGCGGCCGGAGCTGGTCACGGCGCTGATCAAGGCGCTGCCGAAGCCGCTGCGGCGCTCGTTCGTGCCGGCCCCCGACACCGCCCGCGAGGCGCTCGCGCAGCTGCCGCCGTCGCCCTCGGGCCAGCCGTTCGCCGCCGCCGTCGCGCGCGTGCTGCACCGGCTGCGGGCCGTGCCACTGACGGCGGACGACTTCGACCTCGGCAAGGTGCCCGACCACCTGCGCATGACGTTCCGCGTGCTGGACGAGAAGGGGAGGCTCGCGGCCGAGGGCAAGGACCTCGACGCCCTGAAGGTGCAGCTCGAGCAGGAGCTGCGCACGTCCATGGCGGCCGCGGCCAGCAGCATCGAGCGCACCGGCCTGACGGAGTGGCCGGGCGGCGAGGTGCCGCGCACCTTCGAGCAGCGCCGCTCCGGGCACGTCGTCACCGGCTATCCCGCCCTGGTCGACGACGGCGCCGGCGTGGCGCTGCGAGTCCTGCCGACCCCCGCCGACCAGGCCCGCGCCATGTGGACGGGCAACCGGCGGCTGCTGCTGCTCAGCGTCGCGTCGCCGACGGCGTTCGTGCAGCGCCACCTCGGCAACCGCTCGAAACTGGTGCTCAGCCAGAACCCCGACGGCTCGATCGCCGGCCTGCTCGACGACGTCGCCGCGGCCTCGGTCGACTGGCTGGTCGCCGACGCCGGTGGGCCGGCGTGGGACGAGGCCGGGTTCGCGGCCTTGCGCGCGCGGGTGCGGCAGGACCTCATCGAGACCGTCTTCGAGGTGGTCGCCGACGTCGAGAAGGTCCTCGAGGTGTCGCACCGGGTCGCGTCGGCGCTGAAGAGCACCTCCAGCCTGGCGCTGACGGCATCCCTGGTCGACGCGCGCGACCACCACGCCCGGCTCATGGCGCCCGGCTTCGTCACCTCCATCGGCCGGCGGCGACTGCCCGACCTGCTGCGCTACCTGCGCGCCATCGAGCGGCGGCTCGAGAAGCTGCCGACCAGCCCGCAGCGCGACCACCAGAACATGGACACCGTCCGCCGCGTCACCGAGGAGTACGAGGCCGCGCTGGCCGCCCTCCCACCCGGCCACGGCCCCACGCCCGCCCACGACGCCGTCCGCTGGCTCATCGAGGAACTGCGCGTCAGCCTGTTCGCCCAGGAGCTGGGCACGGCCCAGCCGGTCTCGGAGAAACGCCTGCTCAAAGCCATCGACGCCCTCTACGACATTCCCGCTGGACTCGGTTGAGTGACGCAACACCCGCGGGAGGATTTGCGGAAGACTCCAGGGAGGATCTGCGGGAGAACGTGGGGAGAATCTGCGGCACAGCGACGAGAGAATCTGCGGGTTTGCTGATAGCGTGCAGTTCATGGACACCACGGATGAGCGTCCTGGCCTCATCTCCCGTCGGGTCTTCGGCATAGCTCTGGAATCGATGACGGCATTTCGTGTCGTCGTTCTGCACGGTGCACGACAGGTCGGCAAGACCACCTTGGCGCAGCTCCTCGCAGCGCATATCGATGCGGGCTACGTCACCCTCGACCGCAACGAAGACCGCGAGGTTGCCGTTGCCGATCCACAGACCTTCATCGAGTCTCTCGGAACACCTCAGGTGATCGACGAGGTCCAGCGTGTGGGCGAGCCACTCGTTCTCGCCATCAAGCAGGTCGTCGACGCGGACCGCCGCCCGGGTCAGTACCTCTTGACCGGATCGACGAACTTCCTCACCGTGCCCTCGATCGCCGAGACGCTCGCCGGGCGCACCGACATCGTTCCTCTGTGGCCCTTGTCGATGGGCGAAGTCACTCAGGGAGACGACGACTTCGTCGATCGCGCCTTCAGCGACCCGGAGCGCCTTCTCGATCACGAAGGCCGGCCGCGTTCCCGGTCCGAGTACTTCGACCTCCTCTGCGCAGGTGGATATCCCGAGGTCCAGGACCTCAGCGGACGGCTACGTCAGCGCTGGTTCGCGCGATACGTCCAAACGGTGATCCAGCGAGAGATCGAGGTGGCTGCTGACATCCGGCGCGCGGACGCTCTGCGCGATCTCGTCCGGTTCTTCGCGGCGACCACCGCGCAAGAACTGGTGCTGAGCAAGGCCGCAGAACGGCTCGGGCTGGATCGATCGACCGTCAGTACTTACGAGCCGTGGTTGGAGACGGTCTTCCTCGTGCACCGCATTCCCGCCTGGAGCCGCAATCTCACGGCCAAGGTCATCAAGCGGCCGAAGATCTATCTGTCCGATACCGGCATCGCTGCTGCCCTGTTGGGCAAGGACAGCACCGCGCTGCAGCAACCCACCGACCCCGCTGCCGGGCCGTTGTTCGAGACCTTCGTCGCGAACGAACTCTCCAAACAGCTCACGTGGAGCGACGTCTCCGCCCGTCTGTTCCATTTCCGCGATGCGAGCGGCAGTGAGGTCGATCTGGTGCTCGAATCCGACGACGGGCGTGTTGTCGGCATCGAGGTGAAGGCGACGTCGACCCCACGAGGCGACGACTTCCGCGGGCTCCGGCTGCTCCGGGATCGTCTCGCTCAGACGGGCACGGAGTTCGTCGCAGGCGTCGTCCTCCACACAGGGGAGAGACGGCTTCCGTTCGGCGATCGGCTCTTTGCGCTGCCGGCAGCAGACCTGTGGACCTGATATCAGCGCCCACGCTGCCGTCGCCGCGTCAGCGGCGCGGGGCGACCGAGCGGGGGTCGAAACCGTAGGGCAGCTCCAGCCGGTGCGCCTCGAGCAGCGCCTCGTCGGCGAGCACGTCCGCCGTCGGGCCGTCGGCGACCACCGTCCCGCCGGACAGCACGACCGAGCGCCCGCACAGCTGCAGCGCGAACGGGAGGTCGTGCGTGACCACGAGCTGTGTCACGTCGAGGGAGTCGAGGATCTCGTAGAGCTCGCGACGGCTGGCGGGGTCGAGGTTGCTGGTCGGCTCGTCGAGCACCAGGATCTCCGGCCGCATGGCCAGCACAGTCGCGACCGCGACCCGGCGGCGCTGCCCGAAGGAGAGGTGGTGCGGCGGGCGGTCGGCGACCTCGGACATGCCGACCAGCGCCAGCGCCTCGTCGACCCGCTCGTCCAGCTCCGGGCCGCGCAGGCCGAGGTTCGCCGGGCCGAAGGCGACGTCGTCGCGCACCGTCGGCATGAACAGCTGGTCGTCGGGGTCCTGGAAGACGATGCCGACGCGGCGCCGGACCTCGCGCAGGGTGTCGCGGTCGCCGGCGCGCACCTCGAGTCCGCCCACCCGCACGGTCCCCACCCCGCCGGTGAGGATGCCGTTGAGGTGCAGGACCAGCGTCGTCTTGCCGGCGCCGTTGGGCCCGAGCAGCGCGACCCGCTCGCCGCGGGCGATGGTGAGGTCGACGCCGAACAGCGCCTGGTGGCCGTCGGCGTAGGCATAGGCCAGCCCGGCCACCTCGAGCGACGCGTCACCCGACGCCGTCCCCGTCATGCGAGCACCGCCGTCAGGGCGACGACGGC
The DNA here is from genome assembly GCF_014204975.1 of Jiangella mangrovi. Taxonomy (NCBI): domain Bacteria; kingdom Bacillati; phylum Actinomycetota; class Actinomycetes; order Jiangellales; family Jiangellaceae; genus Jiangella; species Jiangella mangrovi. The sequence continues at coordinate 5,812,018 of NZ_JACHMM010000001.1, forward strand.
GGCGGCCAGCGGCAGCGCGGCGGCACGGAGCCAGTCGGCCCGTGAGGCGACGGCGACGGAGGTGAGCGGCATGGCGCCAGCGTAGCCACGCGACAGCATGGCCAGGTGCACCCGCTCCCCCCGCTCGTACGACCGGACGAACAGCGCCCCGGCCCCCTGAGCGACCACCCGGACGTGCCCCAGGTGCCGGGCCTCGAAGCCGCGGGACTCGCGGGCGATGCGCATGCGCTGCATGTCGCCGGTGACGACGTCGGCGTAGCGGATCATGAACGACGCGATCTCGACCAGCCGCTCCGGCACTTTCAGCCGCTGCAGGCCGAGCAGCAGCGCCCGCACCTCGGTCGTCGCGGCCAGCAGGATCGACGCGACGACGCCGAGCGTGCCCTTGGCCAGGATGTTCCAGCCGGTCAGCAGGCCCTGCTCGCTCAGCGACAGGCCGAGCACATCGACCCGCGGACCCTGCGACACGATCGGCATCAGCAG